>CANFDA010000166.1 GCA_947445215.1 Alphaproteobacteria bacterium | reverse complement strand
GGGGAATTGGGCTCGGATTTGCCCGCCTGGCGCCTATATTAGGAGCTATACGAGCTAGCGTGGCTGTTTCCTGTGGAAGGTTTGGGGCCCCCGAGATAAACCATCGGCTCCGTTAAGGAAAAACGATGCACCGGTTCGCCAACCCAACGCAGTTCATGCGCATTGCCAACGCCATCTACCCCTGGGCGGCGGGCCTGAGCGCCATTCTGTTCTTGGTCGGTCTGCCGGTTGCCCTGGTCACCTCACCCCCCGACTACCAGCAAGGCGAAACGGTCAGGATTTTCTACATCCACGTATCGTCGGCATGGATGATGATGGTGGTCTACAGCGCCATGGCCGGCGGTAGCGCCGCTTTCCTGATCTGGCGGCATCCCATGGCCAACCTGGTCGCGAAAGCTTCGGCGCCTATGGGGGCGAGCTTCGCGGCGCTTACGTTGCTCACTGGCATGCTTTGGGGTCAGCCCATGTGGGGCACCTTTTGGGTGTGGGACGCGCGGCTGACGTCGACCTTGATTCTCTTTTTCCTTTATCTCGGCTATCTGGCGCTGGGCGATGCCTTCGAAGATTCCGAACGCGGCGACAAGGCCGCGGCCATCCTCGCGCTGGTCGGCTCGGTGAACCTGCCGATCATTCATTTCTCCGTCGAGTGGTGGAACACGCTGCACCAACCGTCGATTATCAAGATGACGGGCTTTACGGTCGACGGTTCCATTTTGCTGCCGCTGTTTCTAATGCTGGGCGCCTTCACAAGTTACTACGTGGCTGTGCTAGTCCTGCGGTTACGCAGCGAACTTCTGGCGGCGAAAATCCGCAATGCCCGCATGAGCCAGGTGGCCGTCAATCAAGCCGCGCAGCCGGCGGAGTAATGACCATGGACGCAATCCTGAAATATCTCGACATGGGCGGATACGCGGCTTGGGTTTGGCCGGCCTACGGACTTGCGGCTGTGGCGTTGGGCGGGATTCTCTTCTTCACCCTGCGCGATCTGAAGACCCGCGAACGCGAGTTCGAGGCCTTGCGCAGTGCACGGCGTGGAGGGGAAAGCTCGTTATGACCCGCAAAAAACGTCGCATCTATTTCGTCATGCTCGGCCTTTTGGGTCTGGGCGTCGGCACCGCGCTGGTGCTGACGGCCTTTCAAGACAACATCGTGTTTTTCTTCAGCCCCACCGAGGTGGCGACGCGTCAGCTGGCACCCGAACAGCGCATCCGCATTGGCGGCCTGATCGAGGCCGGCAGCGTCGTCAAGAACGGCGAAGACATCAGCTTTGCCGTGACCGATATGAATGCGACCCTGAAGGTTCAATACCGCGGCCTCCTGCCGGATCTGTTCCGCGAGGGCCAGGGCGTTATCGCCGAGGGCAGCATGGGACCGGGCGGCGTATTTGTCGCCCGCGAGGTTCTTGCCAAACACGACGAAAATTACATGCCGCGCGAGGTCGCAGACGCCCTGAAGAAAAGTGGGCGTTGGAATGAGGGTGAGGGGAAAGCCGGCGGAATGCCGACAACCGACCTGAAGCCAACATCGACGGCGCCGGCGAGCCCAAATACACCCAACCCTTAGGTTCCTCGATGATCATAGAAATCGGCCATTTCGCCCTCGCCCTCGCCCTGGTGGTGGCGCTGATTCAATCGGTTGTTCCCCTGGTCGGGGCGTCACGAAATAACGCCGCCTGGATGGCCGTGGCCAGCCCGGCGGCCCTGGTGCAATTGGCGCTCATCCTGACGGCCTTCGCGACCTTGATTCACGCCTTCCTGGTGTCGGACTTCTCGGTGACCTTGGCCTACCAACATTCGCACACCGCCAAACCGCTGCTCTACAAGATCAGCGGTGTCTGGGGTAACCATGAGGGCTCGCTGGTGCTGTGGGTCAGCATCCTGGCAATTTTCGGCGCCAGCGTCGCCGTCTTCGGCGGGAATCTGCCGCCGGCCTTGAGGGCCCGGGCACTCGCCGTGCAGGGCATGATCGGCGTGGGATTCCTCGCCTTCCTTCTGTTCACCTCCAACCCCTTCCTGCGCATCCTGCCGGCGCCGGAAGAAGGCATGGGCCTAAACCCCGCGCTCCAGGATCCCGGGCTCGCCATGCATCCGCCGATTCTCTACATGGGCTACGTCGGCTTCTCGATGGCCTTCTCGTTCGCGGTGGCGGCCCTGATCGAAGGCCGCGTCGATGCCGCCTGGGCCCGCTGGGTGCGGCCCTGGACCCTCGCGGCTTGGATGTTTCTGACTACGGGCATCGGGCTTGGCAGCTGGTGGGCCTATTACACCTTGGGCTGGGGTGGTTGGTGGTACTGGGATCCGGTTGAAAATGCGTCGTTCATTCCTTGGCTCACGGGAACAGCGCTCTTGCATTCGGCAATCGTCGTCGAAAAACGCGAAGCGTTGAAGAGCTGGACAATTCTGCTGGCCATCATCACGTTTTCGCTGGCGCTGCTTGGCACCTTCATCGTGCGCTCGGGCCTTCTGACCTCGGTGCACTCGTTTGCCTCTGATCCCACACGCGGCATTTTCATCCTTGTTCTTCTGGCTGTTGCCATCGGCGGATCCCTCATTCTTTATGCGGTGCGCGCGCCCCAGATGGAGGGCGGCGGATTGTTCGCGCCGATCTCGCGCGAAGGCGGATTGCTCATCAACAACCTTCTGCTTAGCACCGCCGCCGCAACGGTGCTTCTGGGCACGCTCTATCCGCTCTTCACCGAAGTCCTGAGCGAGAACAAAATCTCGGTGGGACCGCCGTACTTTAACGGCGTCTTCGTCCCCTTGATGATTCCGTTGATCATCGTCATGGCCATTGGACCGCGGCTAGCGTGGAAGCGCGGCGATCTTGCCGGCGCACTGTCGCGCTTGAAATTCGCGGCGGCGGCGGCCGTCGCCATGGGTGCCGTGTCCCTGCTCATCAACGGCGTGCGAGCGGTGGACATCGCCGGTGCGGGCGGGCTGGCCATGGCGGCGTGGCTCGCGGTCGCAAGCTTGAGCGAATGGGTTGACCGCGTGAAAATCACGCGCGCCGGAACCTGGCAACGCATCAGCAATCTGCCGCGGTCAGCACACGGCATGACCATGGCCCACATCGGCATGGCCGTGCTGATCGCCGGCGTCAGT
>CANFDA010000165.1 GCA_947445215.1 Alphaproteobacteria bacterium | reverse complement strand
CTCGAACGTGCACGCATCAAACGAAACACCATTACTAAAAGACGCTTGCTTCACCAAAAGATCGCCGCATAAGATCAACCAATCAGATGAGGCCAATGCTTCCTTAAATTATGCCCTCGACTGTCCCAAATGTTTTGACGACGGACAAACTAATCTTCTAAGTTGTCAAAACTATAATTCAGGTCGGACCACTCATTTGGGGCCGGTCAATTTGGGCCGCGCCCCATTTCCTCGTCAGTCGCGTTCCAGCCGCAGCACTTTGCCGTTGATGGAATCCGCGATGTAGATGGTCTTCTGGTCCGGCGTCACCGCGAGGTAATGGGACTCGCCGATCAGGTCGGACCGGCCGGCGGCCTGTGCGTTCGGATTGTCGCGTCCCGGATTGCCGTGATAGCCGATCATCTTGCCGACGGCGTCGAGCTGGAAGATCAGGCCATCCATGCCTGACGACAGCCAGATGGTGCCCTTGGCATCCTCGAACAGGCCACTGGTCAGGTTGGGCTGCGAGATTTCGCGCAGGCGTTTGAGGTTGGTGTCCAGCACTATGATCTTGCCCAGCTGACGGTCGGTGACCCACAGCTCGCCCTTGGTGGTGACGATGGCGCTGTGAATGGTGCCATAGGTGCCGTCGGCATGGGGCAGCGCCAGGCTGCTGACATACTTGCCGTTCTTGTCGAACTTGAAGACGCGTGGATCGGAGCCCTGCGTAACCGGCGGCACAATGTTGTTGTAGGTGGCGCACCAGGTGCAGGCGCCCGGCGACGAGGTGCCGCCATGACCCTGCACGACATAGAAATTGTCATCCTTGTCGAAGGCGATATCCATCGGCTGATTGAACATGCCGTTCCACTTGGTGTCGTCCCACTTGGCGACTTCGCCGCGCGCGCCCACCGCCATGGCCGGCTCGCCATTGGGCTTGAGCTTCCACACCACGTTCAGGAAGCTGTCTGTGACCCAGATGTTGCCGTGACGGTCAACCCGCATGCCATGGGTGTTGATGGCGATGTTGGGATTGAAGGTGCGGATGAATTTTCCGCTGGGATCATACTCCACCATCATCATGGCGGCGTTGCGGTTATAGACCAGCAGATTGCCCTTGGGGGTCAGCGCCACGGCGGAGACGTTGCCGAACTTCTGGCCCGACATCGGCTGGGGCTGGTCGACGAAACGATAGGGCAGCTGCTTCAGGCCGGCGGGCGGCTTGGTGCTCATGGCGACCGGCGAAACGATGTTGGGGTCGGCGCCAAACTGCGCCAGCGCGGCGGAGGCCGCGAACAGCGTGGACAAGATCGTGACCGCTACGAAATTCTTCATTCTGGCGTTTTCCCTGATTGTTTTCCGGCTCACTTTTGCCAGACAGTATTGTGCGACGCGGCAGTGCGCTCTGATCTGGCGGCCAGACTGTGGCCTGCGGTGCCAGTGGACGTTATTCCAACGATGAGTGCGCGCTTTTAGCACAGCCGCGACGTAAATACTTCGCAAAACTAGAGCGTATCCGACATTTGCGCCCCGTACGACCCAGGTCACAAGATTTCACCACTGGGGTAATTTTAAATGACCGGACTTTCCAGCTCGCGCTTGCGTTGTCTTTTGCTTTGCGGTGCCGCAGCCATACTCTCTGTCGCTCAGGCGCAAGCCCAAGTTGCCTTCGAGGAAGTCCAGGTCAGCGGCAGCCGCCCTATCGCCGAATCCGAAGCCTCGGCGCTGGCGTTGCAGAAGAACTCGGACTCTCTGGTCACGGTTGCAGCCTCGGACTCCGTCGGCCGCCTGCCTGACCAGAACATCGCCCAGGCCACCAGCCGCCTGCCCGGCGTCGCGGTCGAGCGCGACCAGGGCCAGGCCCGCTACATCAGCCTGCGCGGCGCACCCAATTATTGGACCACGCTGTCCTTCGACGGCATAAACGTGGTGAGCCCCGAAGGCCGTGAAGCGCGCTTCGACACTGTGCCGTCGGCCATCGCCGCCCAGATCGTGGTTTCCAAGGCGGTGACGCCGGACATGCCGGGCGAGACCGTTTCGGGCAATGTCAACATCATCACCCGCTCGGCCTTCGACTATGAGGGCTTCCACTTCGCCGGCAAGGCGGGCGGTGGCTATGCCCCGCAGGGCGGCCGCGGCGAGACCGAACTTTCCGCCGTGCTCTCAGACCGCATCGGCGCGGTCGGTTGGCTGGTTTCTGCCAGTTACTACCAGCGCAACATGATCACCGACAATTTTGAGATCGACTGGGAGCAGGTGACCCAGGACCAGTCCCCTGGTTATGCCACCCGCTTCTGGCCGCGTGAATTCGAGAACAAGCTATATCGCCTAATGCGACGCAATATCTCGCTGTCGGGCCGCATAGACTGGCAAATAAACAATGCCAACACCATTTCGGCGCGCTCGCTCTACACAATCTTCCTGGATGACGAGGCCCGCGACAATTACATTATCGACGCCGATGACCGCCAGGCGGATTTGGTTGCGAATACTGCCACCTGCGCTGCGGCGGTAAACCCTACGCCAGCAACCACCGGCTATGCCGATGTCTGCGTCGGTAACAAGCCTCTTCAAGGCACACTCTATGGCGTCGACATCAACCAGCGCTCGACTTTGCGCGCCTTCCGCCAGTCGGTTTTCACCAACACACTGACAGGCGATCACCAGCTGGACGGCAACTGGAATTTCACCTGGCTGGGCAACTTCACGGAATCAGTGGACGACCGCTCGGTAGTGGGTGAGGCACGCTGGGACAGTCCTTCAACCCGCACTGCCCGCCCGACTGTGGCTTATGACGTCACCGATCAAAGCCGGAGTGTTCCGGTGCTGTTCACCACCCTACAGCTATCAGGACCAACCCGCTACCAGGCGGGCACGCCCGTGACGGCGATCGACACCTTCACCAAGCCGTTATCATCGCTTCGCGTGCTAAGCCTCGTGGACAACACCACCGCCTACACCAGCAAGGCTGTCGTTACCAATGAGAGCGACCTGTTCGGTGCGAATGCCATATTCAAAGCCGGCTTCCAGTTTGACTCCCGTACCAAGAAGACGAATGAGCGCGAAATTAACATGACCACTCCGGCTCAGTTCGCGACCGTTGGTATTTCAACAGACTATAATACCTTCTCGCTCTCCAAGGCATTCGTGGGCGATCTGCCCATGGG
>CANFDA010000164.1 GCA_947445215.1 Alphaproteobacteria bacterium | reverse complement strand
CTTTGGCGGGTTGCTAGACGGCAAGCGGGCCGGCGCCATTGGCGATGCGGCGGCGACCAGTTTCTTCCCTGCCAAGCCGCTGGGCTGTTATGGCGATGGCGGCGCCATCTTTACCAATGACGACGCGCTGAGAGAGCTGTTGCTCTCCTTGCGCATGCATGGGCAGGGCGCCGACCGCTATGAACATGTCCATATCGGCTATAATTCGCGCCTCGATACCATCCAGGCGGCGATCCTGATCGAGAAGCTGAAAGTCTTCCCGGACGAAATTGAGAAACGCAACGCAGTTGCAAAACGATACAACGACGCTTTTTTCGGCTCCAACCATATCGTTACGCCAATCGTGATCGACGGTGCCACCTCGACCTGGGCGCAATACACATTGCAGGTGGATGACCGCGCCAGGTTCCAGGCGGATCTCAAAGCCGCGGGCGTGCCCATAGGGGTCTATTACCCGATCCCACTATCGAAGCAGACGGCTTATGCTCATTATCCCAGTGCGCCTACACCGGTGAGCGAAAGGTTGTCGGGCAGGGTGGCGAGTCTGCCGATGCATCCCTATCTGGATGAAGCCACGCAGGACCGCATCATCGCCGCCGTGCTGCAAAGCGCGGGCTGAGACCCTGGCGGAAATAAGCTTTGGTGTTTTCGTGCACGTCCGACGCGGCGAGGATCGCTTCTGGGGTCATCCAGCGAATGGTTTCGTGCTGGTCGTCCAGACGGATATGGGGACGTACCGGCAGTCTGACGCGATAGGCCAGTACTATGTAGTGCGTACCATAGCCGGGATCGAAGAACCGGTTGGTATCGTAGAAATGCTGATATGGGCCGAGAAATTGCGCCGTGACGCGGCTACCGACCTGCCCAGTCTCCGTCATCAGGATGCGTGCAAAGGCATCGTCCAGGGTCTCATCCTTGCGGATGACGCCACCGGGCACGAAATAGACGCCCCGCGCCGGTTCGTTGGTTCGCAGGCCGACCAGCACATGGCCGTCCGGATCGCACAGGACCAAGTCTACCGAGACCAGCGGGGCGTGCTCGACGATCTTGCGAAAGATTTCCGGCGGCACGAAATGGGCCATGGCTGCTCCTGCGGATTCGGGACGCAAATCTACCCTAATGCTCTGGCTGAGGCACGGTTCGCAATGCTAAAAGCCCGGCAATGGATGTCGCCCTTTTTGATTTCGAGCTTCCGGAAGAGCGGATTGCGCTACGCCCCGCCGCCCCGCGCGATTCCGCGCGCATGATGGTGGTGCATCCCGATGGCCGCATAGAGCATCGCCAGGTGCGCGACTTGCCGGAATATTTGGAGTCTGGAGATGCGCTGGTGGCGAACGATACGCGCGTAATCCCCGCTCGGTTGAGAGGGCAGCGCCTGCGCGGCGAAGCCGCGGCAAAGATTGAGGTGCTGCTGCATCGCCGCCTTTCGCCCTGTCGATTTTCCGCCCTGGTGCGGCCTGCCAAGAAGCTAGCTGTGGGTGACGCGCTGATGTTCGGCGGGTTGGCCGCCACCGTCGCGGCGCGCGCCGAAGCGGGCAAGGTGGAGCTCGACTTTGTAGTTTCCGGAGTTGCGCTCGATGCTGCCATCGCGGCCCAGGGTGAGATGCCGCTGCCGCCCTATATCGTGGGTAAGCGCAAGCCGGACGAACGTGACGCCCAGGATTATCAGACGATGTTCGCGCGCAAGGAGGGCTCCGTGGCGGCGCCGACAGCGGGGCTGCATTTCACGCCGGACCTGGTCGCCGCACTGGCAAAACGCTGCGTGGTGCTGGAAACCGTCACCCTACATGTCGGACTGGGTACCTTTCTGCCGGTAACGGCGGCGGATACGGCACAGCACCGCATGCATGCCGAACGCGCGGTGCTGAACGCTGAGACGGCGGCGCGCCTCAACGCCGCCCATGCGGCAGGCGGGCGTGTTATGGCGGTCGGAACCACTTCGCTGCGCACCCTGGAAAGCGCTGCCACCACTGGCGCGCTCCAGGCTTTCGACGGCGACACTCGCATATTCATCACACCAGGCTATCGATTTCGGGTCGTGGACCTGCTGCTGACCAATTTTCACCTACCGCGTTCCACGCTATTCATGCTGGTCAGCGCCTTCATGGGGCTGGAGGTGATGCGCGACGCCTATGCCGAAGCGATCCGGGAAGATTATCGCTTCTATTCTTATGGCGATGCTTGCCTGCTAATCAGGTCGTCATGACCGACGATTTCCACTTCGAGCTTCATGCCACTGATGGTGCCGCCCGCATGGGTGTGGTCCAGACGCCGCGAGGCAAAATCCGTACGCCCGCCTTCATGCCGGTGGGCACCGCCGGCACTGTGAAGGCGATGTTGCCGCAGAGCGTGCGCGAGACCGGCGCGGACATCGTCCTGGGCAACACCTATCACCTAATGCTGCGGCCTGGCGCCGAGCGCATCGCGCGGTTAGGCGGATTGCACAGATTTATGGATTGGCCGCGTCCCATCCTCACCGATAGCGGCGGCTTCCAGGTGATGTCGTTGGCATCCTTACGCAAGATCACAGAGGAGGGAGTCCGTTTTCAGTCGCATATCGATGGGCATGCCGAATTCCTGTCCCCCGAACGGGCCATGAGTCTCCAGCGACTGCTGGGCTCCGATATCCAGATGGTGCTGGACGAATGTCCGGCGCTGCCAGCGGAGAAGCCGGTCATTGAAAAATCGCTGGCACTTTCGATGCGCTGGGCCCGCCGCTCGCGTGACGCCTTCAACCTTCAGAGCGAAGCGGAACGCCGGGGAAGGGCCTGTTTTGGCATCGTCCAGGGCGGAACCTATCCGGACCTGCGACAGCGTTCCGTGGAGGCGCTGCGCGAGATCGGTTTCGAAGGCTATGCCCTGGGCGGGCTGGCTGTTGGAGAACCCCAAACATCTATGTTCGAGACGCTGGAAGCCACTGTGCCCTTTATGCCGGCCGGCCAACCACGCTACCTGATGGGAGTGGGAAAGCCCGGCGACATTGCTGGCGCCGTGCTGCGGGGGGTCGACATGTTTGATTGTGTGCTTCCGACCCGGTCGGGCCGGAACGGACAGGCTTTCACATCCCATGGTGTCCTCAACCTCAAGAACGCCCGCTTTGCCGAGGATCCCGAACCCCTTGACGGCACGTGTAGATGCCCGGCCTGCCGCCAGTTTAGCCGTGCCTATCTCCACCACGTGGTCAAAGCTAACGAGATCATTGCCTCCATT
>CANFDA010000163.1 GCA_947445215.1 Alphaproteobacteria bacterium | reverse complement strand
TCCGCATCCTCAATCTGGCGCAGTGGGCGGAAGTGCAGAATTCGCTGGGTGGCGTGCCGCTGGTGACGGGCGTGACGCTGGTGGCGATGGACACCGGCTATGCCCGCATGCAGATCGCCTATACCGGCACCGCCGACCAGCTGCGCGAGGTGCTGGGCGCAGCCAAACTGACGCTCACCAATCGCGGCGGCCAGTGGCTGCTCGCGCCAGCCTCCTGAGGCGCCGGTGCTGAAGCACCTGCCAAACTTTCTCTCCCTGCTGCGGCTGGCCGCAGCCCCGCTCACCGGCTGGCTGATCCTTGAGGGGCACGACACCGCCGCCCTGCTTCTGTTCGTGGCAGCGGGGCTAAGCGATGGGCTGGACGGTTTCATCGCCCGCCGCTGGCAGTTCACCTCGCGCTTTGGCGCCTGGCTCGATCCCATCGCCGACAAATTGCTGATGCTGTTTTGCCTGCTGGCGCTGTGGCAGATCGAGGTGACGCCCTGGTGGCTGCTGGCGCTGGTGGTGCTGCGCGATCTTTGCATCGCGCTGGGGCTGGTATGGTCGTATTTCTTCGCCCTGCCGCTGGTGATGAAAGCGTCGTTCCTGGGCAAGGTCGCAACGGTGGTGTACATCCTCTATGCTGGCGTCTGCCTTCTGCTGCTGGCCTTCGATGTGAAAGCGCCGCGCCTGTTGTTCGCCGCCGCTTTCACTGCCGCGGTGTTCGCGCTGGTTTCCTGGGTGGGATATGGCGCCGCCCTGGTGCGGGCGATGCGGGCGGGACGGCGAACCGCCTGATGCAGTTCATCCTGCCTATTCCGCCGCGCAACAATCTCACCCGCGCCGATTTCCTGGCCGCGCCAGGCAATGAACGTGTGCTGGCCTTTCTCGACTCCTATCCCGGCTGGCCCGCGCCTGCGGCAGCGCTGTACGGCCCCTCGGCGTCCGGCAAATCGCATCTGGTGCAGATCTGGGCACAGGCCGCCCATGCGACGGTGATGCGGGCGCAAGACCTTGCTGATGCGCCCACGGGTCCGGTCGCGGTCGAGGAGGTTGATTCCGCGAATGGTGAGGCGCATGAGCGGGCGCTCTTCGCCCTGTTCGAGCAGGGCGCACCGCTGCTGCTGACAGGCCGCACGCCCCCTGCCGCATGGGCTGTGGGCCTGCCCGACCTGGCCTCCCGTTACTGCGCCCTGGTGGCCTTCGATCTGGGCGCGCCGGATGACGGCCTGCTGGCCCGTCTGGCGGCCAAGCTGTTCGCCGACCGGCAATTGACCGTGCCGGAGCCGGTGATCCGCACCATGATCGCCCGGCTGGACCGCGATCCGGCGGCGATCCGGGACTTCGTGGCCCAGGCCGATGCGCGCGCTTTATCGGAAAAAAGGCCGGTAAATCTGGCGCTTATCCGGGAATTGTTGGCTCCGCCCCTGCCATGACACGTTCATATTTTCGTGTCAGAGTTCCAGGATGCCCTTGCATCCCGAACCCATTCTGGCCAACGACGCAGCCGATGCCTCTCTGACCGATGATGTCGTCGCGCTGTCCCATGGCGGCGCCAATATTGATTTCGATCCGGCTTCGCCGTCCCGCTTCGTCAATCGCGAACTGTCGTGGCTGGCCTTCAACCGCCGCGTGATCGAGGAATCCACCAACCGCCGTCATCCTCTGTTCGAGCGCCTGCGCTTTCTCTCCATCTCGGCCACCAACCTGGACGAGTTCTACATGGTGCGCGTCGCCGGCCTGATGGGCATGGTGTGGGAAGGCGTCACCACCCTGTCCGCCGACGGACTCAATCCGGCGCAGCAGCTGGAGGCGGTGGATCGCACAGCGCGCGGTCTGATCGCCGACCAGCAGAAAATCTGGGCCGGCATCAACCAGGAACTGCGCGCCGCGCAGGTGATCGTGGCGCGTGCGGACGAGCTCAGCGACGCCGACCGCGAATATTTGCAGGAGCAGTTCCGCAGCCAGATCTTCCCGGTGCTGACGCCGCTAGCGATCGATCCAGCGCACCCCTTCCCCTTCATTCCCAATCTGGGCTTCACCATCGCGCTGGAGCTGGAAGGTCATGGCAAGGCTTTTACCGCCCTGATCCCGGTGCCGCCGCAGCTGCGCCGCTTCATCCGCTTGCCCGATAGCGAGAAGCGCGTCCGTTTTCTGCCGCTGGAAGACGTCATTGCGCTGAATTTCGGCAGTATCTTCCCCGGCAAGTCGGTGTCCGGCTGGGGTCTGTTCCGCATCCTGCGCGACAGCGATGTGGAAGTCGAAGAAGAAGCCGAAGATCTGGTGCTGCTGTTCGAAACGCTGCTGAAGCGCCGCAAGCGCGGCAGCGTCATCCACATGAAGTGCAGCAAATCCATGCCGGACGGGCTCCGCCGCTTCATCGCCGGGCATCTCGACCTCGACGAGAGCGAGATCGTCATCGTTGAAAACCTGATGGGCCTGTCGGACCTTTCCAAGCTGATCCTGGCGGAGCGGTCGGATTTGCAGTTCAAGCCCTATATCCCGCGCTTCCCGGGGCGCATCCGTGACCATGGCGGCGACTGTTTCGCCGCCATCCGCGAAAAGGACCTGATCGTTCACCATCCCTTCGAGAGCTTCGACACGGTGGTGCAGTTCCTGCGCCAGGCCGCGATCGATCCGGATGTGGTGGCGATCAAGCAGACGCTGTATCGCACTAGTTCCGACAGCCCCATCGTGGCGACGCTCATCGAGGCTGCCGAAGCGGGCAAGTCGGTCACCGCGCTGGTGGAACTCAAGGCCCGCTTCGACGAGGCCGCCAACATCAAATGGGCGCGCGATCTGGAGCGGGCTGGCGTGCAGGTGGTCTATGGCTTCGTCGCGCTGAAGACGCACGCCAAGGTCAGCCTGGTGGTGCGGCGCGAGAGCGGCTCCTTGCGCACCTATGCCCATTTCGGCACCGGCAATTATCATCCCAACACGGCGCGCATCTACACCGATCTGTCGCTGTTCACTGCCAATCCGGCGCTGGGCCGCGACGCCGCCCAGCTCTTCAACTTCATCACCGGCTATGCCGAGCCGGTGGCGATGGAGAAGATGTCGATTTCGCCCACCTCCCTGCGCAGCCGCCTGATCGAAGGCATCCAGCAGGAAATCATGCATGCCAAGGCGGGCAAGCCCGCCGCCCTCTGGGTCAAACTCAACAGCCTTGTCGATCCGCACATGATCGACGCCCTCTACCGCGCCAGCCAGGCGGGGGTGAAGGTGGAGATGGTGGTACGCGGGATCTGCTGCCTTCGCCCCGGCTTGCCGGGCCTGTCGGAGAATATCCGGGTCAAATCCATCGT
>CANFDA010000162.1 GCA_947445215.1 Alphaproteobacteria bacterium | reverse complement strand
TGGCGGGCAGCGCGAAAGTGCAAAGTGCCATGCCCAAGAAAGTGAATTTCAATGAGTTGATCATGTTGTCCCCTGTTCGAAAAAATTGAACTCGTTCGCTACCCTCTCCGCCATTTCCTAAGGCCGTCTCGATCATTGGAGCAGCTTACGGACTCCATCCATGATCACCTTTTCCGCCGTCAGCGTGGTGTTGGAGATGGTCATTTCGTAACCGCCCTCGCCATAGGCGTCCCTGTTGCCGATATACCCGAAGCCCTCGGCATAGGCCGCCATGGCGACGAAATTGTTCGGGCGGATCGCCTGGGCGCCGAGCTGATACTGGACAAAGCTCTCACCCGGGATGTGCACCGAGTAACCTTGTCCCACGCGCAGTACGGCAAGCGTGGTGCCATCCTCCAGCCCCTGCGCCGAGAGATACTTGCTGATAGCCGCAATGCGTTCGCTCGCCGGGCGCTTGGTGTCGGCGGCGACCGCGCGTGCCTCGTCCTTGAACATGCCATATTTGGCGGGAAGCGAGATGTCGGTGGTGCGCCATTCCACGTCCTTTGGTGTCAGCGGGGAACGCGTGGTCCCGGTCCAGGCGCGCCGCATGGCATCCTCCATCCGTCCGGCAAGTTCCTGGCGCGAGCCCTCGGATCCGTCATTATACTTGCCGACCGTGATATTGCCGCCCGCGCCGGTGAAATACACTTGGAATGCGCCGGTTTCCTTCTGGCGCCGTTCGCGCGCCAGCCCCACAAATTCCGGTGTGGGGATGCCCTTGCCGAAATTCACCTGGGGATGCGACGCATAATAGTTTAGCGCGGCCACCGGGCGATTGCCGTTCCAGAAGCTGATCACGCGCACATAGGGATCGATCAGCCCTTCGGGCGCTTCCTGCGCTTCCTTGGGGTGGAGAATGCTCAGGACATGCCCGTCCACATCGGCGTCCACCTTGATATCCGCGGCGACTTCCGCCGGATACTCGTTGGTATAGGTCGATTGGCGATGCATCCACACGCGCCCATTGGCGCCCATGATGCGCCGGTTCGCGCCGATCCGTTCCGCCATCGCCCTGCCCAGGCCGACATGGGTGACCGGTTGAGCCTGGGGCAGCGCCTGCGTCAGCGCCGCTGCCGAACGCGTTATGACCGAGCGCACCCAGGTGCCCTTGCTTGGTACGCCGGCCGGAACCGGTATCGGCAAGCCATGCTTGATCCGTTCCTCGAAGATTTCGATATCGCCGCGCGGCGCATCATGCTGATGGAGAGCGTGCACCGTGACCCGGTTCGGTGTAGTGCCCGCTGCCTTTGCGAGCGTTGCATGCCATTCGTCGCGCGTCTTTCCGTCGACATTGACCCAGTCAACCGCCACCATGATGATCGGCTGCCCGGCGCCCAGGATCACCACGCCTTTGGCGCGCAGCGGCTCGCCGATGGTTTTGACCACCGAATAACCCATGTCGTAGCCGATCGGCGGCGTCGCATCTGCTTCGAAGGTGGCGATCCGCAAGCCGGTCGCAGGCGCCGGCTGCGCAATGGTGGTCTGGACGGAGGCGGTGGGGAGAAGCCACAACCCGGTCATCAGAAGGCATCTGCGGGCGGCTGTAACGATGGCGGTCATGAAGAATCCCCTCCGACAATCGAGAATTATGGATGCTGCAATCCTAAGTGCGGGACGGCGGTTTTTCTCACCGAAAAATCAGGCTTTTTGATCTGTTGCCGAAGTAAAACCGGCGCTTGCTCGTGAAAATCGATGTAATTTTTCCGTTTCACACGGCCCTGATCCAGGCCTCAGATTCGACGATGGGTGTGAGCGGGCGTCCGGTCTCGAACCAGGCAACCAGATTGTCGTAGGTCAGTTTCGCCATCATACGGTGGGTATGCTGTGAGCCCGATCCCAGGTGCGGCATCAGGACGATATTGTCGAGTTCGAGTAGGGCAGGGGGCACCTGCGGTTCACCCTCATAGACATCCAGTGCTGCGCCCAAGATACGGCGGTCGCGCAAGGCTTGGGTCAGGGCGGCGGTATCCACCACCGAGCCCCGGCTGATATTGACCAGGATGCCCTCAGGCCCAAGCAGATCCAGAATTTCGCTGTTGATGCTGTGACGGGTGCCCGCGCCACCGGCGGCACAGATCATCAGCGTGTCGACATGTTCCGCCATCTCGCGCAGCGACGGGAAATAACGCCCGGCGCTGCCTTCCACTGGGCAGCGGCTATGATAGGCGACCTCCAATCCGAAAGCGGGTGCGCGCCGTGCCACCGCCTGGCCGATGCGGCCATAGCCGAAAATTCCCAAGCGGCGACCGCGCAGCGTGCCGATGGAAAGCGGAAAGGCAGTGGAGTCGGACCATTTTCCGGCCCGCAGGAAACGTTCTGCGGCGCCCAGATTGCGCACCGCCATGACAAGCAGCGCCATGGCCACATCTGCCACCTCCTCGGTCGTCACGTCCGGCGTGTTGGTGACGACAAGGCCACGGGCTGCCGCGGCGGCCAGATCGATATCGTCATAGCCGGCGCCGAAATTGGCGATCATGGCCAAGGCGGGCAGTGCGGCGATCAGCTGACCGTCGACGCCCAGCTCATTGATCAGCGCAATGGCTTCGATCTCGTGCGCGTGGCTGGCGACGATGCGCGCGACATTTTCGGGCAGGATCGCGTCATGACAGGTAAAGCGCTCCCGCAACGCGACGTCATACGGGGTGAGCAGGCGGCCCAGCACCAGCAGAACCGGCTTCTTCTGACGCGGTTCAGGCATTGTCAGCTCCAGCCAGAGTTAAAAGGGCAAGTTGGTCTGGTTCACAACCGACCGCAAAACCAGATTCGAGGAAAAGCGGGAAATGCCCGGCAGCCGCCGCAAGGCGGTCGCATAGAGCCGTTCCAGCCCCTCAAGATCCTTGACGGCCACCCGGAGTAGATAGTCCGGCGTTCCCGTGAGCAAGTAGCATTGCAGCACTTCTGGAATTTTGGACACCGCCTTTTCGAATTTCATCATCTCATCGTCTGACTGGTTCGCCAGGCCGATGAAAATCACGGCTGTCAAATTCGCGTCGATGGCCGCCGGATTGATGCGCACCGTGTAATTCTCGATGACGCCGCTACCCTCCAGCTTCTTCAACCGGCGGAAGCAGGCGGACTCCGACATGTTCGCGGCGGCCGCCAGTTCTGCGATGGTCGCCCGCCCGTTACGCTGCAATTCGCGCAGGATGGCGCGGTCGGGCGGCTCCAGAGGGTCTGGAGTAATATTCCGGTTTTTGGCGTTCTTCATCGGATTTATTCCGCTAAAAGCTCCACAGGAACACATTGCGGTGAAAAAAACCGCCGC
>CANFDA010000161.1 GCA_947445215.1 Alphaproteobacteria bacterium | reverse complement strand
GAACGCACCAGGAAGGTACCGATCAGCGACATGGAGAAGCCGGTGATCGCCAGCAGCAGCGTCCAGGTGCGGAAAGCGCCGCGCGCTTCTGTCGCCATGGCGCTGTGCAACAGCGCAGTGGCGACCAGCCACGGCATCAGCGAAGCATTCTCCACTGGGTCCCAGAACCAGAAGCCGCCCCAGCCCAGCGTGTAATAGGCCCACCAGCTGCCCAGCGCGATGCCGATGGTCAGCGTGATCCAGGCCAGCATGATGAAGGGACGCGCCGCGCCGGCCCAGCTATCGCTCTGCGCCGGTTCGCTAAGGATCAGCGCGGCTGCGGCATACGAGAAAGCGGCGGCGAGGCCGACATAGCCCAGATACAGCATGGGCGGATGCATCACCGCGCCCGGGTCCTGCAACAGCGGATTGAGGCCGACGCCTTCGAACAGGGGCGGATCTATGCGGGTGAAGGGACTGGAGGTGAACAGAATGAAGAGTAGGAACGCAGCCGACAGCAGGCCCATCACGCCCAGCGCCGCGCTGGTCAGGCGCTCGCCGCCGCGCCCCAGGAAAACGATCAGGCTGGTATAAAGCGCCAGCACCAGCATCCATAGCAGCATCGAACCTTCATGGTTCGACCACACCGCGGCGATCTTGTAGAAAAGCGGCTGCAAGGTGGTCGAATTGCTGGCCACCGTCTTCAGCGAGAAATCCGACACCAGATAGGCGTAAGTCAGCACGCCGAAGGCCAGCAGGCAGAACACCGACATGCCGATGGCGGAGCTGGAGGCGACGCGGCGGGCGGTGCCGTTGGCGGCGCTGGCGCCCACCAGCCCCGCATTCGCCATCACCAGCGACAGCGCCAGCGCGAAGGCGAGCGAAAGCTGGCCCAGCTCACCGATCACGGGTTCTGGCCTTCCTGCCAGCGGCCGCTCTTCTTCAGCGCGTCCACCACTTCGGGCGGCATGTATTTCTCGTCATGCTTGGCCAGCACTTCATCGGCCATGAAGGTGCCGCCGTCATTGAGCTTGCCGGTGGCGACGACGCCCTGGCCTTCGCGGAACAGGGCCGGCAGCACGCCATGGAATTCGACCGGCACCACACCCTTGCCGTCGGTGACGGTGAAATGCACTTCGGCGCCTTTGCCCTGGCGGATGCTCTTGTCGCCCACCAGGCCGCCGACGCGGAACGCCACGCCCGGCTGGACCAACTGGTTGGCGACATCGGTGGGGCTGCGGAAGAACATGGTGTTGCTGCCCAGCGCCCAGACCACCAGCCACCCACCCAGCCCACCAGCCGCGACGATGGCGGCGGCGAACCAGAGGCGGCGCCGCTTCTTGGCAGACATCGCCATCAGTGATGCCCGCCATGATGCAGGATTTCATCGGCCAGGCCGGTGTCATAGCAAAGACCCTCTGCGGTCACCGCGATCTGGGTCGGCCACAGGGTTTTGAGAAAACCCTTGCGGGTGAGCGCGTTCCACACAGCCTGGTTTTCCAACCCGGTGGCGTCGCAGCTCATCACGGTGAAATCGCCGAGATGGAAGTGATCGCCATGGGCGTGCGGGAACTGGAGAATCTGCAAGTTGCCATCCGCCTCCTCCCGGGCATTGCCGGGAATGCGAGCGATAGCCTGCAACAGGGTCAGGGTGCGCAACTGCAAGGGATTGAGCTTGGCGGGATTCTGTTTGGGCGGCATCAAGACATCGAAAATGAAAGCGCAGGAACCATACAGTCTCCGCCGCTATGGCGCAAAGATGGCGCCCCCAGGGGCAATGGGTGCGACGTTAGCGCCGGCCGCGATACCCGCCACGGAAACCCGAGCGTGGGCCGTAAAAGCCGCGATTGCCCCCGCCGAAGCCGAAGCTGAAGCCGAAGGACGGACTGTAAAAGCGCGGATACGGGGGATAATAGGGACCCGGATACGGGCGATAATAGACCGGCGGCGGCGGATAGTCGGAGGCGTAGCGGCCCCGGTCGCCATAGTCGCGGATATCGTCATCCTGTGCCGTGTCCATGCAGGCGTGATAGGCGTCGCCATAATCGGCTTCCACATCCGCTGCAGCGCGGCGCGCATTGTCGGCGCCGATGGCGCTGCCGGCCAGAATCCCGGCGCCCGCACCGATGGCGGCGCCGGTACCCGCATCACCGGCCGCACCGCCGATGATCGCGCCCAGCGCGGCCCCGCCAAGGGTGCCGCCGATGCTGCCGCGAGCCTGTTCGTCACGCGCCGCTTCGCGCGCCTCATAGCCGGTGCGCCCAGCCGCATCGCGGCGGCAAAAGACATCGCGGCGCTGCCAGGCCGAAGCCTGGTCGGCGCGATCCTCGGCGCGGGCATCGCGCGCGGCGCGGTCGTCGGCGGCGCGCTCGCTGGGTGTGCGATCGTCCAGTGCGCGATCATCGGCGCGGGAGGGCGGCGCGGAATCGTCATAACGATAGGTGTTGGGCGCGTTATCCTGCAGCGGCAAGGGCGGGCGGGCGGCGTCCTGCGCGAACGCGGCGGAACTCAGGGACGCCAAAAAAATGGAAGGGATCGTGAACGCGGCGAGAAGAGATTTGCGCATGATCGCTCCGGAAAAGTGTTCGCCAATAAGTAGCGCAACGCCGGGCGCATTCAAGCACAATCCGATGGTGGAAAAAATAAAGGCGGGCACCGCCCGCCGTTCATGCACCGTTCAGCTTGGAACCGTGAAGGATTACGCTGCCGCACCAGGCGTCCGGCCAGGCCCAGCAGCAGCAGCGCCACCGACAACGGCGTTACCAGGATGGCGGGGATATGCGCTTTCAGATCTTCAGGCAGCATCGCTCAGGCGCCTTGCAGCGCCAGCGCCATGGTCTGCACCGAGAACCAGCGCCAGGCACGCCGCCAGTTTTCAACCAGCCCCACTTCACCACCTCCAGCGCCGCGAGGCGGGCGGACAACGCCTCGATCATCGAGTAGAGATCCTTCAACCCCCCACAAGTCGATCTCTTGCAGGAGGTGGCCCCCACTTTTTCCAAGGGAGGCCCCCCGCTTGGCCCGCACGGTGCGAAAGCCGATGGACAGGCCGTTGAGGGCGCCATCGGCCAGCAGGGCGCGGATGTCGCGCACCTGTTCCACCGCGCGCGACAACCGCCCGTGCACATACAGACCTCGCGCATCCTCGGCGATCTCCTCCCACACGCCGATGGGCGCATGTGGAAAGTGCTGATAGAGCATGCGGACATCGCCCGCCCCGCGCCGCCTGAGCGACGCGGCGAAGGCGCCCGGCGTGACCCTGTCACCCGCGCCATCGGGGACGCCGAACAGCGAGGCATAGCCTTCGAACTGGGCGGGGCCCAGCGCCGACAGACCGGAAAATTTGTTCCGCCGCGCGAGCGGGCGCCGCGCGTGTACGACCTGTACTGTCATGATGATACTACTGAGGTCCGTCGATCTTGCGCT
>CANFDA010000160.1 GCA_947445215.1 Alphaproteobacteria bacterium | reverse complement strand
GCCATCGGTATGGGCCTGAACATGGATGTGGACCATGTCGCCTTCGCCGCGCGCGAAAAATTCGATGGCCAGCGGCCGCGTGCCCTGCGCACCGACGAGATCGGGCAGATCGCGGGCCGCGCCGGGCGCTGGAAGAATGACGGCACCTTCGGCGTCACCGCCGATTGCGAACCGTTGGACGAGGAAACCATCAGCCGCGTCGAAAGCCATCGCTACGATCCGGTGCGCGTGGCGCAGTGGCGCAACGCGGCGCTGGATTTCGCGTCGGTGCCGCGGCTGGTCGCAAGTCTGGAAATGCCGCCGCCGGAAAAGGGCCTGGGCCGTACCCGCCCCGGCAGCGACCTGGTAGCGCTGAAGGCGCTGTCGGATGACGAAGAGATACTTGGCAAGCTGACCACGCGGCAGGAGATCGCGCGCTTCTGGGAAGTCTGCCAGTTGCCCGACTTCCGCAAGCTTTCTAGCGAAGAGCATATCAAGCTGGTGAAGAACTTCGCCATGTTCCTGGCGGGCGGCGGCGTCATTCCCGACGACTGGATGGCGCGCGCCGTGGTGCGGCTGGACGAAAGCCTTGGCGATATCGCGTCGCTGTCGGGACGGCTGGCGCAGGTGCGCACGCTCACATACGCCAGCAACCGCCCTGGCTGGACGCAGGACGCGGTGCATTGGCAGGGCGTGACGCACGCCGTGGAAGACCGGCTTTCCGATGCGCTGCACGAATGCCTGACGCAGCGCTTCATCGACCGCCGCACATCCATACTGATGAAGACGTTGCGCGAGGAGAATTTCGCCGCGCTGACGCTGGATGAAAGCGGCGCGGTTTCGGTGGGTGGCGAAAGCATCGGCCGCCTCGATGGCCTTTCGTTCACGCCCGATCCCCGCGCTAATGGTGTTCATGGCAAGACATTGCGCGCCGCCGCCTTCAAAGGTCTTGAAAGCGAACTAGCGCATCGCACGGCGCGACTGCTGGCAGCGGAAGACAAGGACATCACGCTGTCGGAACACGGCAAGCTCTGGTGGGACGGCGCCATTGTCGGCATCGTCGCGAATGGCGCAGCGCCGCTCAGTCCGCGCGTGACGCTGGTGGCCGATACGCCGGCACCCGCCGTGGAAGCCAAGCTGCAAGCCTGGCTCGATGCGCGCATCGCGGCACGGCTGACGCCGCTGCTGGCGCTGAAGCGCGATGCCGACGGCAAAAGTGAACTCACGGGGCCTCCTTTAACTGGATTGGCGCGCGGCGTGGCGCATCTGCTGGCGGAAAATTTCGGCGTGGTAGCCAAGACGGAGTTGGCGCTGGGCGACAAGCTGTGGCCCATCCTGCGCGCGCTGCGGCCCTATGGCGTCTGGTTCGGCCGCCGCGATGTCTGGTTGCCCAAGTTGCTGCGGCCCGATGCGGCGCAGCTGGCGGCGCTGCTGTGGAATGTCTGGAATGGCGCATCACCGTTCCACGCCCCGCCTGCGCCGGGGCTTACCTCCTTCCCGGCGGAACGCACCTTGCCACGCGACTTCCTGCGCGCTGCGGGCTTCGAGACCCTCGCGGGCCGTGCCATTCGCCTCGACATGCTGGAGCGCTTGCAGGACGAACTTGAGAAGGCGCTCGCCTCGGGCGCGGAAGCAGAAACGCTGCTGACCCGCATCGTCTCGTTCCTGGGCAGTAGCAAGGAGGAAGCACAGGCCGTGCTGGCGACGCTGGGCTGGAAACAGGCAGACGTCAAAGACTCCGCGCCGGTGTGGCGCAAGGCGCCACAGAAGCGCGAGAAGCCCGCGCCGCGCGAAGTCCCTGTCGATCCCCTGTCGCCCTTTGCGGCACTGGCTGCGCTGAAACACAGGTGACGGAAACCAGACTGGAGAAATGGCTGTTCCACGCCCACTTCTGCCGGACGCGGGATACGGCGCAGGAAGCCATCCAAGCCGGCAAGGTCCGCCTCAACGGGGCCCCGGGTGCGTAAGCCCGGCCATGCCCTGCTGCCGGGCGACGTCCTGACCCTGGCCATGGGCGGCACGGTGTGGGTGGTGAAGGTCCTGGCCTCGGCCGACCGGCGAGGCAGCACTGAAGAAGCCAGCTATACGAGCCTCTGAAATATTTGCGAGCCGCTCGCAGGTCGCCTACAAAGCTGCTGCGACCGCGAAGGGCTTGCCTCAGGGGGCGGCGCGCCTTAATCACAGCCGCTGTTTGCCTATACTTTGGAGCCTGCCTGCCATGACCTATGTCGTCACTGAAGCCTGCATAAAGTGCAAGTTCATGGACTGCGTCGAAGTCTGCCCCGTGGACTGCTTCTACGAGGGTGAGAACATGCTGGTGATCAACCCGGACGAATGCATTGACTGCGGCGTTTGCGAGCCGGAATGCCCGCCGGAAGCCATCAAGGCCGATACCGAGTCGGGCCTGGAAAAGTGGCTGTCGGTGAACGCCGAATATTCCCGGTCCTGGCCCAATATCGCGACCAAGGGCGAAGCACCGGCCGACGCCAAGGAGTTTCAGGGCGTCCCGGACAAGTTCGAGAAGTTCTTCAAACCCGAACCCGGCCAGGGCTCCTGAACCCGCCTAACCCCGTTACAATCCGGGCCATGCGTCTCGCGCAGGGCCGCCGCCGGTTGCGCCCAACATCGCAAAGAGTTGAATTTGCGCCGCTTTTGGATAATTCTAAAATAAACCGTAATTTCAATAGTTTGGACGTTTTTTCTTCCGTACCCTGTAAATTTATGATATGCTACCAGCCATTAAAATCGCCTTTACGAGCCTCACTCCCGTTCCCGACGGCGGTTTGAGGTTCTATCGCACAGAGGACTGGAAATGACCGTCGCTAAAGCCCCCACCAAGGCTGCTGCCCCCGCCCCCGTCGCTCCCGCGAAGAAGGTCCCGGCCAACTCGAACAAGAAATACGAATTCAAGGCTAACGATCATGTCGTCTATCCGACCCATGGCGTCGGCAAGGTCTCCGGCGTCATCGAGCAGGAAGTCGCCGGCTTCAAGCTTGAGCTGTTCATCATCGAGTTTGAAAAGGAAAAGATGACCCTGCGCGTGCCGGTCAACAAGGCCAAGGCCGTGGGCATGCGCAAGCTGTCCTCGCCCGAGATCGTCGGCAACGCCCTCAACACTCTGAAGGGCCGCGCCCGCATCAAGCGCACCATGTGGTCGCGCCGCGCCCAGGAATATGAAGCGAAGATCGACTCGGGCGATCTGGTCTCGATCGCCGAAGTGGTGCGCGACCTGCACCGCGCCGGCGACCAACCGGAGCAGTCCTATTCCGAGCGTCAGCTCTATGAAAAGGCCCTGGCCCGCATGGCCCGCGAAGTCGCCGCCGTCGAGAAGACCGACGAGCCGACCGCGGTGAAGCGCGTCGAAGGCATGCTGGTCAAGAAGGCCGCGTAAAACAGAATTGCGATCCCTCTATCGCAAAATGGAATAGCCCCGGAGCAATCCGGGGCTATTTCATTTGGCGATGACCGCCAGCGTTTGCGGGAGGTGCCTGCGGATCACCGCCTGTTCCGGCTGAAAGACCCTTTGTGGCCGGAAGGACGGCT
>CANFDA010000159.1 GCA_947445215.1 Alphaproteobacteria bacterium | reverse complement strand
GCATTCTCGGCCATCGCCTGATCCGCCCTGATGTCTGGCGTAATATATACACCAGAATGTGTGTATTTAATAGCCAGCAGGATCGAGCCTAAAAATCAGGCCCATTTACATGGCGGGTCTATGTGGATGTGGACCCCACCCCGTCGAAGAAGACCCCCCGGCGGGGGTCGGGCGTCCGTCAGGGCTGGGATAAAGCGAAGTGTGGTAGAAAATGTGGTAGCGTAAATTTCTGTCTTATTATGTCATTGATTATAATGGGCATAATGAGAAATATTGGTGCCCAGAAGAGGACTCGAACCTCCACGCCTTGCAGCGCTAGTACCTGAAACTAGTGCGTCTACCAATTCCGCCATCTGGGCACGGGGCTGATCGAAACCAACCGGTAGGGGCCGGTGTTTAGGGGCCGCCCTGCCCCAAGTCAATCGCTCCGCCCCGCCCTGCCGGGCCGCTTCCCGCCCGGTTCGGGCTCGCCTAGATTACCGCCGATGCAGCCCACTCCCGTCCGCGCCGCCGTATCGCCCCTGGCTGCCCAGTTCGCGGCCCGGCGCTACGTGGTGATCCCCGAGCTAGTGGCACAAGCGGAAGCGAAGCGGCTTGCCGATCATCTCGACCAGATTAATGCCCAGGGCCGCATGAGCCTGGCGGATCCGCAAGTGCCGCAGACGCCTTGCGCCTATGGCGACTACACGCTGGAACATCTGATGCTTACGCTGGGTCCCTGGCTTGAGTTTTACACCGGGCTACAGCTCTACCCGACCTATTCCTTCGCCCGCATTTACAAGAAGAGCGACGAACTGACTGCGCATCGCGATCGCGAGGCTTGCGAGGTCAGCATCAGCCTCAATCTGGGCCAGGAGCCGGACGTGCCCTGGCCGCTCTGGCTGCGCGATACGGACGGCAAGGCATTTGCCGCGATCCTCAGGCCGGGCGATGCGCTGGTCTATCGCGGCATCGAGCTGGAGCATTGGCGCGAGCCCTACACGGGCGAGAAGCTGTCACAGGTCTTCCTGCACTATGTGGATCGTCATGGTCCCCATGCGAACCAGAAGCTCGACCGTCGCCCTGCGATAGCCACGCCCCCCGTGCCGCGCTGACAGGTCGAATTCGGGGTTTTCCGCGGCTTCGCCGGGGACTATAGAAGACGCGATTTTCCGGAACGGCGATGATGCAAAACAAACTGGTCACGATCTTCGGCGGCACGGGCTTTCTGGGCCGCCACGCGGTGCGGGCCCTGGCCAAGGCGGGCTGGCGCATCAAGGTGGCGTCGCGCCATCCGGCGAGCGGCTTCTTCTTGCGGCCGCTGGGGACCGTTGGCCAGATCGATTTCGTCAAATGCGACATCGCCGACAGAGAACAGGTGGCCGCGGCGCTGGCCGGTTCGGATGCGGTGGTCAATCTGTGCGGCATCCTGTTCCAGCGCGGCCAGAGCTTCGACGATGTGCAGGCGCAGGGCGCGGGCAATGTCGCGGAAGCGGCGGCGGCGGCAGGTGTGCGCGCGCTGGTGCATGTCTCGGCCATAGGCGCCGACAAGGACAGTGAAGCGGTCTATGCTCAGACCAAAGCGGACGGCGAACGCCGGATGCGCGAAGCCTTTCCGGCGGCGACCATCCTGCGCCCCTCCATCGTCTTCGGACCGGAGGACGATTTCTTCAACCGCTTCGCCGCCATGGCGCGCATCTCGCCCTTCCTGCCGCTGGTGGGCGGCGGCAAGACCCGCTTCCAGCCGGTCTTTGTCGGCGATGTCGCGGCCGCCATCGTCACCGCGCTGTCCAGCGAGGCGGCGCGCGCCAAGACCTATGAACTGGGCGGGCCGACAGTTTATTCCTTCAAGCAGCTGCTGCAGCTTGTGCTGACCGAAACCGGCCGCAAACGCCTGTTGCTGCCGCTGCCCTTCGGCATCGCCGCGTTCCAGGCCTTTTTCCTGCAATTGCTGCCCAATCCGCCGCTGACGCCCGACCAGGTCAAGCTGCTGAAGAGCGACAATGTCGTGGCGGACGGCGCAAACACTCTGGCGGATCTGGGCATCACGCCCAATTCGGTGGAAGCGGAAATCCCCGCCTATCTCTGGCGCTATCGCGCCAAGGGTCAGTACGCCGGTCTCGCCAAGGCGGACTAGGCCAGCGCGATCCAAGCGAAGAGAGCAAGACCTGCAATGATGCGGTACCAGCCGAACGGCGCCAGGCCGTAGCGGGTGAGAAAGCCGATAAAGCCTTTCACCACCACCAGCGCAACCAGGAACGCGGTGACGAAGGCGATACCGATATCCGCCCAAGCGGCGGCCGCCAGCGCATCTAGGTTCTTGTAGATGTCCAGCACCGTGGCGGCCATCATGGTCGGCACCGCCAGATAGAAAGTGAAGTTCGCAGCCGCCGCGCGGTCCACGCCCAGCAGTTCGCCGCCCAGGATGGTGGCGCCGGAGCGCGACACGCCCGGGAAAATGGCCAGCACCTGGCAAAGCCCGATCTGGAACGCCTTGGACAGCGGCAGCCGGTCACCATCGCTGAAGCGCGGCTCGGGGCGATGGCGTTCCAGCACCAGGATAAGAATACCGCCCAGCGTCAGCAAGACGGCGATCACCAGCGAGGCGATATCGCGCGCGAACAGCACCTCCTTGATGAAGCCATGCAGCGTCAGGCCCGCCACCACCGAAGGAATGAAGGCCACCAGAACGCTGAGCACGAAGTGCCGCGAGTCCGCCGAGCTGGGCAGCGTCACCGCCACGCCCCAGAATTTCCGCCAATAGACCGCCACCACCGCCAGGATCGCCCCGAACTGGATGACGATGGGCAGCACCTCGCCCGGCGGGTGATAATCCAGCAGCATCTCGGTGATCAGCAGATGCGCGGTGGACGAGACGGGCAGGAATTCGGTCAGGCCTTCGACGATACCGAGGATGAAGGCGGCCGGAAAATCAGACATAAGTCGGTCCTGGGGATTGGTGCCTGAGACCTAACATCCCGGGCGGGGCGGGGCCATAACGCCAGCCGCAACTTTTGCTATGGTGCGCGCATGGCGGATTGGGGAATCAGGGCCCGCTGGGCGCGTTGGGGCTGGGTGAAGCGCACCCTGTTCCTGGCGTTTTTCTTCCTTTTTCCCGCCCCGATCCTGACCTTGCTGGTTTTCCGTTTTGTCCCCATTCCCGGCACACCCGCCATGCTGTTCAGCCTGGCCGAGGGCAAGGGCGTGCATTATGGCTGGCGCGGAGACATCTCGCCTCGCCTGGGCCGGGCGGTGATCGCCGCCGAAGACCAAAATTTCTGCCGTCACTGGGGCTTCGACATAGACGCCATCAACAAGGCGATCGCCGAGCACAAGCGCAACCCCAGCGAACCGCTGCGCGGCGCCAGCACGGTAAGCCAGCAGACCGCCCGCACCCTGTTCCTGGGCTATCGAGGCGGCTGGGTGCGCAAGGGCGTCGAGACTTATCTGACGGTGCTGCTGGAAGCTGTCTGGCCCAAGGAGCGTATCATGACCGCCTATCTCAACCTGGTGGATTGGGGCGACGGCATCTTCGGAGCCCAGGCTGCGGCGG
>CANFDA010000158.1 GCA_947445215.1 Alphaproteobacteria bacterium | reverse complement strand
CGACGCGCCGGTGAAAAAGACTAGCCGCGCCAGCTTGCGCCTGCTGGGCAGCGTCGGCGAGCCGATCAATCCCGAGGCCTGGTCTTGGTATCACCGCGTCGTCGGCGACGGGCGCTGCCCCATCGTCGATACCTGGTGGCAGACCGAGACCGGCGCGGCGCTGATCTCGCCCACCCCCGGCGCGACCGACCTCAAACCAGGTTCGGCGACGAACCCCCTGCCCGGCGTGGTGCCGGAACTGGTCGACGCCGAGGGCAACGTGCTGGAAGGCGCGGTCAGCGGCAATCTCTGCATCACCCGCTCCTGGCCGGGCCAGATGCGCACCGTCTATGGCGATCACCAGCGCTTCATCGACACGTACTTCAAGACCTACAAAGGCAAGTACTTCACCGGTGATGGCTGCCGCCGCGACGAGGATGGCTATTACTGGATCACTGGCCGGGTCGATGACGTAATCAACGTTTCGGGCCACCGCATGGGCACGGCGGAAGTCGAAAGCGCGCTAGTGGAACACAGGCACGTGGCCGAAGCAGCCGTGGTCGGCTTCCCGCACGACATCAAGGGCCAGGGTATCTACGCCTACGTCACATTGAAAGCGGGCGTCGCCGCGACGGATGCGCTGAATGCCGAGTTGAAGAAGTTCGTCGGCACCGAGATCGGGTCGATTGCACGGCCCGACGTGATCCAGTTCGCGCCCGGCCTGCCCAAGACCCGCTCGGGGAAGATCATGCGCCGCATCCTGCGCAAGATCGCGGAAGGTGAGATCGGCAGCCTGGGCGATACCAGCACGCTGGCCGATCCCAGCGTGGTCGATGACCTCATCAAGAACGCCATGAAGAAATGATCGCGTTTCTCTGGATTCTCGGCGCAATCGGCGTGGCCTGGCTGGCCAAGCAAAGCTGGCGCGCACCGTTCCCCTGGTTCGCCATGAGCGTGGTGCTGACGCCGCTGGGCGGTAGCCTGGTGCTGTACCTGGCGAACCAGAATGACTGGTTCAGACCGAAATTGAAGTAACGCTTTTCATGGCCTGCCTCCGCGCGGGACATGACAGCGGAGATTTACTTGCCGCCACTCATCGCGGCATACCCATCCATGGCCATCGCCAGGTCGATGTCTTTCTGGGTGACCCCGCCCGCATCATGCGTCGCCAGCGTCACATCCACCTTGTTGTAGACATTCGACCATTCTGGGTGATGATCCATCTTGGCAGCCAGCAACGCGGTGCGCGTCATGAAGGCGAAGGCGGCGTCAAAATCCACGAACTGGAACTTGCACTGGATCGCCTCGCGCTTGTCCGCCAGCGACCAGTCCGGCAGCCGTTTCAGGGCGCTTCGCATGTCCTCAATCGTCAGCTTCGCCATCGTCATCCTCCCAATCGCCAAATCCCTGCAAGGGATAGCTCTGTTCCAGGCGGTAAAGGCTGCCGTCCGAGGTCAGCTTGCTGGAATAGAGATCAAACGCGCCGGCTTCGAATTCGGGGCTGGTATAAAGCGCATGCTGGGTCAGCCATTCCACCACCTTGCCCGGCTCGGAGTGGCGCATGCGGGCCAGCGTCACATGCGGCGTATATTTGTGCCCGTCAGACGGCGTACCGACGCGGCGGATGGCGTTCGCCACCTTGCGCTGCAGATGCTCCAGCGCCGCATTGGGGCGCATGCCCGCCCACAGCGCATGGCTGCGGCTGCGGCTGCGCTTGCCTTCGCCGAACTGGCCGACGCCATGCAGTTGCAGCGTGAAGCCGGGCGCGGAAATCCCGGCCAGCACATCGTCGATGGCGGCTTTCACACTGCCATCGACCTCGCCGATGAAGGACAGCGTCACATGCAGCTTGTCACGCTCCTGCCAATGCGCGCCGGGCACGCCCGCCTGTTTCGGCATCAGCGATTGCGCCACAGCGTTGGGCACTGGCAAGGCCACAAACAGCCGGATCATCTGGCAAGCCGCCCCAGCGGCAGGCGGCGGCGGAACACCGCGACCACCGCGGCAAAACCGGTGACGCCACAGACCATCGCGCCCAACAGACCGGCCAGATCTTCATAAGGTCCGGGCAGCGCATGTGTCCCGAAGACCGCGCCGAACCACGCGCCGACGCCCGTCACCGCCGCCGCCAGCAACACAGGCGGCAGGGCGCGCACAAAGGCTTTCTCAATCGCCAGCAGATCGCGGCTATGGCCATACCAGGTCAGCAGGGCGACATTGATCCAGGCCCCCAGCGAGGTGCCCAGCGCCAGACCCGCCAGCCCCAGCCCGGCGCTCCACGCCAGCGCGATCTTCAGAAGGATATTGCAGACAATGGCGATGACGGTGGCGCGCGCGGGCGTGGCGGTGTCGTGGCGAGCATAGAAGGTGGACGAGACGATGCGCACCATCGCCATGGCGGGCAGGCCCAGCCCGTAAGCCGCCAGCGCCACGGCGGACAGGTTGGCAGCCTCGGTGGAATATTCGCCCCAGGCGAAGAAGGCCCGCATGATGGTGCCGGGAATGGCGATGAAGACGGCGGCGAACGGCAGTGTCAGCAACAGCACCATCACGGCGGAACGGTTCTGCGCCGCGTCGGAGTCCGATTTGCGGCCCTTGGCCAGCAGCGCCGACATTTCCGGCAACAGCACGGTGCCCAGCGCGATGCCCAGCACGCCCAGCGGCAACTGGTTGATGCGGTCGGCATAATAGAGCGCGGTGCGGCTGCCCTGCGCCAGATAGGACGCCAGCCAGGTATCGACCAGCGGCGCCACCACCACGCTGGCGGCGCCGAAGGTCACCAGCCCGAAGGCGACGAAGAACTCCCTTACTTGCGGCGTCCAGCGCGGCAGCACCAGCTTCAGGCCCAGACCGTCGCGCTTCGCCGCCCACAGCATGAAGACGAGCTGCAACACACCCGCGCCCAGCACACCCCAGGCGGCGGCATAGGCTGCGTTGGGGAAATGATTTGCCGCCAGTAGGCAGCCGATGATTGAGATGTTGAGGAAGTTCGACCATGCCGCCGCCGCCCAGAATTTCGAGATGGCGTTGAGCATGGCCGAGAGCTGCACCGCCACCAGCGTCAGAATGAGATAGGGAAAGCTGATGCGCACCAGTTCCGCCGTCATCGCCAACTGATCGGCGGTCCAGCCGGGCGCGAGGAACTGGACGATCAAGGGCATGGCGGCCAGCGCCAGCACCAGCAGTAGCGCCTGCGCCGCCATCTGCCAGGAGAAGATCTGGTTGGCGAAGGCGGATGCCTCGGCCGTCTGACCCTTGGCATGCAGCGCCGCATAGCGCGGCAGAAAGGCGGGGTTCAGCGTGCCTTCGCCGAAAAGGGCGCGGAAATAATTGGGAAACAGAAACGCTACGATGAAGGCGTCGGAAAGAAAGCCATGACCCAAGGTCCAGGCCATCAATATGTCGCGCGCAAAGCCGGTGATGCGCGAAAGAAGCGTAAACCCTCCGACGGAGAGTAGCTTGCGATACATCAGCGCCGCACCTGCGTCACCAGCTGCCGCACCAGCGGCAGCATCCGGTTCACGATCACCTTCACCCCAGCGGGATTGGGGTGCATTCCGTCATTCTGGTTCAGTTCGCGCTTCATGGCGACGCCGTCCAGGATG
>CANFDA010000157.1 GCA_947445215.1 Alphaproteobacteria bacterium | reverse complement strand
CTCAGGGTGATGCGGGCGGTGCCCAGAAAGCCGGAAACGTGCGCCGATATGCGGTTCGACTGGCGCGAGGCGTCGGACACGTTGATATCGTCAGCGGAAAACTGGTTCGCCGCTGCTAGAGCGGCGATCTTCGTCTTCAAGGGGCCATCCAGAAGCGGCGCGTGATCGTTGAACAATGGCGCGATGAAGACGGGCGCGATCACGAGCTGCACGATCAGGAACAGGATCGCTAATCCCCCGCTCCACACCCACCAGGTTTCGCGCGCGGCGCGGATGATGGCATAGAAGATCGGTAGGCACAGCACCGTCACGGCCAGCGCCATCAGGAAGACTAGACCGAAATCGCCCGCCCATCGCGCCAGGCTCAGGTTCGACAAGCCGTAAGCCTGCTCGCGAAGATGACATTCATACAGTGCCAACGGCAGACTAAGCAGCGCCACGGCGGTCACCATGATGGCCCCATAGATCATCGCCTGGTAGGTGCGCGAGTGCGTGCGTTCCTCGGCCCAATCGCGCAGCCGCGCTGACAGGCCAAGACCCATCAGCACGCCCGCGATGGCGGTGCCATAGATCAGATGGAACAGCGTCAGCCAGGCGCCGCCTTCAGCATAGTCATCGGAGCGTTTGCGCGCGTCGCCCTGCACCCGGGCCAGATATCCGCTGGTGGCGACTTCCACATCCAGCTTCGGCGTGGTGTCCAGCACCGGCAGACTACCGTTTTCGATCCGTGCGGTAGGCGCGGCGCGGAGGCCCTCCTGCTGGGCCGCGGCAGGCAGGGCCGTCAGCATCGCCAACAGCAAAGCCGCGCAGATGGTCCGCTTTTTCATGCCTTCCTCCCTGCGATGGTGGGACCCTACCAGATGAGTCTCGCGCTGCCATTCAATTTCCCTCTTTCAGCGGCTAGGGTGCGGCATGCGCCGCTTTTTTCTTATTTTCTGCGTAATGTTGCCGCTCGCGCCACCGGTGCTGGCGCAGAACAGCGCCCGTTATGGCCGCTGCCTCGATGTGGCGGACAAGAATCCCGCCATCGCTTTGCCCGATGCGGAAAGCTGGGCGAAGATGGGCGGTGGTACGCTCGCCGAACATTGTGCCGCGATGGCGCAGGTGCGGCTGAAGCGCTATCCGGAAGCCGCCGCGCGGCTAGAAAAGCTGGCGCGCGCCAGCGGCACGCCCGGCGCGATGCGGGCCGAGATTTTCACCCAGGCGGGCAATGCCTGGCTACTGGGCGGCAATGGCGCCAAGGCGGTGGCGAATTTGAACACCGCGCTCTCCCTGTCGGTGGGCGATGCCGATCTCTATGCCGATCTGGGCCGCGCCGAAGCGATGATCCGCAACTGGCGACAGGCGGTGACGCATCTTTCCACTGCGCTGGCGATGCGCCCGAAGAGTCCCGACTTGTTGCTGCTGCGCGCCAGTGCGCAGCGCGCGCTGCGGCAATATAAGCCCGCGCTGAACGACCTGAACGCGGCGCTGGCGACGCAGCGCGGCGATGCGGCGCTGTTGATGGAGCGCGGCCTGCTGCGGCGCGACCTGGGCGATCTGGGCGGCGCACGTACCGATTTCGTGGCGGCGCAGAAAAGCGGCTCGGCCAACATCAGGCGCGAAGCCGCCGAGGCGCTGGACGCGCTCAATTAAGCGCTGCGTCCCATTCCGCGATCACGCTGCCATCGGTTTCGCGCCCATCGCGCAAGCCTTGCAGCTCGGCGCGCGGCAGCAGCTGCGACAGCGCCCACACCGCCGCGCCGCGCACCAGCGGCGACTCGTCACCCAGCAGGTTTTGGGCGGACGGCGCCAGATGTGGCGCGTTGCTGTTGCCGATAGCGGTGAGCACGTTGCGCAGAAAGCGGGCGCGGCCGATGCGCTTGGTTGGGGATTTTCGGAAGCGGGCGCGGAAGCCGGCATCGTCCAGCGCCGCCAGTTCGGCCAGGGGTGGGGCCTTCAGCTCGTCGCGCGCCTGCAACGACATTTCCCGCGCCGTGCTGGCGAACTTGTTCCAGGGGCACACCGCCAGGCAATCGTCGCAGCCATATATACGGTTGCCCATGGCTTCGCGGAATTCGCGCGGGATCGGTCCGCTATTCTCGATGGTGAGATAAGAGATGCAGCGGCGCGCATCCAGTCGGTACGGCGCGGGAAAAGCCTTGGTGGGGCAGGCATCCAGGCAATTACTGCAGGTGCCGCAATGATCCACCTCCGCCGCGTCAGGTTCCAGCGCCAGAGTGGTGAAGATCGATCCCAGGAACAGCCAGGATCCGAATTCGCGGCTCACCAGATTGGTGTGCTTGCCCTGCCAGCCGACACCGGCGCGCGCCGCCAGCGGTTTCTCCATCACCGGCGCGGTGTCGACAAACACCTTCACATCCGCCTTGAACTTTTGCGCGATCAAGCCGCCCAGCGCCTTGAGCTTCTTCTTCACGACGTCGTGATAATCGTCGCCCTGGGCATAGACCGAGATCGCGCCGCGCTCTTTTGCCGCCAGCAGCGCCAGCGGATCGTAGCCGGGGCCGTAATTCAGTCCCAGAACGATCACGCTCTGCGCCTGCGGCCACAGCGTGGCGGGATCGGCGCGCCAGTCGCGGCGCGCTTCCATCCAGTCCATCTCGCCATGATGCCCGGCGGCGAGAAATTCGCTCAGGCCCTCGCGCTGCTGCGGCGAGCTTTCGGCGCGCGTCACCCGCACGGCGTCGAAGCCCTGCGCGATCGCTTCGGCGACGATTAGCGCCTTGGGATCAGAAATCGAGGTCGGCATAATGCACGGCGGGCGGCTGGCCCGGCACGCGGTCACCCAGCAGCGAGCGGAAACTGGGCCGCGACTTGATGCGGACATACCATTCCGCCGCGGTGGGAAATTCTCTCCACGGCACTTCGCCCAGATAATCCAGCACCGACAGCTGTGCCGCCACGGCGAAGTCGCCCAGGCTGGGGGCGCGGCCCGCCAGATTGCCGTTGCTCTCGGCGGCGCGGCCGATGGCGGGCAGCGAGATTTTCAGTTCCTCGCGCCCGGCGCGGATCAGGTTCATGTCGGGGGCGCGGCGGTGCGGAGCGCCGGTGAAGCGCTGGCCGCCCTTCTCATAGGCGATGAGCTGCGTCACCCGCTCGTGAAATGCGCCCATCGCCCAGTCCAGCCAGCGCAGCGACTCGCGGCGCTCGGCATCATCGGCGGGCGCCAGCGGATGATCGGGATAATTGCCTTCGAGGTGGTCAATGATCGCCCACAGGCCTTCGGCGTGGGTGCCGTCCAGATCGATGAAGATCGGCATCGGGTTGTGCGCATCCTCGATCTGAACCGGATCGTAGGCCACCCGCTTTTCAGCAATGGCCAGGCGGGCCAGTCGGCAGGAGGGCGAGAGCATCAGGTGGATCAGGCGGCGCATGATGACGCCTTGTATGCGACACTTCTATTCAAGGCAAAAGTTCAATCCGTCCCGCACCACCCAGGCGCTGCGGCCCTGTATGCTGCCGGTGCGCCGGGCGACATAGGGACCCGGCCGGGTGGCCTGCCAGCGGTGCGGATTGGGCAATACTGCGGCGAGGCGCGCCGCCTGCAGGCTGGCGAGGCGACTTGCGTCGGTTCCGAAATAATGTT
>CANFDA010000156.1 GCA_947445215.1 Alphaproteobacteria bacterium | reverse complement strand
TCCTGCTTCGGCGGCGGGCGCATCCGCGGCTGGCGCACCGCCTGCGGCCGGCGGTGGTGGCCGCGGTGGCCGCGGCGGCGGCCCGGCCAAGACCTGGTGGGTCGAGAAGTTCAATGCCGGCGCTTACAAGGCCCCGATGCGCCCACTGTGGAAGCTGTCGGACCTCAAGGCGATGCATGCCGGCCAGCACACCTGGTCGACACAGATCATCAGGGACCTCTACCAGGACGTGACCTACCAATCGGCCGCGCCCGGCACCAAGTTCAACCCCCGCATTCATCCAAACACGCCGATGTCCATCGTGGTCACGGGCGGCCAGATCAATTTCAACATCGAAGGCCAGCAGCCTTTCACCGCCAAGCGCGGCTCGATCGTGCTGGTGCCAGCCCACAGACTCTATTCCTATGATGTGCCGGGGAACGAAGACGCCCTGTTCGTCGTGACCCACAATCTCGACTACCAGACGCTCTATCCGTCGGCCGAACCGGCGCCAAGGGCAACCGGAGGCGGCCAGGTCATCCAGGTTTCCTGGAACAACACCCCGCAGGCTTATCCGGCCGGCCAGTTGCCGCACTGGAACCTGTTCGACGCCATCGCGGCGTGCCAGCCGATGGGCGTCAAGGTGCGGGTCGATCATATCCAGTTTCAGCCGCTGCTCGGCTGGTTCAACCCGGCGGACAACAAGTGCGAGGCGGGCGGGCGTGGCAACGCTCCTGCCGCAGCGCCGTCACCGATCGACACCAAGGGGACGACGTTCGGCCACCTGCACAAGGGTCCGGCCGAATGGTGGATCGTCCAGGCTGGCCAGATCCAGGGCAATTTCGAGAACCAGGGCACCTTCCTCGCCATCGAAGGCGATGTGCTCTACGCACAGCCTGACATGTGGCACCAGATGTACGCCGTTGGGCCGTCGGGCCCGTCAGTGCGACTCGCGGCCTATGGCGCGCTGGGCCCCAATCTGGGCAACACCGCGAACGCCGGTCGTGGCGCCGGCGGCGACTAAGCACCATGGCATTGCAAAACAGTCTGGCCCCGCCGGTTTCCGGCGGGCCCTTTTTTTTACGCGCGGTGTGGCGCGGAACTGGGCGGATTTATCGCTTTCGCCGGGAAGGAGTTCGCGGGCCGGAAATAATCGGCTAGCTTTCACAGGCTTTGTGCCTGCCGGAGAAGATGATGCCGCTATTCCATCGCGCCATGCCCGTCATCCTGCTCTCGGCTGTCGGTCTCGCCGCCATCTATGCTGCCAGCGCGCCGCCCCTGCGCGTGTCGCCTCCGGCGGGACCGTTCGCGCAAGTGAGCCCGTTGGAATTCCGCGCGCCGCAGTTTGACAGGATCAAAAACAGCGATTTCGCGCCCGCCCTGTCCGAAGGCATGAAGCGCCAGCGCGCCGAGATCGACGCCATCGCCAACAATCGGCAGGCGCCCAGCTTCGAGAACACCATCGTGGCGATGGAACGCTCGGGCCAACTTCTGAACCGCGCCGCCTATGTCTTCTATCACCTGGCCCAGGCCAACACGAACGACACGCTGCAGAAGGTGGAAACCGATATCGCGCCCAAGATGGCGGCGCATCGCGACAGCACCTATCTGAACAGCAAGCTGTTCGCGCGGGTGCAGGCGGTCTATGCCGCGCGTGCGACGCTGGGGCTGGACCCGGAATCGCGGCAGCTTCTGGAAGTGACGCACCGCGAGTTCATCCATTCCGGGGCGCAGCTCTCTGACGAAGACAAGGCCAAGCTGCGCGATCTCAACCAGCGCATCTCCAGCCTGGAGACCAGCTTCGAGCACAAGCTGCTGGCCGCCACCAAGGACGGGGCGCTGGTGGTGGACGACAAGGCGGCGCTGGCGGGACTGTCCAACGATGCCATCGCCACCGCCGCCAAGGATGCCGCCGACCGCGAATTGACTGGCAAGTTTGTCATCCCACTGCAGAACACCACCCAGCAGCCGCTGCTGCCGCAGCTCACCGATCGCGCCACCCGCCAGCGCCTGTTCGAGGCCAAGTGGACTAGCGCGGAGCGCGGCGACGCCAACGATACCCGCGCCGGGATTTCCGAACTGGCACAGCTGCGCGCTCAGAAGGCGGCGCTGTTGGGCTATGGCAGTTTTGCCGACTACAAGCTCTACGACCAGATGGCGAAGAATGCGCAGACCGCGCAGGCTTTCCTGCAACGTCTGGGCGCGCCGACGGCAGCGGCGGGCCGCCGCGAGGCGCAGGTACTGCAAGGCGAGATCGCCAAGTCCGGCGGCAACTTCCCGCTGCGGGCCTGGGATTGGGATTTCTATGCCGAACGTCTGCGCAAGGTGCAGTACGAACTAGATGAGAACCAGCTCAAGCCCTATTTCGAACTGGGCCGCGTGCTGAATGACGGCGTCTTCTTCGCCGCCAGCAGGCTCTATGGCATCAGCTTCAAGCGGCGCACCGATTTCCCGGCCTGGCAACCTGATGTGCAGGTCTATGAGGTTTTGGACAAGGATGGCAGCCATTTGGCCCTGATCTATTTCGACTTCTTCAAGCGCGACAACAAGTCGGGCGGCGCCTGGTTCAGCTCACTGGTGGAACAGTCTTCGTTGATGGGCACAAAGCCGGTGGTGTTCAACGTCTCCAACTTCACGAAGCCAGCGCCGGGCCAGCCGGCGCTGCTGACATCCGACGATGTGAACACCATGTTCCATGAGTTCGGGCATGCGCTGCACGGCATGTTCACCAACCAGCGTTATGCCTCGCTGTCGGGCACCAATGTGGCGCGGGATTTTGTCGAGTTTCCCTCGCAGGTGAATGAATATTGGGCTCTGCATCCCGATGTGCTGAGGAACTATGCCCGGCACCACCAGACCGGCGAAGTGATGCCGCAGGCGCTGGCGGATCGGATCAAGCGCGCCGCCGCCTTCAACCAGGGCTATGCCTTTGGCGAAATACTGGCGGCGGCCAAGCTGGACATGCAGTGGCATGCGCTGAAGGCTTCTGATCCGCACCAGGATGTGAACGCCTTTGAGGATCGCGCCCTGAAGGAGATGGGGCTGGCGACCGAACTGGTGCCGCCGCGCTATCGCAGCAGCTATTTCCGCCACATCTGGAGCAACGGCTATTCCTCCAACTACTACGCTTATGTCTGGTCCGAGATGCTGGACAGCGCCGCCTGGGAGTGGTTTCAGGGCCATGGCGGGCTGACGCGGGCCAATGGTGATCGCTTCCGCGACCTAGTGCTGTCGCGCGGCAACACTATGGATCTGGCGGCGATGTACCGAGCCTTTTACGGCCGAGACCCGGATACGGGACCCATGCTGAAGAAGCTGGGCCTGACGCCGAACTAGCGCTTGGTCATGGCAGGATAAGCGGCCAGGCTCCGGCTTCGTTCCAAACCCCTACGCGGGCTTCCATTTCCGTCGGCCCAGACCAGCCCAAAAGCGGGTGGATTCGCCCCGCCTTAGCCATTATGGTCCCGCCGCTATGGAAAAATTCAACAAGCTCGAAGGCGTCGCGGCGCCGCTTCCCATGATCAATGTCGACACCGACATGATAATCCCCAAGCAGTTCCTGAAGACCATCCACCGCACGGGACTGGGCAAGGCGCTGTTCGATGAAATGCGCTATGCTAAGGATGGCAGCGAACTTC
>CANFDA010000155.1 GCA_947445215.1 Alphaproteobacteria bacterium | reverse complement strand
TGCCGCTGGGGCGGCTGGTGTTCATCGATGTCGGCGGGTGCGTCTCGATGATGCTGCCGGATCGCATGGAGGATCTGGGCGTGCTAGGGCCGGAGGATGAAGTGGCGCTGAAGACGACGCGCTACCCGCACACCACCGAATACCAGGTGACGGTGACCCGTGCCGCCGCGACCTAGGTCAGGTCAGCGTCTCCCAGCCATTGGGCGTCAGCGCTTCCAGGGGCGAGAAGCGGATCTTGTAATCCATCTTGTCGCTGCCCTTCACCCAATATCCGAGATAGACGTAAAGCAGACCCATCTCGCGGGCGCGCCAGATATGATCCAGGATCATGAAGGTACCGAGCGAGCGCGTGTCCTCGCCGGGATGGTAGAAGGAATAGACCATCGACAGGCCATCGCGCAGCTTGTCGGTGATGGCTGCCGCCATCAGCAGGCCGTCGGCGTTGCGATATTCGGCGATGTGGGTTTCGACCGGCGTCTCTTCTACCATTGCGACATAGTCGAACAGGCCCATGTCGCTCATGCCGCCGTCGGCATGACGGGAGTCCAGGTAGGTGCGCAGCAGCGCGAACTGCTCGCGCGTCGCCTCGGCGGCAACTTCGGCGCGCGCCAGATCGCCGTTGCGCTTCAGGATGCGCATCATGTTTCGCCCGGCGTCGAAAGCTTCCGCTACCACGCGCACCGAGACGCAGGCATTGCAGCCGTCGCAGGCGGGGCGATAGGCGATGGATTGGCTGCGGCGAAAACCGGAATGGGTGAGCGCTTCCGACAAGGGCTGCGCCAGGTTCCCCGCCAGACGCGCGAACACTTTGCGCTCCACCCGGCCCGGCAAATAGGGGCATGGCCCCCCGGGAGTCAGGAAAAACTGCGGAATGCGTGTCGAGTGCTGGTCGGTCACTGCCAGACTATGACAGCGAAACTGTCCATTGCGCCAGTCGCTTGCGTCAAAACTGGTGAATATTGTTTCAGCAGAAAGGGCTTAGTTGCCCAGCAAGCCACCACTCGGCGCGGGCGGCGCCTAGCGCAGCAGCGGGATGGAGAGGCGGCGATTGGCCGACGCGCCGGGATTTTCCGGCAGCAGCGGTTCGGAACCGGCCTTGCTCGACGCTTCATAGATTTGGTCCTGAGGCAGGCCGCCCGACTGCAGCACACCGCGCGCCGCGTTAGCGCGGTCGAAGGAAAGCTTCCAGGCGTCGCCGCCCGAATCCGTGCCGCTGGTATGCCCGGCGATGGAGACGCGATTCGGCAGCGTGGCGATGATGCCGCCCACCGAGGCCAGCAGCTTCCTGGCGTAAGGCGTCAATTCGTTGGTGCCCTGCTGGAACATGGGGCGACCGTCCTGGTCCACCAGCTGGATGCGCAGGCCCTGCGGCGTCTTTTCGGTGATGACCTGCTTGGAGAGATTGGCCAGGTAGGGATTGTTCTGCATCGCCTGATGGATCGCTTCTGCGGCGCGGTTGAATTCAACGTTCTTCGCCGGATTGGCGGCATTCTGGGCTTCGCCATTGGCGTCGCCTTCAGAGCCGTTCGCGGCCATGCCCTTGGCGGCATCGGCCGGCGAGGGCGGCGACTGCTTCTGCATCACCGACTGGGCGCCGCCGGCATAGGCCGAAACCGCGCCCATCACCTGGCCGCCCAGCGCGCCGCCCGAACCAGATGTGGTCTGGGCGATGGATTGGGGGGCGAAATAGTCGGCGATACCGCGCTTATGTTCCGGGGTCGTGTTGTTGAGCAGCCACATCAGCAGGAAGAACGCCATCATCGCCGTCACGAAGTCGTCATAGGCGACTTTCCAGGCGCCACCATGGTGGCCGCCGTGCCCGCCCTTCTTAATGCGCTTAATGACGACCGCGTTATTGCCGGCCATGATACCCGCCACCCATATCTACCCGGCACGCTGCCCCGGTCTTTGCGCCGGGGCTGGTCTCGCCTAACTTGAGCGATAATGCACATCCCCCGCTTAACCGAGTGTGAAACGTGACCAACTTGAATAATCCCTTCGACACCCACGCCTTCCGCGATGCCCTGGGCTGCTATCCCACCGGCGTAGCGGTGGTGACCGCAGGCACCCCTGAATCGTCCCATATTGGGATTACGGTGAATTCCTTCGCTTCGGTGTCGCTGGATCCGCCGCTGGTGCTGTGGGCAATCGACCGCCGTTCGCGGCGCCACGATCCCTTCGTCGCCGCGCCCGCTTTCACCGTTTCGATTCTCTCCGCTGAGCATCGCGCCGTGTCGTCGCGGCTGGCGGGAGCCGGCGAGCACAGCCTGGACGGACTCACGCTGCTGCCCACCGAACTGGGACCGCCAGCCTTGGCCGACTCGCTGGCCGTATTCGAATGCAGCCGCGAGCAGGTGGTGGAAGGCGGCGATCATTCGGTGCTGATCGGGCGTGTGCTGCGATTCCACCGGCCGCAGAACGGCGCGCCGCTGATCTATTTCCAGGGCCGCTACAGCGCTCTGGCGCAATAAGGCAAAACGGACACCGAAACAAAACTATCATAAACCGGGAGTAGACACTCCCCAATCGCATGAGGATTTCCATGAAAAAGACCTACAAGGCCCTGCTGGGCGCGACCTTGGGCGTTGCCCTGGCCGCGACTGCGGCGATGGCCCAGACCATCACCGGCGCCGGCGCCAGCTTCCCGTTCCCCATCTATGCCAAGTGGGCGTCCGCCTATAAGGGCGTCTCCGGCAGCACCCTGAACTACCAGTCCATCGGTTCGGGCGGCGGCATCGCGCAGATCAAGGCCAAGACGGTCGTGTTCGGCGCCACCGACAAGCCGCTCACCACCCGCGAGCTGAATGCCGGCGGCCTTGCCCAGTTCCCCACCGTGATCGGCGGCGTCGTGCCGGTGATCAACGTTCCGGGCATCGCGCCCGGCGCGCTCACGCTGGACGGCGCGACCTTGGCGTCGATCTTCGAAGGCAAGATTGGCCGCTGGGATGATGCAGCGATCAAGAAGTTGAACCCGAATGTGAACCTGCCGGGCCGCGCCATCACCGTCGTCCATCGTTCGGACGGCTCGGGTACGACTTTCATCTTCGCGACCTATCTCGGTCAGATGAGCACGTCGTGGAAGAGCGAAGTCGGCGCGGATACGGCCATCGACTGGCCGGTTGGCATCGGCGCCAAGGGCAATGAAGGCGTGGCCGGCAACGTGGCGCAGATCAACGGTTCGATCGGCTATGTCGAGTATGCCTATGCCAAGCAGAACCGTCTGGCGCATGTGAAGCTGATCAACCGCGACGGCCGCACGGTGGAGCCCACCGTGGAATCCTTCCGTGCGGCGGCGCAGAACGCAAACTGGACTGCCGCGGCCAAGGACAACTTCTATGTCATCCTGACCAATCAGCCCGGCGCTGCGGCCTGGCCGATCATCGCCACCACCTACATCCTGGTCTACAAGAATCCGTCTGACCCGACCGCCACCGCCAGCGCCCTGAAGTTCTTTAAGTGGGGCTTCGAGCAGGGCGACAACCTGGCGCTGGGCCTGGACTATGTCCCGCTCCCTGACAACGCCGTGTCGGTCATCCAGACGAGCTGGAAGGCCATCCAGGGCTCCGGTATGTAATCCCCCGCGAACTTCCCCACCCGGCGCCATCAGGTGCGGCCGGGGCAGACGCATTCAAGGGCGGCCAGCGATGGCCGCCCTTCTTTTTTGCCTGTGAAATTTCCTG
>CANFDA010000154.1 GCA_947445215.1 Alphaproteobacteria bacterium | reverse complement strand
CAATAGCACGCTGGGCTGTCTGACAAGGATGGTAGCCGAGCGCGGCGCGCCAAACAGCAGCGCCATTTCGCCGAAAAAGCTGCCGGGGCCGAGGGTCACCGGGCGGGGCAGCTGCACCACCACCTCGCCGCTGATAATGAAGTACATGGCGTCGCCGGGTTCCCCCCGGCGGATCAGGACTGTGCCTTCGGACACGTCGCGCGTCTGCCCCAGGCGAACGATATCAGCGACCGTGGCGGCGCCCAATCCCTGGAAAAAGGAGACCGACATCACCAGGTCCCAGGTGTGCAGGAAGTGGCGGCGCTTCAACTCCTCGGCGAAAGCGGTGGCGATGATGCCGGCCTGCAGCGCGAACATGACGGTGCCGCCAACCATCACCCAGCCGGACAGCAGCCGGCCCCATAGTGTCGCCGGCACGTAATCGCCGTAGCCCGTGGTCGTCAGGGTCACGATGGCCCACCACATGGCGCCGGGCACACTGCCGAAAATCTGGGGTTGGACAGCGCGTTCGAAGACGTAGGCGAGCGTGGCGGCGCCCAGGAAGACCACCAGGAACAGGCTGGCGATGCTGAGCAGCGCTACGTGGCTGCGCTGCATGACGCGCCAGAACAATTGCAGGCCAGTGCTGTGACGGATGTAACGCAGTGTCCAAACCACGGCGAACAGCGGCACGTCGCGCGGATCGGCCACCAGCAGCCAGCCGAGGGGCAGCGCCAGTGCGCCGGCTAGGTCGATCAGTCCATCGGCCGAGGTGAGATAGGCGCGATGCCCCGGCCGAACCAGGGCCAACCACAGCCGGTATAGGAAGTCCGCCACAATGCAGCCCCAGACGGCGGCAACGGCGACAAAGAGCAAGCGCTGCTCAGGCCCGGCAAGCGCGCGCGACGTGCCGAGAACCATGGCCAGCAGGCCGGCGGCCGTGAGGACATGGGACAAGAGACCCGGAAGCCACCGCCAGATGCGGGCGTGCAATCGCTCGAACATTCCGCCCCATTTCGCGCGGCAGGCCCCCGGCCGCCGGCATGGCCCCAGGCGCCGACCCGCGTAGCTATACCAAATCCGCAAGCGCAACATTGAACGGGGGCCAACCAGGATCGAACGCCAAGTTTGGCTGATTTCGGCAGCGGCGGCAAGGGCCAAGGCGGGTGGCGGCGCGGACATATTTACAGCTATCGACCACGGCGATCTACGGCTCCCCGGCAGCAAGACAGGACAAAAGCAATTCCCTTTGGCTGCGCCCGCCTCAGCAGTCCCGGCGCAGCTTCACACGCTACGGCGTGCCGGTTGCACCCAATCGCGCCGTAGCTGGATTTTGGCAAAGCCAAAATCAGCGAAGGCGGATGGTCGGAGTGAGAGGAATTGAACCTCCGGCCCCTACGTCCCGAACGTAGTGCTCTACCAGGCTGAGCTACACTCCGATAACCGGCGCCAGACGCAATCCGCGCAGGGCCGATGCAAGCTGTGGGTTATAGCCGCTGACCTGCGGGGCTGCAAGCGGCTTGGCGCAAGACAAGCCAAAGGCCGGTCCCAACAGGAACCGGCCTTTGAAATTAATTCAGAATTTCACCCCAGGGCGATGTAGGTCGCCTTGATCTGGGTGAATTTTTCCAGCGCATGCAACGAGCCGTCGCGGCCAATGCCGGACTGCTTGTAGCCGCCGAAAGGCATGGCTATGCCGCCCCCGCCGGTATTGTTGATGTTTACCGACCCGGCGCGGATTTTGCGGGCCATCTTGTGCGCCTTGGTCAGATCATTGGTCCACAGATTTGCATAGAGGCCATAAATCGAATCATTGGCGATCTTCAGCGCTTCTTCGGTATCCTTGAAGGTCAGGGTTGACAGCACGGGACCAAAGATTTCTTCCTGCGCAATCGTCATGCTGTTCTTCACATTGTCGAAGATTGTGGGTTCGATATATTCGCCGCCGGTGTTCTGACGCACCTGCTTGCCGCCCATGACCAGCTTCGCGCCTTCTTTCTGCCCGGCTTCGATATAAGCCATCACGCGCTTGGTCTGGGACTTGTCCACCATAGTCCCCATCGTGGTCTTGGGATCCAGCGGATCGCCCGGCTGCATTTTCAAACCCACCTCTTTCACTTTTTCAAGGAATTCGTCCTTGATGCCTTCTTCCACCAGCAGACGCGAGCTGGCCAGGCACACCTGACCGGAATTGAAGAAGATCGCCATGCCGGCCGCCTGGGCCGCGGCGTCAAGGTTGGGCGCGTCCTTCATGATGATGTTGGGGGATTTGCCGCCGCATTCCAGCCAGATTGCCTTCATATTGGACTTGCCGGAATATTGCAGAAAATATTTGCCAACCTCGGTCGAACCGGTAAATGAGATCGCGTCCACGTCCATATGCATGCCGAGCGCCTGGCCCGCTGTTTCGCCAAAGCCTGGCAGGACGTTCAGCACGCCTTCCGGAATGCCGGCTTCCATCGCCAATTCTGCAAAACGGATCGCTGTCAGCGGGGATTGTTCGGCAGGTTTAAGAACAACGCTGTTGCCTGTGGCCAACATCGGCGCAAGTTTCCATGCGGCCATCATTAGCGGGAAATTCCATGGCACAACCGCGCCAACAACACCCACCGGTTCACGCGTAATCAACCCAAGACCAGCGGGGCCGGTCGGGGCAATTTCGTCATAGATCTTGTCAATGGCTTCGCCATACCACTGAAAATTATTGGCGACACTATACATATCCAGATTTTTTGCCTGAGCCACCGGCTTGCCCATATCCAGGCTTTCAAGCAAGGCCAGTTCTTCGGAATTTTCCCGAACCAGATTGGCCAGCTTCAGCAATACTGATTTACGATACGCGGGAGCGGATTCCGACCATTTACCGGCCTCGAAGGCGCGCCGTGCGGCCTTTACGGCAAGATCAACGTCCGCCTTGTCGCATTCGGCCACATTGACAAGCACGCGGCCGTCGATCGGACTGGTGGTTTCAAAGGTTTTCCCTGAAACAGCGTCAACATATTTACCGTCGATAAACGCCTGATTGCGATAGCTCAGGCCATCGCGCAATTTCTGCCAGTCTTCGAGTGTCTTGGCGGCCATGATATTCTCCGTCCTGTCCAATGGGTGAAAAAGATGAAAAAGGACCTTGTTCCCTATGGCCCTCATGACGGGGACAGTATCAAACACCGTCATTCCCGGCTAGCGCAATGTTTGATCTCTTTTTCCCGGCAGGCGTAATATTCATTCATATCGCGGACTGCTCCAGCAAGCCTGAGCAACCGCAGCAGACAAAAAAACGCCGGAGCGGGTATCCACTCCGGCGTTACAGTTTCCTTCGGTCCCGGGGGGAGGGGCACGCGAAGGTTAAGCTCTGGCAGGCTGCTGAAGAACCCGGAATTGTCATCCTGATGAAGCGTAGCGACTGAAGGATCTCCAGCGTTTCCAGCACCTCTGAGATCCTTCGCTTCGCTCAGGATGACAAAAAGAAGGGTTTTTCAGCAGCCTGCTAGGCCGTCCAGGCCTGAAGGGTGCCGTACAACATGGCGGCGGCGATATAACTCCACAGCACGCCGCCCATAACTACCGGCACTGACGCCCTCAAAATTTCACTCAATTTGATCCCCAAATCAGACATGACACGCTCCTTCTCGGATTATGTTGACGGGTGGTGGCCGTGTCAGGCCACGACCCCGCCCATTCCCTGCAATAGTGCGGCGATGGCGTAGACCACCAGGGCCACACGGCCTGCGTTAACCGCCAGTTCCTCGAACCGGCTCTGAAT
>CANFDA010000153.1 GCA_947445215.1 Alphaproteobacteria bacterium | reverse complement strand
TTCTTCCTGGGCGTTGAAGCCGGGCAGGCCGATACCGGCCATGGCTTCGCCATCGCGGGGGAAACTGGTTTCGCGTTCGCTCAAGAAAAAAGTGTCGCGCGGCTCCTGCGGCGGCGAACGGTCCAGGCCTTTCACAGGCAGACCGCGCTCGGCGTCGATCATCACGGTGCGCCAGAGTTGGGCGGGAAGCGTGCTGCCGGTGACGCGGGTGGAAGAGTTGTTGTCATTGCCGAACCAGACGCCGCTGACATAGTCGGTGGTGAAGCCGACGAACCAGGCATCGTTGGATTCCTGGGTGGTGCCGGTCTTGCCGCCGGATTCGCGGCCCGGCAGGCGCGAGCCGCTGCCGGTGCCATAGACCACCACGTTCCACAGCATCGCAAGCAGGTCGCGGTTGACCTGCTGGTTGATAACGCGGCGCGGATTCTGCACTCCGCGCCGGTAATAGGTGCGGGTGCCCGCCGCGCCATCGACGCGGGTGACGAAATAGGGCTGCACCGCCATGCCGCCATTGGCGAAGACGGCATAGGCGGCGGTCAGCTCCAGCGGCGTCATTTCGCTGGTGCCTAGCGCCAGGCTGGCATCCTTGCCCAGCGGCGAGGTGATGCCGACGCGCTTGGCGGTGGCGATGACGTTGCCGATGCCGACTTCCTGCGCCAGGTTGACGGCGATGGTGTTGATGGAATGGGTCAGCGCTTCCACCACCGTGACGCTGCCATATTCGTTGTTGCCGAAATTGGTGGGGCGGTAACCGGCAATGTCCACAGGCACGTCATCGCGCCAATCCCAGGGCGAGACGCCCTGTTCCAGCGCCGTCAGATAGACGAAGGGCTTGAAGGCGCTGCCGGGCTGGCGCTTGGCCTGGGTAGCGCGGTTGAAAACGGATTCGGTGTAGTCGTTGCCGCCGATCAGCGCCACCACCGCGCCATCGGGCTTCATCGTCACCACCGCACCTTCGCTGACGCGCAGGCGCTTGCCGTTCTTGCCCAGCGATGCCGCCAGGGCGGTGCGGGCGTTCTCCTGAAGGCGGGGCTCCAGCGTGGTGTAAACGATCAGATCGCCGCTGGCGTTGGGGCCCGCCAGCTTGCGCGCTTCTTCGGCGGCGGTGTCGAGGAAGTAGTTGCGCGCTTCCAGGCCCTGACGGTCGATCACCTTGGCGGCCTGCTGCCGCGCCACGCGCGCCTGCGCCGCGGTGATCGCGCCGGTGTCCACCATCGCGTCCAGCACCCAGCTGGCGCGCTGCTGCGCCGCCACCGGGTCGCGGCGCGGCGAGAAGACGGATGGCGCGCGGGTCAGCGTCGCCAGCATCGCCGCCTGCGCCAGGGTGAGCTGCCGCGCCGAAACGCCGAAATAGACTTGCGCCGCGCCATCGACGCCATAGGCACCGCTGCCGAGATAAATGCGGTTGAGATAGAGCTCGAGGATTTCCTTCTTGCTCAGCGACTGTTCCAGACCGGCCGCATTCACCAGCTCGGTCAGCTTGCGCGAGAGGGTGCGCTCCTGCTGGGTGTAGACGATCTTGGCGGTCTGCTGGCTGATGGTTGAACCGCCCGCCACCCAGCGCCCAGCCTGCACATTCAGCAGCATGGCGCGCGCCAGGCCGACGGGATCGACGCCATTATGCGCATAGAAGCGGCGGTCTTCCATCGCGATGAAGGCGGCGGGAAGATAGGCGGGCATCTCTTCCAGCTTCAGCCGCGCGCCGACGATGGCGCCGCGATGACCGGCATCGTTGCCCGCCGCATCGAGAAAGCTGAAGGCGGTGGGCCGGTTCACCGCATAAAGATCGACTTTGGTATCGAGACGGCCCGCGAACAGGCCCAGCACTTGCGGCGCCATGTAGATCAGCGCCAGCGGCACCGCGATTCCCGCCAGTATTCGCGCGGCCCAGGGCGCATACGGCTCGCCAATTTTCATCCAGACGCGCATCTGCGGCGGAATACGGTTCCGGATTTGGGCGAGCCATTCGTCGAACATGGTGGGGATAAGGCACTTAATTCTGCTGCGGTTTCAAGGCCCTGGGCGCGGACAGAAAATGGAAATCGCGTCAGGCGGTTGACCGGCGCGCGGCTGGCCTCTACATCAGCGTCATCTCCGGAATTGTAACTGAAACGCCGCCGCGGCTCGCGGCGCGCTGGAGCTTTTCTATTCGTAAGGATGGAACATGGCGCACGCGGCACGAGGCCGCCCGGCGAACGGACCCTATTCCGCTTGCCTGGATCTGATGGTGAAAAATCTGAAAGACGAATTGCAGCGCCAGCTGGCGCGGGTGCGTGACGCCACGGACGGCGCAAACGACGCCAAAGCGGCGGGCTGCCTCATCGAGGGTGGCGACGCCCCCTGAAGCCGTGGCATGCTTGGGGCATGAACGCGATCAACCTGGTGCCGGGCCGCGAATGCGGGGAATGCACCCTTTGCTGCGAAGTGCAGAACATAGACAAGCCGGAGGTGCAGAAGACCTCGGGGTCGCTGTGCAAAAATTGCGTTGATGGCGGCTGTACTATCTATGAAACGCGCTATCCGGTCTGCCGCAGCTTTCACTGCGCCTGGCGGCAGATCGCAGACCTGGACGAGAGCTGGCGGCCTGATCGTTCCGGGGTGTTTCTCGATTATCAATTGCTCAATGGCGTCACCGGCCTGTCGCTGATGCTGGTGGGCAACCCCTTGAAGACGGTGCGCCAACCCTGGTTCATCGATTTTGTCGCCAATGGCGTGCTGCGCAACATTTCGCTCTGGATGACGCTGCCGGGGCCGCAAGGCTATCAGGGGGTGCAGAATCTGCTGAACATCCAGCCGATGCGCGAAGCCGCCGCCGTGTCGCGCGAACGGGTCAAGGCGCTGCTGGAAACCGCGCTGCGGCGGCTGCAGGCCTATGAGTCTGTGCCATATGAGATGACCAACAGCGGCAACAATGTCGGCAGGCGCGCAGATGGTTGAAGCGCGGCAGTGCGGCGCCTGCACCGTTTGCTGCCTGGCGCCGGGCATCGATACGCCCGAGATCCAGAAGGCCACGGGCTCGCCGTGCCGCCATCGCATCACGGAAGGTTGCGCCATCTATGAGGCGCGGCCCAAGACCTGCCGCGACTTTCATTGCGCCTGGATGGAAGGCGCGCTGGACGATGACTTGATGGGAGGAAGTGGGCGGCCCGACCGATCGGGTGTGTTCGCGCAGGCTATCACGTTGCAGGGGCGCCAGGGCATGAGCCTGATGCTGGTGGCCGACGCCGTGAAGACGGTGCGACAGGGCTGGTTCGTGGATTATGTGCAGCGCGCGGTGCGTGATGGCGTGCCGCTGGTGCTGGCCTTGCCGGGGCCGATTGGCATGCGGTCTGCCAAGGCGCTGCTGAACAATGACGAGATGCGCCACGCGGCGGCGGGGTCGCCAGAACAGGTGCGCCAGGTGTTGCGCAAGCAGGTCCGGGCGCTGATGGGCGGTGACTTCGAGGCGCTGACGCTGCTCAACACGGGTAACAATGTGAGCACTTAATATTGGCCGCGGTTCCGGACGGAAAACCGCTCCACACTTTTCCTGGAACCACTCCTATGACCATTGCCGAATTCATCCGGCAGCTGCCGGGTCACAAGTTTCCAGCCGCCCTTGTGGCGGCTTTTTTGTTGCAGACGGCGGGCGCATTGTACTGGGGGGCAGCGCCGCCGAACGCATCGCCACCCTGGAGCGCACTATGGCGTCGGGTCGCGCCGCGGTGGCGCAGGTGGCGGTGTGGCCGAGCAGGTGCGCGCCATCAAGTACAGCGTCGAGC
>CANFDA010000152.1 GCA_947445215.1 Alphaproteobacteria bacterium | reverse complement strand
TGCTAAGGATGGCAGCGAACTTCCGGAGTTCGTGCTGAACAAGCCGCAATACCGCAAGGCGCAGATCCTGGTGACGGGCGAGAATTTTGGCTGCGGCTCCAGCCGCGAGCACGCGCCCTGGGCGCTGCTGGATTTCGGCATCCGCTGCGTCATCGCGCCCAGCTTCGCCGACATTTTCTACAACAACTGCTTCAAGAACGGCATCTTGCCGATCACGCTGCCTCAGGAGCAGGTGGACAAGCTGATGGACGACGCCTCGCGCGGCGCCAACGCCATCGTCACCATCGACCTGGACGCTCAGGAAATTCGCGGTCCCGATGGCGGCATGATCAAGTTCGATGTCGACGCCTTCCGCCGCCAGTGCCTGCTCAATGGCTGGGACGATATCGGCCTGACCTTGCGCGACGAAGACAAGATCTCGGCTTACGAAAAAGACCACAAGGCCCAGGCCCCCTGGGTCTAAGAGGAAATCCCATGTTCAAGATTCTGACTCTCCCCGGTGACGGCATCGGGCCCGAGGTGATGACCGAAACCCTACGCGTGTTGGGCTGGTTCGGCAAACGCGGATTCCAGTATCAGATCGAAGAGGCGCTGGTGGGCGGCATCGCTTATGAGACGCTGGGCCGTTCCGATCCCGATGAGAGCATGGCCAAGGCCAAGGCCGCAGACGTCGTGCTGCTGGGCGCGGTGGGCGGTCCCAAGTGGGACAATCTTCCCTTCCTGCAGAAGCCGGAGCGCGGTCTGCTGCGCGCGCGCCAGGAAATGCAGGTCTTCGCCAATCTGCGACCGGCCCTCTGTTTCGACGCGCTGAAGGATGCCTCCAGCCTGAAGCCCGAGATCGTCGCGGGCCTCGATATCCTGATCGTGCGCGAGCTGATGGGCGGCGTCTATTTCGGCGAGCCCAAGGAAACCACCGATCTGCCCGATGGCCAGAAGCGCGCCGTCGATACCCAGGTCTATACTACTAGTGAAATCGACCGCATTGCCCGCGTGGCGTTTGAACTGGCCCGGGTGCGCGGCAAGAAGCTGGCCTCGGCGGAAAAGTCCAACGTGATGGTCACCGGCGTGCTGTGGCGCCAGGTCGTGACCGAAGTGGCGAAGGATTATCCGGATGTCGCGCTGACGCACATCCTGGCCGACAATGCCGCGATGCAGCTGGTGCGCAACCCCAAGCAGTTCGACGTGCTGGTGACCGACAATCTGTTCGGCGACGTGCTGTCGGACGAGGCGGCGCAGCTCACCGGCTCCATCGGCATGCTGCCCAGCGCCTCGCTGGGCGCCAAGCGCTCCGACGGCAAGCAGAGCGCGCTGTACGAGCCCATTCATGGTTCGGCCCCTGACATCGCGGGCAAAGGCCTGGCGAACCCGATCGCTTCCATTCTCTCGCTGGCGATGGCCTTCCGCTATTCCTTCGGCCAGCCCGACAATGCGGCGCGGATCGAAAAGGCGGTGGACATGGTTCTAGCGCAAGGCTTCCGCACCGGCGACATCATGCAGCCGGGGATGAACCAGGTTGGCACCATGGCGATGACGAATGCCATCCTCAAGGCGCTCGACGCCACGGTTTAAGGCGGACAAAGACACAAAAAATCCCGCGCAGCGATGCGCGGGATTTTTCTTTGGCCGGGCGGTCAGTCACCTTTGAGTTCGCGCCGCGCCTTGTGCAGCAGCGGCTCTGTATAACCGGATGGCTGTTCCTTGCCCTTGAACACCAGATCGCAGGCGGCCTTGAAGGCAATGCCGTCAAACGCAGGCGCCATTGGCTGGTAGAGCGGGTCGCCGTCATTCTGTTGGTCCACCACGGCGGCCATACGTTTCAAGGTCTCGGTGACCTGCGCTTCGTTGGTGATGCCATGCTCCAGCCAGTTGGCCATATGCTGGGAGGAGATGCGCAGCGTGGCGCGGTCTTCCATCAGGCCGACATTGTTGATATCCGGCACCTTGGAGCAGCCCACGCCCTGATCCACCCAGCGCACGACGTAGCCCAGAATTCCCTGGGCGTTGTTGTCCAGTTCCTTCTGCACCGCGTCGGCCTGCCAGTTGGGGCGGTCGGCCACCGGGATGGTGAGAATATCGGACAGCTTGGCGCGGGGGCGCGATTTCAGTTCCTGCTGCTTCGCCGCGACGCTGACCTGGTGGTAATGTAGCGCATGCAGCGTGGCCGCCGTGGGCGACGGAACCCAGGCGCAGCTGGCACCCGACTGGGGATGGCCGATCTTGGCCTTCAGCATGTCTGCCATCTTGTCTGGCATCGCCCACATGCCCTTGCCGATCTGTGCCTTGCCCGGCAGGCCGCAGGCCAGACCGATATCGACATTCTGGTTCTCATAGGCGAGCAGCCAGGCGCTGATCTTCATCTCGCCCTTGGGCACCATCGGCCCGGCCTGCATCGAGGTGTGCATCTCGTCGCCGGTGCGGTCCAGGAAGCCGGTGTTGATGAAGACAATGCGATCCTTCACCGCCCGGATCACCTCTTTCAGGTTGGACGAGGTGCGGCGCTCCTCGTCCATCACGCCGATCTTCATGGTATGGCGGGGCAGGCCCAACACATCTTCCACTGCGTCGAACAGGGTGTTAGCGAACGCGACCTCCTTGGGCCCATGCATCTTGGGCTTGACGATGTAGATCGAGCCCTTGCGGCTGTTGGAGAGCTTTCCGGCGTGCTTCAGGTCGTGCAGCGAGATAAGGCTTGTGATGACGCCATCCAAGATGCCTTCGGGGATTTCGCTGCCGTCCTGCAACAGGATGGCGTCGTTGGTCATCAAGTGGCCGACATTGCGGATGAAGAGCAGGCTGCGGCCCGGCAGCGTCAGCGTGCGTGCATCCGGCGCGGTGTAGCTGCGATCCGGATTGAGGGCGCGGGTCGTGGGTCTTCCACCTTTGTCGAAGCTGGCGGTGAGCGAGCCGTTCATCAGGCCCAACCAGTTACGATAGGCCAGTACCTTGTCTTCCGCGTCCACCGCTGCGATGGAATCTTCGCAGTCCATGATGGTGGTGATGGCGCTTTCCAGCACCACATCGCTGATCCCGGTCTTGTCGGTCTTGCCGATGGGCGTGGAACGGTCGAAATGCACTTCGATGTGCAGGCCATTCTGTTCCAGCAGGATCAGCGACGGCGAAGCGGCATCGCCGGCATGGCCCTTGAAATGCGATGGGTCCTTCAGCGCCGGGGTCAGCGCGCCGTTCTGGACGGCAAAGCCGGTGGCGTCTTTCCACGAACCGCTGGCCAGCGGCACCGTCTGGTCCAGCGCTTCGCGGGCAAACGCGATCACAGCCGCGCCGCGCTTCTCGTTGTAACCCTTGCCGGCCGCCAGATCGCCGTCCTGCGGAACCGCGTCCGTGCCATAGAGCGCATCATAAAGGCTGCCCCAACGCGCATTGGCGGCGTTCAGGCCAAAGCGGGCATTGGTCAGCGGCACCACCAGCTGTGGACCGGCGATGGTGGCGATCTCCGGATCGACATTCTGAGTGGTGATCTGGAAGTCGGCACCTTCGGGCACCAGATAGCCGATGCTTTCCAGGAAGGTGCGATATTCCGCAGCGTCGTGCGGCTTCCCCCGGCCGGCCTTGTGCCAGTCGTCGATGGCGGTCTGGAGACGGTCACGTTCCGCCAGCAGCGCCCTGTTCTGCGGCGCTAGCCGGTGCGCCAGGGCGGCAAAGCCGGACCAGAATTTCTCAGGCTCCACGCCGGTGCCGGGCAGGGCCTCCGTGGCTATGAAGTCGTGCAGCGCGCGGGCGACCTGCAAGCTGTGAACAGAAACGCG
>CANFDA010000151.1 GCA_947445215.1 Alphaproteobacteria bacterium | reverse complement strand
GAGTTTTTCCGCCTCCGCCGTGGACAGGGGCACTAGGCGCGGCGTGGTCAGGGCGGGCGGCGGCGCGCCGAACAGGCGGCGGGCCTCCTTTTCCTCGAAACCCGCCAGCTGCGTCGCCTCATAAAAGGCCGAGAGCTGGTCAGCTTTCTTGAAAAGAGTTTTCAGGGTGGCCGGAACGATGGCCGAAAGCCCTAAGCGTATATGGATGGCGGCCTGGAGTTTGTTCTCCATCACCTTGTAATCGAGACCCACAGCAGACTTGAACGGACTGATGAGGTCGCCGATGACATATTCCGGCGCGTCATGCAGTAGCGCCATCAGTTTGGCTTCGCGCGCCAGGCACGGATTGAGGTCGCCGACCAGCCGTTCCACTAACACCGAATGCTGCGCTACCGAGAAGGCATGCTGGCCCTTGGTTTGCCCGTTCCAGCGCGCCACGCGTGACAGGCCATGCGCGATGTCGGCGATCTCGATGTCGAGCGGGCTGGGCTCCAGCAGATCGAGCCGCCGTCCACTCAGCATGCGCTGCCAGGCACGAGGCGGATTTGAGCGACGGTCCGACATCAGTTCCGAAATTCTTTTGGTACGAAAGTGCACTCAATCTCACACAAAGGGCCGATGCTTACAATCGGCCGAAGAATTGCCTGCGAAAGCAGCAAAATCTGCTGCTTTGGCTCCCTAAACTGGAAGAATTTAACTACTTCTTCATCCTGATTAAGAAAGTCTTGCGGCGAACATTTCAGCACAGAGACAAGGCGCGGCTAGCCTCAACGCGGCATTTAGAAATTTCCGTTAGATCGTATCGGATGCAGAGCCGTGTTTTCCATGTCTGAATGCGATTTGCATCCTGCGCTGGAACCGACCCGCGCCGAGGACCGAACGATGCTGGCCATCGGTCCGCTCTTTTTCGTTGGCGGCCTGTTTATCGGGCTTGGGTTGGCTGCGGGTTTGGGCGCGATCTTCATTGTCGGACTGGTGCTGAACGCGGTGCTGGGTTTTTCCGAAATCATCCGCGACGAGATACTGGGCCCGGTTGGCAATAACGCTTATCGCTATTATGCCAACGACATCCAAAAATCGGGCGCGTGCTTGCTGGCCGTCATCAATGACTTGCTGAACGTCACAAAACTGGAATCCGGTTCGGTGGTGCTGGAAGACCGGCCGGAGAACCCGCACGATATCATGGAGCAGGCGATCAAGCTGACGCGCAACGCGACGGGTGACGAGCGCGCCGTTGCCTTCATTCTCCCGGGGATGCTGCCGACACTGACCGTCGATCCGCGCCGCCCGGCCCAGGCGGTTGGTAATCTGCTGGCCAACGCCCTGAAGTCTACCCCTGTCGGCGGCGACGTGCGCCTGCGTCTTGTCCCACAGCAGGATGGCGGCGTGATACAGTCGGTGGAAGACACCGGCATCGGCATGGCCCAGGAAACCATCGCCGCGGCGCTGGAGCTTTTCTGCCAGCTGGATGGCAGCCTGTCGCGCAAGTTCGAGGGTGCGGGTCTTGGCATGTCCATCGCCAAGGTGTTGACCGAACTCCATGGCCGCAGGCTGGGCATCGCCAGCGAAGTGGGCTCGGGAACCATCGTCACTCTGTGGCTGCCGGCCAGCCGTGTGGCGCATTATTTCGCCAGGGCGCTTTCCGTCAGAGGCGGCAGGCGCTAAACACGCCCACATGAGCACTTCTGCCCTTGTCCTGTTCTCCGGCGGCCAGGATTCCACCACCTGCCTGGCCTGGGCGCTGGCACGGTTTGATCGCGTCGAGACGGTGGGCTTCGACTATGGCCAGCGTCACCGCGCCGAACTCGAAGCTCGGCCTGGACTTCTTGCCGCGCTGCGCAAGCTGCCTAACGGCGACAGGCTAGGCGACGATCATCTCTTGCCGCTCGATACGCTCAAAGCCATCGGCGGCAGCGCTCTCACCGACGATATGGCCATCGATATGGGCGCGGACGGCCTGCCGACCAGTTTCGTGCCGGGGCGCAATTTGATGTTCCTCACAGCCGCTGCCGCGCTGGGCTATCGCCGTGAGATAGCCGATCTGGTCGGCGGCATGTGCGAGACCGATTATTCCGGCTATCCAGATTGCCGCGCCGATACCATTCAGGCGATGGTCAGTGCCCTGTCATTGGGCCTGGCGCGTGACATCCGCATCCATACGCCGCTGATGTGGCTTGACAAGGCCGCGACTTGGGCGCTGGCGGAAGAACTGGGCGGGGCCGAACTTGTAAAGGTGATCATGGCCGATACTGTCACTTGCTATGAGGGCAACCGCACGTACGCCCATGACTGGGGCTTGGGTTGCGGCGCATGCCCGGCCTGCGAACTGCGCGCCGCCGGTTACGTAAAGTATCGCACCCGATGACTTACGCGGTGAAGGAACTTTTCTATACGCTACAAGGCGAGGGCGCGCAGGCTGGCCGAGCCTCCGTCTTCCTGCGCTTTGCGGGCTGCAATCTATGGAACGGGATCGAGAAGGATCGCGCGCACGCCACCTGCCAGTTTTGCGATACCGATTTTGTCGGCACCGACGGGCAGGGTGGCGGCAAGTTCGCTGACGCTGCCGCGCTGGCGCAGGCCGTCGCGAGGGAGTGGCCCCGGCGCGACAGCGCCCAAAGCATTAAAGTTGGTGGTAAGCCCTACGTCGTCTGTACTGGCGGCGAGCCGCTATTACAGGTGGACGAAGCACTGGTGATGGCGCTGCACGACGCGGGCTTTGAAATCGCCATCGAGACCAATGGCACGCTGATGCCGCCGCCGGGGATTGATTGGGTCTGTGTCAGCCCCAAGGCCGATGCCGAGCAGGTGCTGAAGCAGGGCGACGAACTGAAGCTGGTCTACCCGCAGGCGAATGGCGATCCGGCGCGCTATGCCGGGCAGGATTTCCGGCATTTCTTCCTGCAACCGATGGACAGCGCCGAACAGTCTGCGAATTCGCAGGCCGCCATCGCCTATTGCCGCGCCCATCCGCAATGGCGGCTCAGCCTGCAAACGCAAAAGCTGCTGGGCATCCCCTAAAACCAGCATGTGATCATGTCCATCTCCGGCCGGGGCCGCTCTTCCAGCGGGTCCTTCGCCGTGCCGAGATAGATGAAGCCCGCGACGCGCTCGCCGGATTTCAGGCCAAGCCCGTCGCGCACCGCCGGATGATAGGCGTACCATTCGGTCAGCCAGTTTCCGGCAAATCCCAGCGCCGTGGCGGCCACCAGGATGTTCTGGCAGACCGCGCCTGCCGAAATTTCCTGCTCCCAGACGGGAATCTTGTGCTGTTCGCGGGCCGAGGAGATCACGCCGATCACCACCGGCGCGCGCAGGAAGCGGGCGCGCTCTTCCTCCACCTGCTTGTCGCGTTCACCGTCGGCCTTGGCTGCCGCCGCCAGGATGTCGCCTGCGCGTTCCCGGCCATCGCCTTCGAAGATGATGAAGCGCCAGGGAAAGAGCTTGCCATGGTCCGGCGCGCGTGCGCCGGCCTTCAGGATCTGCGCCAGCTGTGCCTTGTCCGGGCCGGGTTTGCACATCGCCTTGGCAGAACCGGAGCGGCGGGTGAGCAGAAGATTGATCGCATCCGGGGCCGGATGGTTGAAAATTTCTTTGGACATGAAGGTGTTCTCTAAATCACCGAATCGCCGTCGCAGAAGCGGACATTGCTGCCGCGCTTGCGGGCGGTGAAGGAGGAGATGTTTTTTCCGTCCTGGAACAGTCGCCCTATAAAGCAGCCGCCTGCCAGCATGCCGTCGAAGACGAAGCCTTCATTGTTCTGGGTCAGCACCACATGCACACCCTGCAGCGACCAGCGGCCGGAAACCTGGGTGCGCTGGGCGTTG
>CANFDA010000150.1 GCA_947445215.1 Alphaproteobacteria bacterium | reverse complement strand
GGAGGAAAAGAAAAAGGACTATTACCTCCATGAACGCCACTTCGGCTCCTTCGAACGCTGCTTCGCCGTGCCGGAGAACGCCGATCCCGACAAGATCGAGGCGCATTTCAAGAAGGGCTTACTGACGGTCACCCTGCCCAAGAAGGCGGAGGCCATACAGCCCGAGAAGAAGATCGAAGTGAAGGCCGCCTGAATACCAGCGGAACGGTCGCCAGTGCCGAGCCATCCTCCGGGTTGTGGCCAAGCCGCAGCCCGGCGATGGCTTATGTGCGGGCTCGACGCGCCCCCAGCAACGCCCCGAGCCATCCTTCGGTATTGCGGCCAGCCATGCTTAACGGCGGACTTCCGGGAAAACGGCGGGTCCGCCTCGCCGGTCGTCCGCCTTGACGGGAGACACGCGATATTTCAAGATATTAGCATCTGCTTAGAGATGACTTGACGCCGTGAGGTGTTTCCCGGTGCTGCTGGGCTGGCGCAAGGCCAGTCGGGCGGCCCTTGGCGCCAAGCCTGCGATCCCAGAGGGTCAATTCAGCCCTTTGAAATCTAAGAGAAAAATGAGGAGGAGATGCCCATGGACGATGTCAGGATTTTCCGCAGAGAACCGAATGTCGCGACCGACAAGGAAGTGTTGTTCTCGTTGCGCGATACGCCGCTCTTGGAGCAGGGAACCACTTACGATCCTCTGGCGACGGCGGAGAACCTCTGGGTGAACCTGAAGGTTTATGCCAGCGGCGGTGAGAATGCGCTTCATTATCACGCCGGCGAAGATCATGCCTTCATCATCTTGCAGGGCAAGGCGACCTTCACCTTCGGCGATGGCCGGACGCAAGTTGTCGGCAAATACGACGGCGTGATGTTGCCGAAGAACGCCAAGTATAAATTCGAGGCGGACGAAGCGGAAAATCTCGTAATGCTGCGCGTCGGCGGCGGCGTGCGCACCGAAACCGGCCTGACCAATCTGACGCCGTTCGGCACACCGAAGGACGTTGTCGCCAAGACGTCGTTCGCCGATGGCGAAGTCAAGGTCGGCAACGCGCCGAAGAACGGCGAATCCGCCAAGAATCGGGTTTACGCCAAGGATAAATTCTTCGCCGCCGACTAAGCCGATAGGAGACATCAGTCGCGCGGTGGCGAATGCCCGCCGCGCCGCTCAGTTCGAGCCGCGCCGCAACGCCGGCCACCACAACGTCATTTGATAGGAGCAAGAAGTGCCAGAATTAGCCGTAGATGCCGCCAAGTTCGCCGGGATGTCGGAAGAGCAGGCGAAGACCTTTCCGCGCCGCACCGTGGTCGGCGAGCAGCTGACCGAAGCGCAACTCCTCAAGATGCCGAAGATGATCTCCACCGACTCGCACGTCATGGAGCCCGACGAATTGTGGCAGCAATTGCCGCCGCGGCTGCGCGAGAAGCTGCCCAACGTGCCCTTTCGCAATTCGCCGCCGGGCGCGCTGAAGGCGGACCTTCGCCTGAAGGATCAGGTCAACGACGGCGTCGCCGCCGAGATTCTGTTTCCCAACTACGGCATGGCGCTCTACTCGGTCGACGACATCGAGCTTCAGCAGGAATCGTTCAAGCTCTACAACGATTGGCTTTACGACTGGTGCAGCGCCGATCGCAAGCGCCTGGTCGGCGTGCCGCTGATCTCCGTCTACGACATCAAGGGCGCCATCAAGGAAATGCACCGCAGCCTCGATAAGGGCATGCGGGGCGCGCTGATCTGGCAGGTGCCAGATCCGCAACTGCCGTTCAGCAATACCGAGCACTATGACCCGCTGTTCGCCGCTTGCGCCGAAGCGGGCCAACCGGTGATCTGCCATATCCTGACCGGACACGGCTATATGAAGACCGGGCATAAGCGCAACGTCGAGGGGATCAAGGACTCCACCAACGCCAAGACCAACGATTCGGCGAACACGCTGTTCGACTTGATTTTCTACGGCTATTTCGAGCGCCACCCGACGCTCAAGCTGCTGCTCGCCGAGAGCGAGATCGGCTGGATGCCGTTCCTGCTGCAGCAGTGGGACTACTACTTCGCGCGTCACAGCGGCTCGATCCCGGTGCCGATCACCCGTAAGCCGAGCGAGCTCTTCGCCGAGCATGTTTACGGCACCTTCCTGGAAGACTACGTCGGCACCCGTTTCCTGCCCTGGTGGGGCAAGAAGAATTGCATGTGGTCGAACGACTACCCGCATTTCAACATGACCTTCCCCCAATCCCGCCAGGTCGTCACCCACCACCTGAAGGGGCTGTCGAACGAGGAATTCCGTCGCTACACCTGGGACAATGCGATGGATCTCTTCAAGCTCGATCTGACTGAAGCCAATCGCGCCGCCGCCGCCTAATTCACCTCGGCGAAACGACGCATGAAGAAAACCCCCGCTAACTCGCAGCGGGGGTTTTTGCTTGCGCCACGTGAGCCTGACGCGGCGCTCTCCCGGTTTGCCATCGCCGATGGCGTCCGCTTCTATTGGCGGCGCACAGAGGGCTGATCCACGTGCGCCTCAATCCAGCGGAGAATGACGCTTGCGATGTCCTCGTTGTTTTCTTCCCAGAACATCATATGGCCGTTGCCATAGATCCCGAGATCGTAGAGCGACTGCCAGGTAACATCGCCGCCCGCGGCATTCACCTCGGCATATTTACGCTGGCACGACGGGGTCCCGGCACGACCAATCTGGTTGATGCCGTGAATGCTCAAAGCCGGAACGCGCTTGATACCGTCGAGCGCCGCGTCGCGAAGATAAAGGCACTCGGCGGCGGGCTCGATCCCGATCAGTCCAGCGAAGAGTTCTGGATGCTGATTGACCAGGCTTCCTCCGAGTGCTCCACCCGCCGACCAACCCAGCCAGATCGCGGGGCCGGTCTTCTGCAAGAGATCGAGGAACGCCGGGCGATTCAAACCGGGGGCGGATACGTGAACGATTGACCGATATGCGAGCCAGTGCTTGATCGATTCCGCATCATTGGGCATGCGCCATCCGTAGCAGGTCAGCTTTGGTTCACTGCGGCTGTCGTTGCCGATGCAGGTGGGATCCTGCGCCCCATGTTCATAGGGCTTCGGCCCCAGATTATTGTCCTCCCAGGAATAACTGCCGCGTTGATCCGTTTCCGGCAGCGTCGATGGTGGCGCCAGTCCGCGCCGTACCAGTTCAATTTGGTCGGCCGGAAAACTGGCGCGTCCGGTGCCCGGCGGATCCACCACATAGACCGGAAACCCCTGACGCAGGAAAAAGTCAGCCCAGCCTTCGCGGCCGTCCGGTGTGGTGAGCCAGATGACCCCGCTCTCATTAGAGTGGGTCATGATGATTGGCAGGGCATTCTTGCGCTTGTTGTGCGGAATGAATGCCTCGACATAGGCCTGCCCGACGCGAATCTCGTATTGCTCCGATCCAGGCCTCTTTAGCTGCACCGTGGTGCCTCCGGTGTAGAAGACACGATGTTCCTGGAGCACGAGTGGAGGTTTTTGCGATCCGGAGTCCGCGACATTACGGGCAGCACAGGCCCCAAGGAGGGCGAGGGAAGCACTTAAAACGACGAACTTCAGTGACCGACGGTAAACCATCTTTTCCTCCCTTAAGTGTCTGCGAGGGGCCTTGTTCGAAGAATGACCTTGCCCCTGCCTGACGTCCCCCTTGGCTGATAGGATCATATCAGCACGGCAGCAGCATAGTCAGCACGTCAAGGCTATAGCTGGGAAAATGCGATGGATATCCTCAAACTCGACCTGACTTAAGTCAATCGCGCCGCCGCCGAGTTCATCGTGCCGGAACGACGCATCAACCGCCGACTTTCAGGCAAGCGGTGGAGAAGACATGAGAATGATGTGGGAGATTGCGGTTCAGAGC
>CANFDA010000149.1 GCA_947445215.1 Alphaproteobacteria bacterium | reverse complement strand
CTATTTTGAGACTGTGTCGAACCCTTCGGCAGATACAAGTCGTAGATGTTCGGCGCGCGAAGGTCGGCCGACCAGGTCATGCGGACACGCACATCGTCATTGATCTGGCTCTGCAGTCCGATCTTCCAAGTCTCCGCCAGGCCGCTGAACGAGTAGTTCGTCATGCGTCCGGCAAGGTCGATGCTAAGGCTTTGGACGATGTTGTCCTTGAGGATAGGGAATGCCATTTCGAGGAAGCCTTCCTCGGAGTGGAGGTGGCCCTCATATGGTTTGCCAAAATTGCCGGAGGAGTACATGCCGATTATGGCGCGTTTGTCGATCTCGTACTGGCCCGAACGATCCATGCGATACTCAGCACCGAAGGCGACACCGATTTCGCCCGCCGGAAGAACCCAAGGCAGAACGCCGTTCACGGTGAGGGCCGCAGTCACATTACTGTTTCGGGCCAGAACGGTTTGCACTTGTCCGGGGTTCCTGGAGGGATTGAGGCCGGGGTTAATGTAGATGCGAGCCGCATTAGAGGCCTGGCCGTCGCCGAAGCCATTTACAGGCGAGCAGCCGGTCAGTTCGCTGAGGGCGGTTATGCCAAACAACCTTTCGGAATCAGCGGTGCTGTATTGTCCCGTCGCGATCGGGTTAACCACTAAGGGGTTCAGCAGTGCGCGGCACTGTACGGAGCCAATCGCCAGGCCGGAGGTTCCGACATTTCCGGAGGTGACGCGAACCGCATCCAGCGCGTTATTGAAACGGTTCTGGAGTGTGTTGGCGATATTTTCCTTTACGCGTGCCTGACCCCACTGAATGTAACTGTTCCAGGCCCAGCTGTCGCCCATGACGCCTTCCAGCGTGAAGACGCCGCGCATCAACTGCTTATGGTAGTAGCCGCAATTCTGGCCGACGGCATTGCAACGGTCATTCCAGTTGTAATCAACCGATAAGACCGAATCGGTCCCTGTCGGGCTTGTTGACTGGCGGTTGCCAAAAAATTCAAAGCCGACCGTGGCGGATTGTGCCGGACGCGCCTGGCGCTGAGCCAGTGTCAGGGTGCCAATTTCGTTTTGCTGCGTGAAGGGGTTGTAGCCGTTCGACAGGGTCGTGGTGCCCGAGGCGCAGGACGCAACGCCAATTGGATTGTTCGGGTCACAAACAAAACGCTTGGCGATTGTTGAATCTAGGAATGGGTTATCCGCGTAAATCAGGCGGTTTGTTCCATTAATGGTACCACCAGCGCCACGCAGCGACAGGCGCGAGAAGTTTATCTGAACGGAGGCCTTCAGGTCCGGCAGGATCTGGAAGCTGGTGTAGTTGAAGAAGATGCTCGAGTGGTAGGGGTTGATGGAACCCCAGCCGCCTGAACCGTACTGGTCGTTGGAGCAACCATTGTAGCAGCTGTTGGTATTGTACACCGTGCCGAAGTTAAAATTGGTTGGGGTGCCTTCGTCGCCCACGAACATCGTGCCCTTGAGGGCGCCCGCGGTCAGGCCTGAGCCGGCGAGACCGGCGGTGTTGTTCTGTGTCAGGCCGCCCGTGACCGTTTGGGTACTGCCGATAGCGTAGGCGTAGGTGAGAAGCGGCTGCCCAGATTTGCTTGAGCAGGTTCCGCCAGAGAGCGACGTCGAGGTCGGATAAGCAACCGCGTTGCAATAAGCCGAATTGTAGACGAACCCGCGCCCATTAATGTTGTTCGCGCGGTTGACTTCGCCTTCGAAGACGCCGCGATCGTCGCGGGTGTAATCGAAGCCGAATACGGTGTGACCTCGTCCATCCAGGAAGTTGGTGCCCCAGGCGAGGGATAACTTGTATACCGGCTTCGAAACGGTGGTGCTGTCAGAGTAGCTTACCGAACCCTTGAAGCCTTCGAAGGTTTTGTTGATGACGACGTTGATGACGCCTGTCACCGCGTCCGAGCCCCAGGCCGCGGATGCGCCGCCGGTCACCACGTCGACGCGCTGCGTCAGACCGGAGGGGATGAGCGAGAGGTTGACTACGTTTTCTTGAATGGTGTCGGAGACGACGCGCTGGCGGTCGAATAGCACCAGGTTGCGCTGGGTGCCGAGGCCGCGGATCTGGACGCTGTCGGTGCCGGCATTGATCTGGACCAGGTTGCCCGAAGTCGAACCGGCCGAGAGTGAGCCACCGCCGCGAACCTGGGGCAGGTCGCGGATCTGGTCGCCGAGCTGGACGCGCGCATCGCGGTTAAGTTGTTCAATGCCCACCACCGTTACTGGGGTCGGGGCTTCAAAACCCTTGAGGTCAATACGCGAAACCGAAGACTGGATTGTTTCGATTTCCAGCGCCCCGCCCTGGGCCATCGCGGCTCCCGCGGCCAAAGCTGTCGCCGAACCACCGAGAAGTAGAGACTTGAGTAACTTGTTCATACTGATGCGCCCCTTAAATATTTCTATGTTCTTTGGCATGCCCATTTTAGGCATTATCCTACCTTTTTTCTTATTTGCGACAAATTTAGTCAATTGACAAAATCATGATGCGCCGCACCATTTGTGGGTTTTTTCACAAATCCAATCAAATGAGTACGAAGCGTTACATTTTCGCAACTAGTCCTTAGGTCATTATTTCTAACGCGAGGCCTCTTAATTGACGATCGCGGCATCATTTATCTGCCACATCGCCTCTACGCGGGAATCACATGCGCTTTTGTTGTTGGGCCCAAGACATCTTCCGCTTCGCGCCGGACAGAAAAAGGCGGCGCGGGCACGGCGCCTTTCCACTTAGTAAACAGGGCTCAGACGATGGTGACCGTCAGGGGCGGCTGGCCTTCCAGCGAAAAAACAAACTCGTCCTCCGCCTTGAACGGCAGCATCTTCATCAGGGCGCCGGATATGACGACTTCCCCCGGCTCCAGGCCGACGCCGAATTCCGCCAGTTTGTTGGCCAGCCAGGTGCAGGAGATCAGTGGGCTGCCCAGGACAGCCGCGCCCGCGCCTTCGCCCACCACTGCGCCATTCTGCGACTGTATCATGCGGACCGCCGCCAGATCGGAAGCCCGCAGCGTCTTGTCCCAGGGGCCCACGGTGAAGCCGCCATACGAGGCGTTGTCGGCGATGGTGTCGCCGATCTTGATCTTCCAGTCGGCGATGCGGCTGTCCACCAGCTCCACACCCAGGGCGCAGGCATCGGTGGCGGCCAGCACCTGTTCCGGCGTGATGTTTGGGCCCTTGAGCGGCTTGCCGATCAGGAAGGCCACTTCGCCTTCGATGCGCGGCGAGATGAAGTCTGACGCCGGCACGGTGAGCTTGCCGTTCTTGGCTTCGTAAAAACTGGATTGCCAGAGCGTGCCATAGTCAGGCTGATCGACGCCCAGCTGCTCCTGCACCGCCTTGGCGGTGAGACCGATCTTGCGGCCCGCGATCTTTTCGCCCCGCGCCAGCCGCATTTTCGTCCATTCGCTCTGGACCGCATAGGCCTCGGCAAGATCCCTCACGCTTTCGCTGACTGCGAAGTGCGGGATAGGCGCCCTCGTCCGCAACGCCGCGTCGAGCTTTTCGGCCAGGGAGCGGATCACGGGAGAAGTGCTCATGATGTCTCCGACTATGCTTCTGAAAGGGAAGGGGCGGTCTCCAGCTGGAGCCCGCCCTGAATACTTACTAGGTGTTACTGGCCCGCCGGCGGCGACACCGTCGGGACCGGGCTGCCCAGGGACGAGCTGCCAGGCGAACCCGGACCACGGCCCTGCGCATTGGTCGGCAACGTGTTGGTCTGCAGCTGGTACTTGGTGATGCCCGGCGGCGTCACGCCCGAGCCGTAGATGATGCCGCGCGAGTCGGCGACAACCGCTTCGGGGCTGGACGTGCCGCGCATCGCATTGTTGTTCGACGGCACGCCCCAGGGATCGGGCAGGAAGGCGGTGACGATGCCGGTGCGGGGGCTGCCGATATGGATGCCG
>CANFDA010000148.1 GCA_947445215.1 Alphaproteobacteria bacterium | reverse complement strand
GCAAATCCGGCGAAAATAGTGTTAACAGAGGTATGGATTGAACAATGAAAACAGCATTTCTCGGAATGGGTGTCATGGGTTATCCCATGGCCGGACACCTCAAGAAGGCCGGTCACGATGTGACCGTCTACAATCGCAGCCCCGCCAAGGCCAAGCAGTGGGTGGATGAGTATGGCGGCAAGTCGGCCGCCACGCCTGCCGAAGCGGCGCTGGGCGTGGATATCGTCTTCGCATGTGTCGGCCGCGACAGCGATCTGCGGCAGGTGACGCTGGAGAAGGATGGCTGCTTCGATGCCATGGCCAAGGGCAGCATCTTTGTCGATCACACCACGGCTTCGGCCACCATCGCGCGCGAACTGGATGCCGCCGCCAAGGTGCGGGGCTTCGGATTCATCGATGCGCCGGTGTCGGGCGGCCAGGCGGGTGCGGTCAATGGCAAGCTAGGCATCATGTGCGGCGGCGATGCGGAGACGTTTGCGCGCGTCGAGCCAGTGATTTCTGTTTACGCGAAGCTGGCCAAGCTGCTGGGCCCGGCCGGTTCGGGGCAGATCACCAAGATGATCAACCAGATATGTTTCAGCGCGACGCTGCAGGGCCTATCCGAAGGCTTCAGCTTCGCCCGCGCTTCCGGCATCGACATCGCCGCAGTGGTGGATGTCATCAGTCAGGGCGCGGCGCAAAGCTGGCAGATGGACAATCGCCACAAGACAATGGCGGCGGGTCAGTATGACCATGGCTTCGCGGTGGAATGGATGCGCAAGGATTTGTCCATTGTGATGGACGAAGCGCGCAACAACGGCGTCAGCCTGCCGATGACGGCGATGATCGACCAGTTCTATGCCGAAGTCGAAGCCATGGGCGGCAAGCGCTGGGATACGTCCAGCCTGTTCGCGCGCCAGGAAGCGGCGCGGAAAGGTAGCAAGTGATTGACAAGCCCGTGAACGATGCGCAGATCAAAGGCCGTCCTTATCACCATGGCGATTTGCGCAACGGCCTGCTGGAAGCCGCGCGGACCATCCTGGAAGAAGAGGATCTGTCACAGTTGACCCTGCGCGCCGTGGCCCGCAAGGCTGGCGTCAGCCATGCTGCGCCTTATCGCCATTTCCCCAACCATGAAGCGCTGCTGGTGGAATTGTCGCTGGAAGGCTTCCGCGAGCTGCGCGAAATGGTTGCTGATGCCGCCAAGGCGCCGGGTGCGGATTCCGACCGCACCGCCCATATCGGCTCGGCCTATATACGCTTCGTCGCCAAGCGGCCCGCCGTGGCGCGGCTGATGTTCGGCGGACAGTTACCCAACCGCGAGAAATTCCCGGAACTGGCCGAAGCGGCCGATGCTGTTGGCACCGAGATCGGCAACGCCTTGCCCGATCCCGCGCTGGGTCTGGCGGTGTGGTCGGCGGTGCATGGCCTGGCCATGCTGGTGCTGGAGAACGTGATCGATCTGGGCCAGCGACGTTCGGGGCTGGCGGTGCTGCCGTCGCGCGCGGAAATCCTGCTGCGCAGCCTGTTCGCCACGCCCCGCGATTAACTCTTCAGCAGCTTCGCGGCTTCCACGGCGAAATAGGTGAGGATGCCGCTGCATCCCGCGCGCTTGAAGGCCACCAGGCTTTCCAGCAGCGCGCGGTCGCGTTCCAGCCAGCCTTTTTCCATGGCGGCGGACAGCATCGCGTATTCGCCCGACACCTGATAGGCGAAGGTGGGAACGCCGAAGCGCTCCTTCACCCGCCGCACGATGTCGAGATATGGCATGCCCGGCTTGACCATCACCATGTCGGCGCCTTCGGCGATGTCGAGCGCCACTTCGCGCAGCGCCTCGTCGCCGTTCGCCGGGTCCATCTGGTAGGTGCGCTTGTCGCCCGTCAGTGCCTTGGCCGAACCCAGCGCCTCGCGGAAGGGGCCGTAAAAGGCGCTCGCATACTTGGCGGCATAGGCCATGATGAGAATGTCGTGATGGCCCGCCTGTTCCAGCGCGGTGCGGATGGCTCCGACGCGGCCATCCATCATGTCCGACGGCGCGATGATATCGCAGCCGGCTTCGACTTGGACCAGGGCCTGCTGCACCAGCATGGCGATGGTCTCGTCATTGTGGACGTAATCGTTCTTCAGCACGCCATCATGGCCGTGGCTGGTGAAGGGATCGAGCGCCACGTCGCAGAGAATGCCCATCTCGGGCACATTCTTCTTCAACAGGCGCACGGCGCGGCAGACCAGATTGTTGGCATTAGCGGCTTCGCGGCCGTCCTCTGTCTTCAGCGACGCATCAATGCGCGGGAAGAGGGCGATGGCCGGGATGCCCAGCGCCGCCGCTTCGCGCGCCGCTTCCACCAGCAGATCGAGCGACATCCGTTCCACGCCCGGCATGGACGCAATGGGCTCGCGCGTCTTCTCGCCTTCGATGATGAAGACCGGCCAGATCAGGTCGGCGGGCGACAGCGTGTTTTCCGCCACCATCCGCCTGGTCCAGTCGTGGCGGCGCAGCCGCCGCATCCGGGTGTTTGGATAAGTCATATTCATTTCTTGCCAATTCGGCTGGAGCCACGCAAGGGTGCGGGCAAATGACCGTTATCGATCCTTACATTTCCGCCGAAAAACAGGGCGTTCTGGGCCTGCTGACCGTCAAGCGCCCCGCCGCCCTCAATGCGCTCAACACCGGCATGGTGCGGGCACTGGATGCGGCGCTGGCAGCCTGGGCGACGGATGATGCCGTGGCCGTGGTGGCGATACGGGGCGAGGGGCCGCGCGCCTTCTGCGCCGGCGGCGATATTCGCGTTTGGGTGACGGAAGGGCCCGAGGCCGGACTGGCCTTCCTTGCCGCCGAATACCAACTCAATCATCGCATCGCCACCTATGCCAAGCCGGTGGTGGCGCTGATGCATGGCGTCACCATGGGCGGCGGCGCGGGCCTGTCCGTGCATGCGCGGCATCGCCTGGCCGATCCAGGCCTAGTCTTCGCCATGCCGGAAACCAATATCGGCTTCGTGCCCGATATCGGCAGCACGCATTTCCTGTCGCGCAGTCCGGACCAGTTGGGCGCGTATCTGGCGTTGACGGCGGACCGCATCGGCTGCGGCGATGTCATCGCGGCGGGCCTGGCCGATGCCTGTGTCGCGATGGACGACTTCGACGCGTTGCTGGCAAGGCTGGTCACGGGCGAGACAATCCAGGGCGCCATCGCCGCCCACAAGGTGAAGTCGCCCATCGCGACGCTAGCGCCGCATCGCCAGCGCATGGCATCGCTGTTCGCCGCGCCGTCGGTGGAAGCGGTGCTGGAACAGCTGGCGCGTGACGGCGGCGACTTCGCCCGCACGGCGTCGGACGCCATCCGCGCCAATGCGCCCACCTCGCTGAAGCTGACGCTGCATCTGCTGCGGCGCGGGGCGGGAATGACGTTGCCGCAGTGCCTGCAACAGGAATATGACGCCGCGGTGCAACTATTCGCGCGGCCCGACCTGGCCGAAGGCGTCCGCGCCGCCGTGATCGACAAGGATCGCAACCCGAGCTGGCAACCTTCGGCGCTGGCTGCCGTTACGGATGCGGAAATCGCTGCGCTTTCCGCACCTTCGGGAACCAAGCTGGCATTCGCGTAAAAGTTTTTACGTTTTTTTTATATCCGTTGTTGAATGGCGAACTCTCCCACAACAAGTCCGCAAAGCCGCGTATTTTACGCGCCTTTAAGACATCGCGCCTAGTCTCACCTCAACTATAAACGGTGGGCCCGCAAAACGCGGGAAAATGGTGGGTAGAATGACTGCATTGGCCAGGCCGCAGGCCGGCGATGCGCTTGATAGCGCGTCGGTACTGCGTAAATCCTATCTCGACACGCTCAATCTTGTGGAGCGCCTGCATCGGCAATTGCTCGATGTGATCAAGGACGAACTCGATCGCCGGGACGAACGCGAGATCAATTCGGTCCAGGCGCTGCTGCTGTTCAATGTGGGCGACCAGGAACTGACGGCGGGCGAACTGCGCACGCGCGGGCATTATCTGGGCTCCT
>CANFDA010000147.1 GCA_947445215.1 Alphaproteobacteria bacterium | reverse complement strand
GCGATCTGTGCGTCGGGATTGCGCTTGCGCGCATCGACCAGCGAAATCTCGACCTTGTCGTTCTCGACCAGCTCGACGACATGCAGGTAACGCGAGACATGGGTCTCGCCGGTGCGCGGGTCGATATCCACCTTGATGTCGTTTTCGCTACCATAATGGGCCTTGGCGGCACGCTGCATCGCCTCTTCCATCGCGTTGAGGACCACCGACTTGTCGATGGACTTGTCGCGCGCGACGGCGTCGGCGATCTGCAGCAATTCAAGCCGGTTGGCGGAAACAGCCATTACACTTCTCCTAGGTTTGGCACGCTTTTTTGGTCGCTCTGGCTCTCGCCAACGCTCCTGCGGGCCTTCAAATCTTCGGCAATCAGTTTGTCGGTGAGCACCAGCTTGGCGTTGGCCAGGCTGCGAAAGGGAAAGCGGACATCCTTGCCATCGGCGCGATTGTCCACGGGGCGGATGACGACATCGCCGCCATCCATGCCGAGCAGCACGGCGCGGAAGCGCTTGCGGCCCCGATCCTCGTCGCTGTTATCGGCGCCCTTTAGCATTTCGGTCAGTTCGATCTTGGCTTCGTGACCGCTCCAGCGCACGAAATCCATCGGGCGGGTGAGCGGGCGGTCGATGCCGGGCGAGGAGACTTCGATCTCATATTCGCCGGGGACCGGATCATTGGCTTCGATGAAGTCGAGCAGCGCGTGCGACAGCTGGGTGCAGCCTTCCACATCCATGCTGCCGTCGGGCCGTTCGGCCATCACCTGCAGCGTCTGCTGGCCCGCGCCCATCATGCGCAGGCGCACGAGTCTGAACCCCGCCTGCTCGATGACGGGTTCGAAAATGGGTTCCAGACGGGTGACGGCGGTAACGGTCATGGGTCCAACGAAATGCAATGCCTTTTCCCCGCGGCAGCCCGGGGGACCGCCACACAACCTTTTCTTGTTGTTTGGGATGGCGGCTATTTACGCCTGAGATGGCTTGAATACAAGCCATCTCAGTTTTCTTGCCCCCCTCTGTCGCAGCTCGGGTTTGCCGCAAACACCTCGCTTCGACATCTCCCCCCGCCAGCGGCTTTGCCGCGCAGGGGAGAAATGCTGCGTCTGGAGGATGGTCGCCCGGCGAAATGCCGGGCTCGCGCCCGCTATTTCTTGGTTTCTGCGGGCTTGGCCGGAGGGGGCGGCGGCAGCTGGACCGGCTTGCCGGGGTAGAGCCGGATTTCGCTCTCGCCCGGGACCGAATAGTGGAATTTCTGGTCAAAGCTGGGCTGGGGTGGTGGGGCTGGCGGGGTCGTGAACAGCTTGTTGAGGCCCGGAACCTCAGGTTTGAACAGCACAAAACCGGCTGCCATCACCGTCAGACCCAGGAAAATCACCGAAACGGCGATGATGCCGATATCGGGACCGTTTTTTTCCCAGAGGGTCCGCTCGCGGGACCATTTGTTTTCGTCTTTGTCCATGGCGGCAGTTTAAGCCGGAAGCCGGAGAAAGCGAAGATATGTCGGGGGGCCTTTGATCGCCTTGGCCTCGTAGCGGGTGGGGGGCCAGCCTTCGGGGCGGCTTTTCCAGTCTCCTTGCCCGGTCGCGGTCCAGCGGAAGGCCGGATGGGCCATCAGGCGCTCCAGCGCATAGGGCAGGTAGGATTTGTCGTCGGTGGCGAAGCGCAGCTCCGCGCCGGGAACCAGCTTGCGTGCCAGCAGGTCCAGCATCTCCATTTGCAGGAAGCGGCGTTTGTGGTGCCGGGTCTTGGGCCAGGGATCGGGGAACAGCAGCATGAAGCGCGACAGGCTGGCATCGGGCAGCCCTTCGATGATGTCGCGGCCATCGCCTTCAAACAGTCGAACAGTGTTCAGCGGATTTTCTTCCAGCTTTGTCAGTATCTTGGCCATACCCATCTCGTAGGGCTCGGCTCCGATCAGACCAACCTGCGGGTGGGTTTGCGCCAGCGCCACCAGATGTTCACCGGCCCCGAAACCTACCTCTAGCCAGACTTCCCGAACACTGTCCGGGAACTGCGTTCGGGGGTCCTCGCCCACGCGCCAAGCGAGTTCGCCCAACAGTGTTTGGCGCAGGCCCTTCTGCCGGTGAGACAGCTTCGGCCCCTTGCGGCGGCCATAGAGCTTGCGGCGGTTGCGGTCGGGATGGTCAAGAGTGTCTGTCACGGCGTCCTTGTCGCGGCCCGGCCCGGCCCGGTCAACCTTTCCGTGAACGACATAGAATGGGCGTAGGCGCTCGTCTAAGTCTCTTGCAAAATTCAAAAGGCTGAGGGGGCCGACGCTGATTGTTTACCCGCACCATCCTTTCCGCCGCGCTGGCGGTCATCGCCTTGTCCGCGCCTGCGCTGGCCGCTGACGGTTTCACCATCTCCCCGCATGGCACGGTGCAGTTCGACATTGTTGCCCTGGAAGGCAGCCAATTGCCGCCCGGCTTCCACATCAGCACCGGCGGCACCTTCCGCCGCATCCGCGTTGGCGTGGCGGGCCAACTGGCGGAAAACTGGCTCTATGACTTCACGCCCCGGTTCGATACGGCCAGCCTCAAGCGCCTGCACATCGCAAATGCCTTTATCCAGTATGACGGCTTCGCGCCCTTCCATCTGAAGGTCGGCGCCTTCAGCCCGCCCGCCAATGTCGACGATTCCACGTCCAGCGCGGAAACGCTGTTCCTGGAGCGGGCGCAGCCTTCCGACTTGTCCCGCGGCCTGACATCAGGCACCGGCCGCTCGGCGGCCTCGGTCTTCGCCTATGAGCAGAATTATTTCGTTTCACTCACACTCGCCGGCGGCCTGCTGAGCGACGCGCCGGGACGCCAGGGCGCCATCGTCAGCCGCGCCGCCTTGCGGGCCTGGCATGACGCGGACACGAACATCGTCATCGCCGCCAATGTCGCGCATCTGTTCGCGCCGCCGCAGACCGGCGCCACGCATGATATTCGCCTGCGTTCGCGCCCGGAGTTCAACGGCCAGACGATCGATCTGCGCCTGATCGATACCGGCAACCTGGATGCGAAGAGCGTCACCGACATCGGGCTTGAAGCAGCGGGCACTTACGGCAGCTTCTATGGCCAGACGGGAATTTTCCATTTCATGGTGGATCGCGCGCCGGCCGCGCTGCCGGACCCGACCTTCAGCGGGTGGTATATTCAGGCAAGCTGGGTTTTCGCCGGCGAAGCCCGCGCCTGGCGCGCCAGTCGCGGCAGCTTTGCCGCGCCGGAGCCCGCAAAGGCCTTTGGTGACGGTGACTGGGGCGCGTTCGAAATCGGGGCGCGCTATTCCGGCATGTATCTCAACAACCGGGCGGGACTGGCGGGAACAGCGCAGGCGGTGGATGCCGTCCGGGGCGGGCGGCAGAACATCGCGAGCATCGGCCTGAGCTGGTATCCCAACGATACGCTGCGCTTCCTGCTGGACTATCAGCATGTCGATGTCGCGCGCCTGAACGGCGCGGGCGGTTCACTAGATGTGCGGATGGATATTCTGTCGCTGCGTTCGCAGCTTTCGTTCTGACGGGAAGGCGCAAACAGCATTTCGCCGCCCTGCGCAAACAGGATGGCAAAGAATGCGCCTTATTGGAACTGGCTTAGAACGCGGCCTTGATCTGCGCGGCCAGGTCGGTCTTCTCCCAGGAGAAGCCGCCATCCGCATCCGGCTCGCGGCCGAAGTGACCGTAAGCAGCGGTGCGGGCGAAGATCGGCTTGTTGAGATCGAGGTGCTGGCGAATGCCGCGCGGCTTCAGGTTCATGATCTGCGGCAGCAGGATTTCCAGCTTGGCCTCATCGACCTTGCCGGTGCCGTACAGGTCGACATAGACCGATAGCGGCTCGGCGACGCCGATGGCATAGGCGAGCTGGATGGTGCAGCGGTCGGCAACGCCCGCCGCCACGACATTCTTGGCGATATAGCGCGCGGCGTAAGCGGCCGAACGGTCCACCTTGGTAGAGTCCTTGCCCGAGAAAGCGCCGCCGCCATGCGGGGCCGCGCCGCCATAGGTGTCGACGATGATCTTGCGGCCGGTCAGGCCGCAATCGCCGT
>CANFDA010000146.1 GCA_947445215.1 Alphaproteobacteria bacterium | reverse complement strand
TGGTCTGGCCGATCGACGCAAAAGCGCCAAGCGCCATCGACAGCACCGAGATGAAGATGATGATCTGGCGCCACTGTTCCATCGCGTCGGAGAAGGGCCCGAGAATGGCGCGCAGGAACAGGCACAGCGCCGCGCCCTTGGCAGCTGTAGCGAAATAGGCGGTGACCGGCGTGGGTGCGCCTTCATAAACGTCGGGTGTCCACATGTGGAACGGGACGGCGGAAACCTTAAAGGCCAGGCCCGAGATCAGGAAGACCAGGCCAAACAGCAGACCCAGCGAAACGCCGGTCTGCTGCACAACGACGGCGATAGTGGTGAAGTCCACGCTGCCGGTGAAGCCATAAATCATCGATATGCCATAGAGCAGCATGCCCGACGACAGTGCGCCCAGAACAAAATACTTCAGGCCCGCTTCGGTGGATCGCAGATGATCGCGATTGAACGCCGCCAGTACATAGAGAGCCAGCGATTGCAGCTCCAGGCCCATATAGAGCGAGAGGAAGCTGCCCGCCGACACCATCAGCATCATGCCCAGGGTGGCGATCAGCATCAGCGCCGGCAGTTCGAAGTGCGACAGCTTGATGGCACGGAAGAAATCGTCCGCCAGAAGGATCGACAGAGCCGCACCCACCAGGATCAGTATCTTGGCGAAGCGGGCAAAACCGTCGGCGACAAAGGCCCCGTCAAAGGCAGAGGTTTCGGCCGGCACCAGGGATAGCAATACCGCGCCGCAGGCGGCCAGAAGCGCGATGGCGCTCCAATGTATGACAGGCGCGGCCTTCTCACCGCCAACGGCGCCGGCAAGCAGCAGCGCCATAGCACCGATCGCCAGCATCAGCTCGGGTAGAACAACCAGAAGATCGGCCTGAAGGCTCACGGGGCCGCTCCTTCGTTCACGTTGGCGCTGTGCAGCCGCAGACCGTCCACCAGCTTCATCACCGCGGGAGTGGTGACATCAAAGACCGGCTTGGGATAGACGCCCAGATAGAGAGTGGCTAGCAGCAGCGGCACAAGAAGCACCTTCTCGCGCGGCGTCAAGTCTTCGATGGTCTGTAGCGCGGGCTTGACCAGAGAACCGAAGACAATGCGGCGATAGAGATAAAGCGCATAGGCCGCCGACAGCACAACGCCGGTGGCGGCGAAGATCGCCACCCAGGTGTTGGCGCGGTAAGCGCCCAGCATGGTCAGGAATTCGCCCACGAACCCACTGGTGCCCGGCAGGCCGACATTGGCCATGGTGAAAACCATGAAGCAAGCGGCATAGATCGGCATGCGGCTGGCCAGGCCGCCATAGGCGGAGATTTCGCGCGTGTGCATGCGGTCATAGACCACGCCGACACAGAGGAAGAGCGCGCCGGAAACGACGCCATGGCTCAGCATCTGAAAGATGGCGCCTTCGATGCCCTGATGGTTCAGGGCAAAGATGCCCATGGTGACGAAACCCATATGGGCGACGGACGAATAGGCGATCAGCTTCTTCATGTCCTCCTGCGCCAGGGCGACCAGCGAGGTGTAGATGATCGCCACCACGCTCATCACGAAGACTAGCGGCTGGAACAGAACACTGGCGTCCGGAAACATGGGCAGCGAGAAGCGCAGGAAACCATAGCCGCCCATCTTCAGCAGCACTGCGGCCAGGATCACCGATCCGGCTGTGGGGGCTTCGACATGGGCATCCGGCAGCCAGGTATGGACCGGCCACATCGGCATCTTCACCGCGAAGCTGGCGAAGAAGGCCAGCCACAGCCAAGTCTGCATCCCGGCAGGGAAGTTGCCGCCTTCGATCAGGGCGGGAATGTCGGTAGTGCCGCTGTACCAGTACATGCTCATGATCGCGAGCAGCATCAGCACCGAGCCGATGAAGGTGTAGAGGAAGAATTTGAAGCTGGCATAGACGCGCCGCTTGCCGCCCCAGACGCCGATAATGAGGAACATGGGGATCAGGCCGGCTTCGAACAGCACGTAGAACAGGACCAGGTCGAGGGCGCAGAAGACGCCGATCATCATGGTTTCCAGCACCAGGAAGGCGACCATGTACTCGGCCACCCGATCCTCGATACTTTCCCAGCTAGCGAGGATGGCGAAAGGCATCAGCGCCGCGGTCAGGATCACGAACAGGATCGAGATGCCGTCCACGCCCATATGATAGGAAATGCCGCCGCCCATCCATTCCAGCTTCTCGACCAGCTGGAAGCCGGGATCGAAGGAATTGAAGCTGAACAGCATCAACAGTGACAGCAGCAAGGTGACGATGGTGGTGCCCAGCGCGATCCAGCGCGCATTGGCGGGCTTCGGCATCGCCAGAATGGCAGCTGCGCCAAGCAGCGGCGCAAAGGTGACGAGAGAGAGGATCGGCAGGCTCACAGTCCACCTCGCGTCACCACGAACCAGGTGGCCAGGCCGACGACGCCCAGCAGCATCGCCAGCGCGTAGTGATAAACATAGCCGGATTGCAGCTTGACCGTGCCGCGCGTGGCGTCCAGCACGCGAGCAGAAACACCGTCGGGGCCCAGCCCATCAATCACCATGCCATCGCCCTTCTTCCACAGGAAGCGGCCCAGCCGCTGCGCAGGACGGACGAAGATCAGGTCGTACAGCTCGTCGAAATACCACTTGTTATAGAGGAACAGGTAAAGCATGCCGCGTTTTGCGGCCATCAGCTTCGGAAGCTGCGGATGCAGGATGTAGTAATAGAAGGCGATCAGGAAGCCGATGATCGTCACCACCAGTGGCGCGAACTCGACCCAGAGCGGGAAATGGCCTTCATGGGCCTCGGCCAGGAAGATCGCGCCCTTCCAGAATTCGTGCGCGCCCTCGTCCAGGAAGTAATGGTGGAAGGCCATGCCGGCGAACAGTGCGCCCAGCGCCAGCACGCCCAGCGGCACCAGCATCACCAGGGGCGATTCATGGACCTCTTCCAGCTTGGGGGCATGATGATGATCGTCATGCGCATGATCGTCATGGGCAGCATGCGGATCGTGATCCAGCCCGCGATAGCGGCCATGGAAGGTCATCAAGAACTGGCGCCAGGAATAGAAACTGGTCATGCCCGCCGACACCACCAGCAGGATGAAGGCATAGGTCGCGATGCCCGTATGGGCGCCAAACGCGGAGAGGATGATAGCGTCCTTGGAATAGAAACCCGCCAGGCCGACATGCAGCAGCGGGATGCCGACACCGGTCAGCGCCAGATTGCCGATTAGCATCATCGCCCAGGTGAAAGGAATGGCCTTCCACAGGCCACCCATCTTCCGCATGTCCTGCTCGTGATGCAGGGAATGGATCACCGCACCGGCGCTGAGGAAAAGCAACGCCTTGAAGAAGGCGTGGGTGAAGAGGTGGAACATGGCGGCGTTGTAGGCGGCGACGCCGGCGGCGGCGAACATGTAGCCCAGCTGCGAGCAGGTCGAATAGGCGATCACCCGCTTGATGTCGTTCTGGAAGAGGCCAACTGAGGCGGCGAAGAAGGCCGTGGTGGCGCCGACAAAGACCACCACATTGGTCGCGATGGGCGCCAGTTCGAACATGGGCGAGGTGCGGCAGACCAGAAAGACACCCGCAGTCACCATAGTGGCGGCATGGATCAGCGCGGAAACGGGCGTGGGGCCTTCCATCGCGTCCGGCAGCCAGGTGTGCAGGCCGAGCTGCGCCGACTTGCCCATCGCGCCAACGAACAGCAGCAGACAGATCGTGGTGAGGATATCCAGGTCGTAGCCCGCGAAGCTCATGGTCTTGCCCGCCATGTCCGGCGCCATGGCGAAGACCGCATCGAAATTCAGAGTGCGGAAGATCACCCAGATGGCGAAGATGCCCAGCGCGAAGCCGAAATCGCCGACGCGGTTGACGATGAAGGCTTTCATCGCGGCAGCGTTGGCCGACGGCTTCTTGTACCAGAAGCCGATCAGCAGATAGGAGGCCAGACCGACGCCTTCCCAGCCGAAAAAGAGCTGCAGGAAGTTGTTCGACGTCACCAGCATCAGCATGGCGAAGGTGAAAAGCGACAGATAGGAGAAGAACCGCGGACGGCTCGGGTCTTCA
>CANFDA010000145.1 GCA_947445215.1 Alphaproteobacteria bacterium | reverse complement strand
TTCAAGGACACGCTGAGCGTGGACGAGGTCAACCAGCTCATCACCTTCCTGCGGGTGCAGGGCGGCAATATGCGTCCGCTGCCAGTCTTCACGATCGATCCCAATGGCCAGGTGCTGAAGACGCAGAAGCAGAATGTCCGCGTCGAGGTGGTCGCCGCCGGCCTCGACACGCCCTTCGGCATGTCCTTCCTGCCCGATGGGCGGCTGGTGATCAGCGAGCGCTCCGGCTTCATCCGCATCCTGGGCAATGACGGAACGCTGAGCGAGCGGGTCAAGAACACGCCCACCGCCTGGGTGCGCCAGGATGGTGGCTATTTCGACATCATCGCCCATCCGAATTATGCGCGGAATGGCTGGATCTATCTGTCCTATTCGGAGCTCGTGCCCGGCTATTCCGGCCCGATGCCGCCGCCTGGTCTGGGCAATGCACCAGCGGGCTTCGGCCCGCTGCCGCCGTCCAACACCCGCATTGTGCGCGGCAAGATCAACGCCAACAATGAGTGGGTGGAGCAGCAGGACATCGTCAAGCTGCCAAACGAACTCTATTCACCGCCGATCATCCATTACGGCCAGCGCTTCCTGTTCGATGGCAAGGGCCATCTCTTCTGGACGCTGGGCGATCGCGGCGATCAGAGCAATGGCCAGAACCTGGCCGTCCCAATGGGCAAGATCCACCGCATCAACGATGATGGCACCATCCCCAAGGACAATCCCTTTGCCAACCAGCAGGGCGTCTGGCCTTCGATCTGGACCTATGGCAATCGCAACCCGCAGGGCCTGACCTACGATCCGCGCACCGGCTTCCTGTGGGAAAGCGAGCACGGCCCCACCGGTGGCGACGAGATCAACATCATCGAGAAGGGCAAGAATTACGGTTGGGCGGCAATCGCGGACGGTACCCAGCCCGGTATCACCGGCCGCAGCAAACCGGGTATGGAAAACCCGATCCGCTCCTATACGCCCTCCATCGGCCCCAGCGGCATGAGTTTCTATGTCGGGAACCGTTATCCCGGCTGGAAGAACAGTCTGTTCCTGACCGCGCTCACCGGCAACCGGCTGATCCGGTATGAGGTCAAGGGCCGCGAAATTCTCTCGGAAGAGACTATTTTCCAGGATTATGGCCGAACGCGGCAAATTCTGACCGGCCCCGACGGGCTGCTCTATGTCCTGGTGCAGAACCCGACAGGGCGTGGCACCAGCCTCGGCATGGCCGCACCGTCGCCGGGTGTCGTGCTCAGGCTGCAGCCAATCCCGTAAGGGTTCGCAACGCGCAACAAAAAAGCCCGGGCGCGAGCCGGGGCTTTTTCATTTCGATATCGCAGGTCTTAGTAGCGATAGGTGTCCGGCTTGTACGGGCCGGCCTGCGGGATGGTGATGTAGTCGGCCTGCGCCTTGGACAGCATAGTAAGGTCGGCGCCGACCTTGCCCAGATGCAGGCGGGCAACCTTTTCATCCAGCACCTTCGGCAGCACGTAAACCTTCTTCTCGTACTTGCCGGTATTCTGCCACAGCTCGATCTGCGCCAGGGTCTGGTTGGTGAAGCTGGCCGACATCACGAAGGACGGGTGGCCCATCGCGTTGCCCAGATTCACCAAGCGGCCTTCCGACAGCATGATGATGCGCTTGCCGTCGGCGAACTCGATTTCGTCCACCTGCGGCTTGATGTTGTGCCACCTGAGATTGCGGGTGGCGGCGATCTGGATCTCGCTGTCGAAGTGGCCGATGTTGCAGACGATGGCGCGGTCCTTCATGGCGCGCATGTGCTCGATCGTTATGACGTCGACATTGCCGGTGGCGGTCACGAAGATGTCGGCCTTCGGGGCCGCTGTCTCCATGGTGACGACTTCATAGCCTTCCATCGCGGCCTGCAGGGCGCAGATCGGATCGATTTCCGAGATCATGACGCGGCAGCCCGCGTTGCGCAGCGAGGCGGCGGAACCCTTGCCGACGTCGCCGAAGCCCGCGACCATGGCGACCTTGCCGGCCATCATCACGTCGGTGCCGCGGCGAATGCCGTCGACCAGTGATTCCTTGCAGCCATAGAGGTTGTCGAACTTCGACTTGGTGACGCTGTCATTGACGTTGATGGCGGGGAACAGCAGCTTGCCGGCCTTTTCCATCAGATAGAGGCGATGCACGCCGGTGGTGGTCTCTTCCGAGACGCCCTTGACGCTAGCGGCAATCTCGGCGAACCAGCCCTTGGGCTTTTCCTTCAGCAGGCGCTTGATCAGGGCGTAGAAGACTTCCTCTTCCTCATTCTCCGGCTTGTCGAGGAAGGCGACGTCGCCCTTCTCGGCGCGCAGGCCGTGATGCACCAGCATGGTGGCGTCGCCGCCATCGTCCAGGATCATGTTGGGATAGCCGCCGCCATGCCATTCGAACAGCTTGGCGGTGTAGTCCCAGTAATCCTTCAGGCTCTCGCCCTTGACGGCGAAGACCGGGATGCCGGCGGCGGCGATGGCGGCGGCGGCATGGTCCTGGGTCGAATAGATGTTGCACGAGACCCAGCGGATGTCGGCGCCCAGCGCCTTCAGGGTTTCGATCAGCACGGCGGTCTGGATGGTCATGTGCAGCGAACCGGCGATGCGCGCGCCCTTGAGCGGCTGCGACTTGCCGTATTCGGCGCGGGTCGCCATCAGGCCAGGCATCTCGATCTCGGCGATGTTGAGCTCCTTGCGGCCCCACTCGGCGAGGGTGATGTCTTTCACGATGTAGTCGGTGAACGTGGTCATTTGGGGAGATTCCTTGAAGTTGGCCTGGCTTAACCGGGCGGGAGATTTCGGGCCCGCCTATAGCAGGGGATTCCGGGGGCGGGCAAGGATGATATAAAGAAATATGCATATCATCATGCGAGGGGCGACTGGGAACCCAAGGTTTTCCAGCCCGTTGCTGGTTTATGGAACACCCGTTAGACGAGTTTTGCGCCTGTTCGCGGCCGTCGCCATCGGCATGGCCCTAGTCGTTGACCGCAACATGAGCGGCAAGCCCAGCGGGAAGCGCCCTGGGGCTGGTCAGCTTCGCCACCGCGCTGGTGACCCTGGCGGGGCTGGAATATGCGGGCATGCGGGAATCGGTCAATGCCTTCAGCCGCATCATCCATACCGTGATTCAGGGCGCGCTGGTGGGCGCTGGCTTCCTGGGCGGCGGCATCATCCTGCGCGACGCGGCGTCGAAAGAGATGCTCAATCTCACCACCGCCGCCTCGATCTGGACGACCGCCGTGATGGGCATCGCCTGCGCGCTAGCGCCATGGCCGCTGATTGGCGTGGGCGTCTTCGTGCTCTTCGTGCTGATGGTGGGATGCCGCTGGCTCGAGGAAAAGCTGGCCATTAAGGACAAGGGGTAAAGTGCTGCGGTGATACTGCCGCGCGCAAAGCCTACGCTGACGCTACTTTGCGCTTGGCAATAATTCCGTCGGCAAAGCCGCCAGAATTATTCCTCGCCGAACTTGGCGTCGACCAGCGCCAGCATCGCCACCAGAGCTTCCGCCGCATCGGGGCCTTCGGCGGTGATCTCGATTTCCGAACCAATGGAAGCCGCCAGCATCATCAGGCCCATGATGGAGCGTCCATTCACTTGATTACCGTCCTTGACGACATGGATCTCGGACTGGAAGCGGGCCGAGGCTTCCACGATCTTGGCGCTGGCGCGGGCATGCAGGCCGCGCTTGTTCTTGATGATGGCGGTGGCCCGCAGCTTGCCGGCCACTTACGCCCCCAGATCGGCGCTGCCGGCGCGCATGTATTTGCGGCCCGCCTCGATCGATTCCTTCACCGCCTGTTCCAGCGGCAGCTTGTTGCGGATGTCGATCAGTTTGATGAGCGAGGGCAGATTGGCGCCCGCCAGCACTTCGATCTTGCCGCGCTCCAGCAGCGTCAGCGCCAGGTTGCAGGGCGTGCCGCCGAACATGTCGGTGGCGATGACAACGCCGTTGCCGACATCGACAGACTTGGCCGCTGCGGCGATCTCACGCTGGCGGCGTTCGATATCGTCCTCCGGCCCGATGCAGACGGCGCGCAGATGGGTTTGCGGTCCAACCATATGCTCCATCGCCGCGATGAATTCCTGGGCGAGGCG
>CANFDA010000144.1 GCA_947445215.1 Alphaproteobacteria bacterium | reverse complement strand
TCGCGGATGGTGGGCGCCTGGCGTTCGATACGGGTGGCGTCGGTGACTTTGCCATCGGCCATGGGCACGTTGAGATCGGCGCGCACCAGGACGCGCTTGCCCTTCACATCCAGGCCATCAAGATTGCGGAAGCTGCTCATCTCATCATCCCGAAAATAATCGAAGCGGCCCAGGCCGCCCCGAACAGCACGAAATTGATCCCGGCATTGCGCCCGACCAGTTGCATGTTCGGCCAGAACATCCCCCTGGCATACTGGCTGTTGGCGACGCCGATGGCCTTCTGGTGCTTGGCGATCGCCGCCGTTGCGCCAAAGGCGAAACCCGCCCAGGCGAATATGGGGATCAACAGCCAGAGCGGATTGTGCAGCCAGCCGAACAGCACGCTGCCCGCCCAGTTGGCGTAGATCAGCGCCAACTGGAACCCACGCATCAGATCAGCTTGCCCATGGCGATGGCGGTGTCGGCCATGCGGTTGGAGAAGCCCCACTCATTGTCGTACCAGCTCATGACGCTGACGAAATTGCCGTCCATCACCTTGGTCTGGTCGAGCGCGAAGCTGGACGAGGCCGGGTTGTGGTTGAAGTCGGACGACACCAGCTTCTCGTTCACCACTTCCAGGATGCCCTTGAGGTTGCCCATGGCGGCGCCCTTGATGGCGTCGTTGATCTCCTGAACCGAAGTGGCGCGCTTGGCGATGAACTTGAGATCGATCAGGGAGACGTTCGGGGTCGGCACGCGCACCGAGATGCCGTCCAGGCGGCCCGCCAGGTCCGGCAGCACCAGGCCGACGGCCTTGGCGGCGCCGGTGGAGGTCGGGATCATGGAGAGCGAGGCGGCGCGGGCGCGATAGAGATCCTTGTGCATCGTATCCAGCGTCGGCTGGTCGCCGGTGTAGGAATGGATGGTGGTCATCATGCCCTTGTCGATGCCGACAGCGTCGTGCAGCACCTTGGCGACCGGCGCCAGGCAGTTGGTGGTGCAGGAGGCGTTGGAAACCACCAGATCGTCCTTGGTCAGGGTGTCGTGGTTGACGCCATAGACGATGGTGCGGTCGGCGCTGTCGCACGGCGCCGACACCAGCACGCGCTTGGCGCCGGCCTGGATGTGGGCCATCGCCTTGTCCTTGGCGGTGAAGAGGCCGGTGCATTCCAGGGCGATGTCTACGCCCAGATCCTTGTGCGGCAGCTCGGCGGGATTGCGGATCGCCGTCACCTTCATGCGGTGGCCCGCGGCGGTGACAATGTCGCCATCCACCGTCACGGTGGCGGGGAAGCGGCCATGGATGCTGTCATAGCGCAGCAGATGGGCGTTGGTCTCGACCGGGCCGAGATCATTGATCGCAACCACCTCGATGTCGCGGCGGCCGGATTCCACGATTGCCCGCAGCACCAGGCGGCCGATGCGGCCAAAGCCGTTGATTGCAACACGAAGGGCCATGTCCTGATCTCCTTGCGTGGCTATGAGCGCGGCCACCAGTTTTGACGGAAAATTTCCGCCACGGAACTAAGAGGGGCCTCCGCGCCCCGTCAAGGGCCGTTTGCGCGGGTTTGTTGCCCAAAATCAGCGAGAAGCCTAAGGTTTCGCGGAATCAGCGGAGATAACCGGATGAGCCGCCTGGAACTGGCCGCGGACCGCCTCAAAACCGCCCTCGAGGCCCTGGAAAGCCGGGCCCCCGGGCACGGCGCCCTGGCGGAACATAGCGACGGGCTGGACCGGCGGGTGGCGGAATTGGAAGCCGAGCGCGAACGCCTGCTGATGCAGGTGGCGGCGCTGGAAGACGAGCTGGCGGCGCTTTCGGGCGTCACCGAGGAAGTCGAGGAGCGGCTGGACGGCGCCATCGGCGAAATCCGTGCCGCCCTGGCGCGCACCTAGGAGATTTTGATGCCCCTCGTGAATGTCATGGTGAACGGCAAAGCCTACACGCTGGGCTGCGGCGATGGCGAGGAAGCCCATCTGAAGGAACTCGCCGCGCTGGTGGATGTGAAGGTGCGCGAGGCGCAGAGCATGGTGGGAAGCCAGACCAGCGACACCAAGCTGTTGCTGACGGCGGCGCTGCTTCTGGCCGACGAGCATAACGAGGCGCTGGAGAAGCTGGGCGCCAGTTCCGACACTGCTGGAACCTTTGCGGATGAGCGCGCCGCGCTCACCGGCAAAGCCGACGCCGCGGAAAGCATTGCCGCCGAGGCGCTGGAAGCCGCCGCTGCGCGGGTTGAGGCCATTGCCGCGCGCATGGCGTAAGCCTACATTGGCATTGGACGGTTCCTGCCTCGCGTCGTCAGGTTGCGATGCCCAGGGGCCTTAATTGTACTCATCGGGAGCTGTCCCTGGTCTGGACCCTGGTCCTAACCACACGGCGCCCACCTGCACTTGCAGGCCCATGAGATCCAATACCAACGCCGAGCGCGGTGCCGTCCACTTTATCTTTCTTGGTGAACCCCCTCCGGCCTTCGCTGGCTTAATCGGCGCTTCGCGCCTGGCCAGCTACAGCCACCTCCCCCTTTGGATGCGCTTCGCGCATAAGGGGGAGGCGGGGCTTCGCCCTAGCGGAGCGTCGCCGCGCGGCTTTGCTGCGCGGCTCGAGATTGTAAGCAAATCTGCTAAGATGCCGCCATTCGACTCATGACAAACCCCAAGATCGCCCTCCGCACCGAAGCCCGTGAACGGCGCGCCCGCCTCGCGGCCGCGTTCCTGAATTTTCCGGTCGCGCTGAGCGCCCATGCCGAGGCGCTGAATTTGAGGCCCGCCAGCATCATCGGCGGTTATCACGCCCTGCCGCAGGAAGCGGAGCCGGGTCTGCTGTTGCAGACCCTGGCGGATCGCGGCCATGTGATTTCCTTCCCGCGCGTCGCCGCGCGGGACAAGCGGCTCACCTATCACCGCATTCCCGATGGCGAAGCGTTGCTGGCAGGCGCCTGGGGCATTCAGGAACCGGCGGCGGATTTCCCCATCGTCGAGCCCGACATGCTGCTGGTGCCGCTGCTGGCCTTCGATGCCACCGGCCATCGCCTGGGTTATGGCGGCGGCTATTACGACCGCACCATTGCCGCGCTGGGTGTTCCGACCATCGGCATCGCCTTTGCCGGACAGGAGAGCGCCTCGCTTCCGGTGGAGGCGCATGATATGGCCCTGAACTTCATCCTCACCGAACGCGGCCTGAAGCGCTTTTCATGAATCTGCTTTTCATCGGCGACATTGTCGGCAAGCCCGGCCGCGACGTGGTGCTGGCGGAGCTGCCGCGCCTGCGCGAAAGCCTGAAGCTGGATTGCGTCATCGCCAATGGCGAGAATGCGGCGGGCGGCTTCGGCCTGACCCGCGCCATCGCCGAGGAATTCTTCGCCGCCGGCATCGATGTGATTTCCACCGGCAATCACTGGGCTGACCAGAAGGAAATCTACGGCCTGATCGAGCAGGAAGATCGCATCCTGCGGCCGGTGAATTACCCGAAAGGCACGCCGGGCAAGGGCGCCAATCTCTATGCGCTGCCGGGTGGCGGCTCCATCCTGGTCATCAATGTGATGGGCCGCGTCTTCATGGACCCGCTGGACGATCCCTTCGCGGCGGTGGCGCGCGAACTCGACGCCTGCCCGCTGGGCGAAGCCGCCGACGCCATCGTGATCGACATCCATGCCGAGGCGACAAGCGAGAAGATGGCGATGGGCCATTTCTGCGATGGCCGCGCCTCGCTGGTGGTCGGCACCCACACCCATGCGCCGACCGCCGATGCGCAAATCTTTCCCGGCGGCACCGCTTTCCAGAGCGATGCCGGGGCCTGCGCCGACTATGATTCCGTGATCGGGATGGACAAGACCGAACCGCTGCGCCGCTTCACCACCAAGATGCCCAGCACGCGTTACAGCCCCGCCACGGGCCCGGCGACGCTCTGCGCCGTCTTTGTCCAGACCGGCGCGAACGGGCTGGCGACGCGCATCGAGCCCGTGCGGGTCGGCGGGCGGCTGATACCGGCTATTCCGGTACTCTAAAGCAAAGCCGCGCAATCAGTTGCCAGCTTGAACTCACACTCAAAAATTCACCATGGCCGGCCTCCGAGCCGGCCATCCAACTTTCTATTCCGCGGCAAGACAG
>CANFDA010000143.1 GCA_947445215.1 Alphaproteobacteria bacterium | reverse complement strand
TCTGGGCGCACTGCAAAAGCCCAACGCCCTTTCGCCGGTCGTGTTCATGGCGGCTGTATCGCTAAGTTGGGACGCAATATTCTCGCCTTTTGCCGGAATTCAGCGGGTGACCAACATGGTAGAGTTGGCAATCGTCCTGATCGCGATAGGTGTCTCAGTTCGTCCGCATTCCAACGGCGTAGCCGAGAGCCACTTTTTCCCAGGTCGGCAACGCCGTCCCGCCGTTGACCGGCCAAGGTCAAATCTTTAGTTTCTGGCGCGTCCCATATGCCCGACCCCAGCCAGTTTCGGCCTGAAAGAGGCACGTGCCGGCCGAAAGACCCTTCGCTGATGTCGAATATTGATTTGCCGGAAGTCCAATCGGAAAGTACCCAACTGGAGCTGGGCGCGCTGTTTGCCTACCTGTGGGAAGGGCGAGCGATAGTGGCCGCGACCGCCTTTCTGTGTGTCGTCATCGGTCAGATCTGGTATCACAACACAGATCGCCTTTACGAGGCGTCGTCTGTTCTCTCCTCTGCCCCGAGCAACATGAACGCCGCACCGTCGGGCGGCGTGGCCAGCGCTGCCCGCCTGATCGGCCTGGGCGGCGCCGGCGGAGGCGCCGTCAGCGAATTCACCAAGTTCCAGGCGCTGCTGAATTCCTCGCTTCTGGCCGACCGCCTTGCGGCCCGACCCAATCTGCTCCAGCAGATATTTCCCGAACATTGGGATGCCGCCTCGAAAAGATGGAAGCCTCCCGGCGGCATAGTGGCTTCGCTGAAGAACGTCATGGGGCTTGGGTCGGAGCAAGCCGTCGCCCCTGGCGCCCAAGACGTCCTCGCCTTCCTGGGCAGCGTGGATCAGAATCTGTCGCTGCAAACCGGCTTGCTGACCCTGTCCCTACGCAGCAGCGATTCGCAATTCGCCCAGGCGTTCCTTGGCACGGTCCACCGTGAAGCCGACAACATCCTGCGCGACAACGCACGTGCGCGGTCCGCCCGGCGCATCGCATATCTGCACAATACGCTGCGCAGCCTGGATGCCGTGGACCAGCGTAGCGCGCTGATCATGCTGCTCAACCAGGAAGAGCAGAATGCGATGATGGTAAGCAGCGATCCGAGTTATGCCGCCGAGATCGTCGATCCGCCACATGCGCCCTCGGCGCCTGTTTCACCGAAATTCTCCGCCACGGTCGTTGTATCCTTGTTCCTGGGTGTTCTGCTGGGCCTGCTGATTTACGTTGGGCTGCGCCTGACTGGCTATTATGGCCGGCCTTTCAGGTCGGGGCGGTAGCGTCGGCCCATGAGCATTTATAAGGTTTCTCGCGGTGCCCGCCGGATCATCCCCTGATGTATTCCAGGACGCATCGAAACCATGAGCGGATGAAATGCGTTTAGCATTGATCGGTCGGAACAGCTTCATCGCGCGCCATGTCCACAAATGCGCGCAGGCACAAGGGATCGAAGTCACCGCACTTGCCCATGATGCGCCCTCGGATGCGGTGCAGGGGATGGACACCGTCGTCAATTTCAGTATCGATCCTTCTTGGTTCTCGCAAGCCTACCGTACTGATCGCGACTGCGACCTGCGCGCCGCCCGCGCCGCAGCACACGCAGGCGCGCATTTCGTCATGTGCAGCACCCGGCGCGTCTATCCGGACCATGCGCGGTTTCCCGGAAGGGAGGGCACCCCCGCCAACGGCGACGAAACCGTCTATGGCCGCAACAAGGCGGTAAGCGAGAGCGCCGTATTGGCCGCCGCGAACGGGGCCTGCACGATCCTGCGCCTGTCGAACATATCTGGCCCGGAGCATGGCATTACAGGCCGCCGCCAGGGCTTTTTCGCGCAAATGCTTGCCTCCCTGCACCGGGATGGCGTGATCCGCTTCGACATGTCGCCCGCCACCAGGCGCGATTTCCTACCAGTGGAAATCTGCGCCCAAGGCATTCTGCTGGCGGCCCGTGATCGCCCCGCTGCGACCCTAAATTTGGGCAGCGGCACCCCCACACGTTGCGGAAACCTCGCCCAATGGATAATGGAAGGCTTCGGGCGGGGTACGTTGGTGGTGACGGATAACACCGCGCGGGACGAATTCTTTCTCGACATGGCGGTTTGGCGTTCGCACTTTCCTCGATTTCCATTGCCAGACGAGAACGCGCTAAAAGACCTTTGCATAAATTTGGGCCGGGAACTGCGAGATGCATAAAATCGTCATTACCGGCGGCGCCGGATTTATCGGCTCGCATGTGGTCGATAGGCTTAGCGTGGAGTTTGCGGGCGCGGAAGTCGTCGTGCTAGACAAAATGACTTACGCCGCCGACATCATGAACCTGATGGATTTACTGCGTCCTTCCACCGCCGAACTCGTGGTCGGCGACGTCTGCGACTACAGTCTCTGCTTCAACCTGATGCGCGGCGCGGACCTGGTCATTCACGCAGCGGCAGAGAGCCATGTGGATCGTTCCTTCCTCAGCTCCATTCCCTTCACCCAGTCCAATGCGTTGGGCACGCACACGGTGATGGAAGCCTGCCGCAATGCGGCAGTGCCGCGCATCATCCATGTCAGCACCGACGAGGTTTACGGCGAGGTCCTGTCCGGCGCGGCGGATGAACGGGCGGAAATGAACCCGACCAATCCCTATTCCGCCTCCAAGGCAGCAGCCGAGATGATCGTCAATGGCTACCGCCACTCGTTCAAGCTTCCCGTCATCACGGTTCGCGCCAACAACATCTTCGGCATCCGGCAATTCCCGGAAAAGCTGATTCCGCGCTCGATTATGGCCCTATTGCAGGGGGAAAAGATTCAGCTACATGGTGACGGCACCAATGTGCGCCACTTCCTTTCCGCGCTGGATTTCGCCGATGCCATCATATTGCTGGCACGCAAGGGCGAATTGTTCGACACCTACAATATCGGATCGCCTGACGAGTTTTCCAATCTGGTCGTGGCACAGATGATCTGCAGCGAGATAGGCTTGCCTTTCGATGAGAACGTGCAGTTCGTGCGCGACCGGCCATTCAACGACCGCCGTTATGCCATCTCCTGGGACAAGATCACCTGTCTGGGCTGGGCGCCAAAGCGCAGCCTGCCCGATGAGCTGCCCGCGATCGTTGCCTGGTACCGCCAGAACATCAATCACCTTTCCCGCCGCATGAAATGGGCTCAGGAATAGGATGGCACTCTCTTATCGCAGTTTTTGGAAGAAGTTTTCGTCGCTGGAGCGGCGTGCCTTCCTGTTGGTAGAGCTGGCGGATCTGCGTAAGCGCGGGCGGACCATTCCGCCGGGCCTGACCCGCACGATCCTGCGCAGCCCGTCGCTGGCGGAAGACTATGTGAATTTTCTGCGCTTCCTCGATCCGGCGGACTCGCTGCAGCTGATCGACATCGGTGCCAATACCGGGGAATGGAGCGCCTCCTTTCTCGATGCCTTTCCCAACACGAACGTCACTGCCATAGAGCCTTCCAACGAGGCTTATGCGGAATTGCAGGCCCGCTTCTCCGGCGATGCCCGTGTCAGACTGATCAAGGCAGGCGCTTCCGAGAACCCGGGAACGGCGCAACTTATGCTGGGAGAGAATTCGACCTTGAATTCCCTTGAGCATTACGAAGAGCAATTCAGCGACGACCGCCACAATGTGCTGCGGGGCAGCGAGGCCGTTCCGCTTGTACGGGTCGACGATGTCGTGACCCTGGACCCGGCCGCGACGCGACGCGTCCTGAAGATCGACGTGCAGGGCCATGAGGAAAGCGCGTTGCGCGGTGCGACCGCGACGCTGCAGAAGATCGATGTGGCACTTTGCGAATTGTCCTTCGTCAACGAGTACAAATCCGTGCCGCCCAGCTTCGCGCCGGTCACCGAAATCCTGCGCCAAGCCGGCCTACATGCCGTGATCTTTCAGGAATACGGCACCACACTCTCCAACCACCGGCTGGAGAGCGATGTGATCTATGTGCGCGAAAGCCTGTTCCGGGACCTTTACAACAGCTAGGCGCGGCCCTCACCGGCCATCACCTGCTTGAGATGATCCGCCAGCCGGATCGCCAGGCAGGAGATCATCCATGTGGGATTGGCCCAGCTGTTGGTCGGGAATACCGAACTGCCGGCGACATACAGATTGTCCACTGCGTGCATGCGGCAATCGGTGTTCACGACGCCGTC
>CANFDA010000142.1 GCA_947445215.1 Alphaproteobacteria bacterium | reverse complement strand
GTTTTCCGCGAAGTTGAGCTGGAGGACTTCAGGATCGACGGGCAGGAAGCCATATTGCAGATAGGTACGGGAACGAACTCCGCTGCCCGGTGCCAAGAGATCGCCAGGCTGGCCTCCGGTTCCGGCACAGGAATCACGATGGTCGTCCTGAACAGGACCGGCGGCGCATCGGTGCGCTGCACGGTCCCCGCGCCGGTGGCGACGATTGCCTATGGCATGCCAGGCCCGGCATCCCAGTCCACCGATGGCTGGGCGGCCCCGCGCAACATCTATGCCGCCGACGCTATTCGTGCCATCCGCCAGCACGCAGCTGAGCAGCGGATCGATGTCGAAAGCGTGTCCGTTCGCGGCAACGAGATAACGGTGTTCTATCTCAACCGCACCTATATTTCGGAGATGAACGCCGTCGACCGCCTGACCCGGCTGTTGATGGCGGATGCGCCATCGGACATCGAATTTTTCCGCCTGGTCGCGCTGCCGAATGGCTTCCCCGAGCGGCGGTATGAGGTGATGCGGTCGGGGGCGGAGCGCGCCATCATGCAGAATGACGAAGGCCTGACGACGCTTCCGGACGTCGTAACGGTCAGCGATCCCGCAGGCGCGCGCGTCTTCTTCCAGCCCGGCGACTATCGCCGCAGCTATCCGGTATTCAACTGGTCGATTGCACCCAACCTGCAGCAATCGCTGTTCGATCCGCAGCAACCGCTTGGCGTGACGGCAATGCTCGCCGCCCGCGGCGAACTGATGCTCAGGCCGAACCTGTCCATCTATGGCGGCGTCGAAACCACTCTCTTTCGAGAGATCAACCTGAACCGGCCCAGCGACAGCGTGCTTCCGCATGTCCGCACCGATGCTCTCAATTATGTGAAAGAGGGTTCAACCGGAATGTCGAGACTTTCGGTTGAGTATCGCTTCCGCCCGGCTCCGAATGTTTTTGCCCGCGTGACCGCCGGTTACCTGGAAAGCATGTTCGCGGGCGTTGGCGGCGAGGTCCTCTGGCGTCCGGAAGGCGAGCGCTGGGCTGTGGGCGCGGACATCTTCGGGGTCCGGCAGCGCAACTTCGACCGGCTGCTGGGCTTGCGCCCCTATCAAACCGTTACGGGGCACATGTCGCTCTACTACGCGTCACCCTTCCATGATTTGCAGTTCACCTTAAGCGTGGGCCGCTATCTCGCCCAGGACTGGGGCACGACGTTCCAGGTCACCCGGCGCTTCTCCACCGGCGTCGAAGTCGGCGCCTTCTTCACGCGCACCAATGTGACGTCGACGCAGTTCGGCGAAGGCGCTTTCGACAAGGGAATCATCATCCGCTTTCCGCTGGGGTGGATCGCCCCACTCCCCACGCAAAGCGAACTCGGCATGATCATTCGCCCGTTGCAGCGCGACGGCGGCCAGCGGCTTAACGATGACGCAACGCTTTACGATTTAACGCGCCGCACCAGCCAGGCTGAAACGCTTCTGATCAATCCCAGATATTGAAATCAGAGATTGCGGAACTGGACGGCGGAGCCGTCATGGTCGAAGTCGAAATCCATTTCCCGCATGCCTGCCTCGTTCATGGTCCGGCGCAGGCGCGCCCTGTCGTCGGCATGGAAGAGCAGGAACCCGCTACCACCCGCACCCACAAGCTTGCCGCCGGTGGCGCCACCCTTGGAGCGGGCGATATCGTATAGTTCGTCGATGCGATCGCTCGACATGCCCGAGGAACGCGCCCGCTTTCTCATCCAATGCTCATGCATCAATTCGCCGAATCGGCGAATATCGCCGGCTTCAAGCACCGTCTTGATTTCCCGGCCGAGCTGCTTGGTAAAATGCAGCGCGTCAGTCATCGCCGCGTCCTTGCCTTCCGACTTGGCCTTCTGGTCCTTGAGCAGACCCGAGGCCGACCGGGTCGAGCCGACAAAGAAAAGCATCAGTCCGTCGCGCAATTCCAGCTGGGCGCTTTCGCTCATCTTGAGCGGACTCACCGCGACCGTATCGTCGCTACGATATTCCTGGCACAAAAGGCCGCCATAGGCGGCGATATACTGGTCCTGCTTGCCCACCGGTTCGCCCAGCCGCACCATCTCGATTTCCACCGCCTCCTGCGCCAGCTGTTCCGCCGTCACAGGCTGACGCTTGTAGGCGTGAAAGGCATGCAGCAGTCCCACCAGGAAGCTGCCGGAAGATCCCAGGCCGGTACCAGCCGGCACGTCGGCCAGGCTGACAATGTCGAGATGATCGGGCATGTCGTGCATCGCCAGCGCCTCGCGGATCAACGGGTGCTTGATCTCGGCCCGCGTTGCGACGCTCTCGATGGCGGAATATTTGATGTTGTAGCCGGGGAAGAAGGCGCGGTTGACGCTGATATAGATATATTTCTTGATCGCGGCGGAAATCACATAGCCGCCAAATTCACGGTAATAGGACGGCAGGTCCGTGCCGCCGCCGCCGATGGAAATACGCAGGGGCGTCCGGGTGACGATCATTTCGACCTCAGATAGGCGTCGGTTTCGGCCAACCCCGCCGGGGAACCGATCTCATAGAAACGGGTGGTGACTTCATGACCGGCCAGCCGGCCGGCGGCGGCAAGGTCGCGGTAAATGTCGGCAAGGTCAACCACGGTATCGCCGGGGAGCGGCGCAATGACATCGGCCTTGAGCACACCCAGCCCATAATCGATGAACGCCATCGCAGGCGTACGGTTCACTTTGTCGAATTTGGCGATTCGCCCTTCCGCGAATTCCACATTGCTGGTGTCCCAGCGACCTTCGTTGCGGAAGACCGTCATCAGTGCGGACTGGCCGGATGCCTTGAAATCATCCGCCACGCGCGCGTAATCGATATCCAGGTAGGAGTCGCCGTACATGACGAAGAAACTGGGGCCCAGCAGCGGCAGGGCGCGCTTCAGGGCGCCGCCGGTGCCCAGCAGTTTTTCGCCGTCAAAGGAATAGCGCACTTCGCAGCCGAAGCGGGCGCCGTCACCCACGAAATCCTCGATCTGCTCGCCCAGGAATCCGGCGCAGACCACGATCCGCCGCACCCCCTGCCCCAACAACAACCTCAGCTGGTGGGCGATAAATGGTTCGCCAGCCACTTCCAGCAGCGACTTGGGAATCGTCTCGGTGGCAGGCCGCATGCGGGTCGCAAGACCACCGGCCAGCAATGCCAGAGGAGGTGTCATGCGACAGATGACTCCGCGGCCATGCGATCATAGAGCGCGATCAGATTGTCGCCGTAATTAGACTGGCGATACTGACTGCGGATCAGCGCGGCGTTGCGTGCACCCGCTGTGGCAACGTCACTTTTGGCCGGGATCAGGCCCGTGATCGCATCGGCGAGCTGACGCGGATTTTCCGGGGACACCAGAATCCCCTCGGCGGCGGTGCCAACAATGGAACCGCATTGGGGCGTAGTCACAACATGGCAGCCCGCGGCAAGAGCCTCGAAAACGACGCGGGCCGAACCTTCCGCCTGGGTCGGGAATACGAAGATGTCGGCCTGCTGCATGGCTTGCGCCAGCTCGCGGCGCGGCAGGGCCCCGAGCGCATGCACGCGCGGATCGGCCAGCAGCCGGTCATAGTCCTGTCGGCATTCCGGCTCCACCGGTCCCGCCAGGGTGAGCGACCATCCCGGCACCGTGTCCAGCAGCGTCATTGCCGCCGCCAGGCAGGCGCCGCCCTTGCGGCGACCAAAAGCGCCGGCAAACAAGAGGCGCACAGGGCCGGATGTCACAGCCGGGCGCGGTGATCCATCAAGCAGGGAAAAGAATTCATCATCGACGCCGCGGTAAAGCACGCTGACCTTCTCCGCCGGATGCCCCATGGCGACGAATGTCTGCTTCACGAAATCCGAGTTGACCACCACCAGGTCCGCCTGGGAAATGTCCGCCTCGATATGGCGCCATAGCCGCCGCAGCGGCGGCAGGTTCCGGGTATCCGGCAGGCGGCCCGCATTTTCGACCAGGTAGTCGACGGCGGCGGGGTGGGCGATGGAATGTTCGCAGAGCAGCGCCATGCCCCGGCGGCGGGCGGCGGCCAGCGAGCGTCCGCCAAAGCCGGAGCGATAATGGTAGAGGTTGGCCGGTACAGCGAGCCTGTCTATGGCCCGCGCGGCGGCCTCGCCATACCATTGCAGCGAGCGCACGTCGAAATATTCCCCGATCCGGCCTGGTTG
>CANFDA010000141.1 GCA_947445215.1 Alphaproteobacteria bacterium | reverse complement strand
TGGGCAAGTCGGCTCGTCGACCCACGCCGGGAGTTCTTTTTCGTTTGGGTGGGGTCGATATTTCGATAGGTCAGGCACACGAATGGGCCTGAATTTTAGGCTCAGCACTTCTGGCTATTATATACATATATTAAAGTGTATATATAAGGCCAGAGATTAGGACGGATCAGGCGATGGCCGAGAATGCAGGGTATTTCCAGTTGGGCGTGAGCGGGAATCCCGGCAGTCGGCCACGCGAGATCGGCGAGATCCGGGATCTAAGCCCGCGCTCACACAGCGGACGCCATCGAAGTCCTGCGCGGCATGGCCATCGACCTGACGGCACCGGCATTGGCTCGCATTTCCGGCAGCGAGGCGCTGCTCAACAGAGTGCGGGGCCGACCCAGCTTGGCGGACACAGCTGAAGGCGAGGCAGAGCCGGTTGAGCTTGTCGTGCAATGGGCGGGGCAGTGAGGCGGCGCTATCTAAAAGCTACCGCGCTAAACCCGTAAGCGCATCAAGGGAAGATCATCTTGATAATCTTAGGAATTATCGGCGGGATGTACCGACTAGCGGGTCCATCACCAGACCTGATGCTCTTCCCTGCCAGCCCCATTAGGTCGGAAATTCTGCCGCCAAACAGCAGAAACACGACAGCCCCAATAATCAAGAGATGCCAGAAGCTGAGGCCAAACATGAAATGCCCTTTCGTGATTCGCCTGGTTACGTCTTAGCTCTACCGCATAAACCCGCGCCCGACCCACAGCACAGCCGCGCCACCGTCTCCCGTCGGACATTTTGTACTAGAAGAACTGAGACTACTGCTTCAAGCAAATTTCTATTAATTCGCTTGGTACAAAATTTCCGGCAGCCAAGTTGGAACGACAGAAAAAGTTCTTGCTGCTGCTTGATGCTCAGGCTTACTGACCCTTTGGGCACGCCAGTCTCTCCAGGGCCGCCGCTAATTCCTCACATACCGCGCCACGCCCTTTGGGCCGACCTCGGCGCCATAGATATTTCCCGCTGCATCCACCGCGACGCCTTCCGCGGCGCTTGTGCCGGTGGCCACCGCGACGGGATCGGGAATGAAGCCGAGGACCCTGCCGTCCTTCAGGCTGCCCCAGCGGATGCCTCGCTTCCAGCCATTGTGATTGCGCGCCACCGATTCCGACTCCGAATCTGTGACGTAGAGGATGTCGTCCCTGGTGAGATAGAGGCCGCTGGGCCGGCTGAACTGATGCATCTGCCCGAGATAATTGCCGTTGAGATCGAAAATCTGGATGCGGTTATTGTTGCGATCGCCGACCAGCAGCCGGCCCCGCGAGTCGATCGCCAGCGCATGCGGCCCGTCGAACTCGCCCGGCCCGGCGCCAAGCCGTCCCCATTGCTTGATGAGCCTACCGGTCCTGTCGAATTTGAAGATGCGGTTGTTGCCTGCGCCATGGCCCTCGGAGACGAAGATATCGCCATTGGCCGAAGTGACGACATCGTTCGGCTGGTAGAAATATCCCGGCGCTGGCTCGCCGCCCGGCTTGCCGAGCGTGAGCAGCACCTGGCCGTTGGGGCTGAACTTCCACACCTGGTTGCCCCGTGTGGCGCCTGGCAGGGGACCTATCGGCCCGTCCGGTGCGGCAGGGGTCGGTGCGGCAGCGGCGGGCGCGCCCGGAGCGGCGCCCCGTTCCGCGCGCGGGGGTCCATCGTCCTGGCCATCGGTCACCCAGATATTGCCGTCGAGATCCACATGGATGCCGTGCGGAAAGACCAGCAGGCCGGCGCCGAAGGCCGTCAGCAGGTTGCCGCTGACGTCAAACTTCAGGATGGTCGGCAGCTGGGACATCCGGCCGGCCTGCCGGTCGAAACAATTGTTCAGGCCGCAACGCTCGGCGATCCAGATCGACCTTCCGTCCCGGTCGATCTCGACGGCGCTGGTGGAGCCCCAGGTTCGCCCGGCCGGCAGCTTGAAATAATCCTTCACCGTCCGGTACGGGTTGGGCGCCGCATTGACGGGGGTGGTCATGTCCGGCGGCACGCCTGGATTGCCTGCGTTCTGGGCGGCGGCAGGCACAAGCGCGAACGCCACGGCCAGGACACAGGCTGCATGTCGCATCATTTTTCCGTCCCTTTTATGGGCTTCCGGAATGGCCCCGGATTGGGGCGGACAATAGCGTTGCGGGGTGGCGGTGTCTTCGCTCATGGGTGGCTTACCCATAAATTGTCATGGCCCACGTTAAAGTGAGTTATTACAAATTGTGTTAGCGTGGGCACAAACGAGGATAGAGCTATGAAAGCACTTTACGCCGCCGCGCTGCTTGCCGCCGTATTGCCCGCAATCGCCCTGCCCGTCACGGCGCAGGAAGCGCCGATGGGGAAGTTGCGCTCCGATCAGGTCGCTTTCCGTGCGCTCTACAAGGAGCTGGTCGAGACCAACACCACCCTGTCGTCCGGTAGCTGCACCTTGGCGGCGCAGCGCATGGGCGCACGGTTGAAGGCAGCCGGCTTTGCCCAGAGCGACCTGCATTATTTCGCCGTCCCCGAAAATCCCAAGGAAGGCGGACTGGTCGCCATCCTACCCGGCAGCGAACCGGCGGCCAAGGCGGTGTTGCTGCTGGCGCATATCGATGTGGTCGAAGCCAAACGCCAGGACTGGACCCGCGATCCTTTCAAGCTGATCGAGGAAGGCGGCTATTTCTATGGCCGCGGCACCGCCGACATGAAGGCCCAGGCCGCCGTGTGGGTGGATATGCTGATCCGATTCCGTCAGGAGGGTTTCAAACCCCGCCGCACGCTCAAGTTGGCGCTGACCTGCGGCGAGGAAACCTCCTACGCCTTCAACGGCGCTGGCTGGCTGGCAAAAAACCGGCGCGAATTGATCGACGCCGGCATCGCGCTTAATGAAGGCGGCGGCGGGCGGCTGGATGCTTCGGGCAAGCGGTTGATCCTCAACATCCAGGCCGGCGAGAAATTCCCCCAAAACTACCGGCTGGAAGTGACCAACCCCGGCGGCCATTCCTCGCGGCCCACCCCCAACAATGCGATCTATCGCCTGGCGTTCGGGCTGACCAGGATCAGCGCCTACCAGTTTCCCGTCAAAACCACAGATGCCACCCGAGCCTTCTTTGCTACCATGGGAACGCAGGCCGACGGCAAGATGGGTGCGGCCATGACCACCTTCGCCAAAAATCCGACGGATGAATTAGCGGCCAAGACGATCGCCACCGATCCCGGCTTTAACGCGATGCTGCACACAACCTGCATTCCCACCTTGCTGGACGCCGGCCATGCCAACAACGCCCTTCCCCAGCGCGCCAGCGCCAATATCAATTGCCGCATCTTTCCCGGCACCAGCGTGGAACAGGTGCGGATCAAACTGGCGCAGCTGGTGGCGGACCCCCAGATTAAAGTAACGACCCTTGAAAAGCGCAGCGAAGTGCCCAAGGCTCCGCCGCCTTTGACGCCCGATGTGATGGAGCCGGTCAAAGCCGCCGCCGCTAAAATCTGGCCGGGCCTTCCGATCGCGCCAGTGATGCTGGCGGGCGCCACCGATGGCGCTTTCCTGAACCCGGCCGGGATTCCCACCTATGGCCTGTCGGGCATGTTCGGCGACCCCGATGGCGGCGGCGTGCACGGACTGAACGAGCGCATCCGTGTGCGTTCGCTGTATGAGGGCCGCGATTTCCTCACCGAGGTGGTAAAAACCTACGCCAACCAGAAATGATGCGTCCCCGCAAAAGGGGACGCGAATGAGCATTTGCCTTGGCGCTTCGCTCGCTATGGCGAACTGCTCATCTTAATGCAGCTTCAGGCGCGGCCGGATGATGTGATTGACATGGCCTACCAGGATCAGGGTCAGACCCTTCAGCCAGCCGTGAATGGCGATCAGGTGGCCCAGTTCGTATGTTAGTTTAAGGGCGTCATTTGTACCACGCCGTTGTTAGCCGGCTGATCTGGGGGTCAGACTGTGGCCTGGGTGCCGGTGGTCGGCATCCCAGCGATGAGTGCGGGCGGACGGTGTTTTCACAGTCCTTCTGTAACGATCAAACTGTCAGGTTAGCCAGGCGTCCGGTAGAATCGCCATGGCGCTCCATCTTGGCTTCCATGCGGTCCATCAACGACAGCCACAAGTTGGAGACCGGCGTGCCTTCCGGATAGGAAACGTAGCGGCCCGGATTGAGCGTGCCGCCGC
>CANFDA010000140.1 GCA_947445215.1 Alphaproteobacteria bacterium | reverse complement strand
TGGCCGTCGATGCAGCCTTCGCCTGTGATCACCAGATCGGCCTTCGCCGCTGCGGCGTCGAAGCCGACCAGATCCAGCACCATCTCGATGCCGCGCTTCAGCGTGGCGTTCAGGAACGCCATGCCGCCGAAACCGAGACCGCCTGCCGCGCCCGCACCCGGCGTCTCGGACAGGCCCGTGCGGCCAAAATGTTCTTCGACCAGACGCGCCAGATGGCGCAGGCCTTCATCGAGCCGGGCGATGCTTTCCTTGGTACCGCCCTTCTGCGGGCCATAGACGGCGGACGCGCCGATGGGGCCCGTCAGCGGGTTGGTGACGTCGCACAGCACTTCGACGCGCTCGAAAGGAAGCTGCGCGGGCGGGACGATCTTCGCGATCTGTTGCAGGTTACCACCATCCGGTTTCACCGTGTTCCCGGCGCTGTCGAGAAATTTCCAGCCCAGCGCTGCCGCCATGCCGATGCCGCCGTCATTGGTGGCGCTGCCGCCGATGGCGAGCAGGGCGGTGGTGGCGCCGCGCGCTTTCGCGTCCGCGAGCAACTCGCCGGTGCCGATCGTGGAAGTGAGCAGCGGATTGCGCTCTGCCTGCTTCAGTAGTTGCAGGCCCGACGCGGTGGCCATTTCCACCAACGCCGTCTTTCCGTCTGCCGACAAGCCATAGGAGGCGGTGACCGGACGGCCCAGCGGATCGGAGACCTGCTTCTCGATGGCGGTGAGCTTCAGTGCCTTGCGCAGGATATCGAGCACGCCTTCGCCGCCGTCGGACAGCGGCATCTCGGTGACCGCAATGCCGGCATGGGCGCGGGTCAGGCCGGTAGCGATGGCGTGGCATACGCGGTCCGCGTCGAGCGCGTCCTTGAAGGAGTCGCAGGCGATCAGGATATGCATGCGCTGGGGAATAGCGCGGCGTTATCGCGCCGACAAGTGGGACGCTAGATGGGCCGCAAGCGCCGCGATCCGGCCTAGCACCAGCGCCGCTTCCATATCGCTGATGAGGGGGCTGTCGGGTGCGAAAAGTCGCAAGGCTCGGATGTGAACGCCCAAAGCTTCGGCATCGAAACTGTTGCGCTTTCGCAGCAGCGCCGTCATGTAGCAGAGCCCCTTGGTGGCGTCGGCCAGCGGCGTCAGGCCGAAGGTTAGCGCCAGGGTCACGATGCGGTCGTCGTCGCGGGCGAGCTCCGGCAGCCGCGACGGGGTGGGGGAACCGGCTTCCAGCAAGGCGATCAGTGCCTCCAGCGCGGCAAAGCCCATCTCGCGCTGGCCCGCCCGCCGCAGCGCGCCGTCGCGCACCGCGTCGGCGCGGGGCTGGCCATGACTGCGCGCCAGTAAAGGTGCTCAGACGGCATTCAGGATGGAGCAGGCGAGCCGTATTCTTTTTCATTCCGCCATCACCAGCATCGGCTTAATGAGACTGTCGATCTCGTCTTGCGACATGTTCGGTTCCGTCGCCGCGCCGATCTCGATGGAGAGATCGGTGGCGCGTCGTCCCACGACGCCGGGGGGGCAGTAAGCGAAAACGTCTATCGGGGCCGACATAGGTTTCGCTTTCGACGAAGGCGCGCTTGGGCTGCGCCGCCCAGGCAAGACGGTCATACATGCCTTGCGGCGGAGGCGGGCTTCTTCATCACCAGATGCGCGCCCGCATCGCGCAGCGCTGTCACCTGGTCAAAAGCGGCATAGCCGGTGAGCAACAGCAGCGGCAGGAAGCGCGCGGGGGCGGGCTGCGCCCGGATGGCACGCGTGAAATCCACGCCGGTCATGTCGGGCAATTGCGCGTCGCAGATTCAGAGATCATGCGGTGCCTCATCCAGCGCGGCGAAAGCGGCGGCGGCGCTTTCAGCCCGCTTCAGGATTGTGAATCCCATGCCGCGCAATATCTCCAGCAGCAGGGTGGCGTTGGCGCGGTCACCATCCACCATCAGCGTCTTGATCCCGTCCAGCCGCAACCGCTCTGCGTTCATTCGTCATCCCCGTTGCCGCCTTTTCTCGGGCGCGCGACTAGGGCTTCAAAATTGGATCGGGAGGTGTAGGCGGTCCACATGGCGGATCCTTGGTGGCACCCGGGGGTAAATTTCGCGCGAGAGATTTGATAAACAACCGTATAAGTTGTATTTGAAGGCTGAAGATAAGGGTAAATGCCGCGCTTAGCCTGCCAAGATGGGTCTCGAGGGGCCGCGATACAGTCCGTTACATTAAGGGTGGTGCAATCGGGACCGACCGGGGCGATGCTGAATCGGGATCCAAGAATCCACGTGGCGAAGGGGGGCTTAAAGGCTGCCTCCGCCGTCACGACAATCCAGGGGAGAATTCCATGCCGCCGCTTTCCAGACGTTCGATGCTCTATGGCACCGCCACGGCGGTGACCGTCGCTTCGATGGCCAAGATCGCCTTCGCGCAGCGCAGTCCCAACGGCGCGGGCGCCACAGCCAACGCCTATCCGGCGCCGCCCGCGAACAATCCCATCGGATCGAACACCGAATGGACCGCCTTCGCCGGTGACGCCAAGGCCAACCGCTATTCGCCGCTGGCGCAGATCAACGCGTCGAACTTCAACAACCTGCAGGTTGCATGGCGCTTCGATGCTGGCAAGTTCGGCCCCCGCATCGAGACCAACTGGGAATCGACGCCGCTGCTGATCAAGGGCCGCCTCTATGTTACGGCCGGCGCCCGCCGCGACATCATCTGCTTGGACGCCATCACCGGGGAGATCATCTGGCTGCATCGTGAGGACGAGGGCGAGCGTGGACGCGTCGCGCCGCGCGCGCTTTCGGGCCGTGGCTGCTCCTATTGGACCGACGGCAAGATCGAACGCATCATCTATGTGACGCCGGGCTATCGCCTGAAGTCGCTGGACATCGCCACCGGCATTCCCGACACCCGCTTTGGCAAGAGTGGCATGGTCGATCTCAAGCTGGAGAACGACCAGAACATTGATCCGCTCAACGACGATATCGGCCTGCAGGCAACGCCGCTGGTCTGCAACAACGTCATCGTGGTGGGCGCGGCCCATACGGCGGGCAACCGGCCCGTTGCGCCGACCGGCAATGTCCGCGGCTATGACGCCCGCACTGGCCGCCGCCTGTGGATCTTCCACACCATCCCGCACAAGGGCGAATACGGCTATGACAGCTGGGTCGAAGAAGGCCAGGGCCAGAAAACCGGCCATGCTGGTGTCTGGGGCGACATGTGCGCTGATGCCGAGCTGAACCTGGTCTATTTCGGCGTCGAACTGCCGGTGGGTGACTATCTGGGCATGCATCGTCGCGGCCCCGGCCTGTTCGGCGAAAGCCTGGTCGCGCTGGACCTCAAGACCGGCAAGCGCAAATGGCATTACCAGATGGTGCATCACGGCATCTGGGACAGCGACGTGCCGTGCTCGGCGATGATCGTCGATCTGCCGGTGAATGGCCGCACGGTGAAGGCCATCGCACAGCCGACCAAGCAGTGCTTCCTCTATGTGCTGAACCGCGAAACCGGCGAGCCGATCTGGCCGATCCCGGAAGTGCCGGTGAAGCCTGGCGATGTGCCCGACGAGTGGTACTCGCCCACCCAGCCGATCCCCACCAAGCCGCCAGCCTATGACCGCCAGAATGTCGGCGATGATGATCTAGTGGACTTCACGCCCGCCATCAAGGCGCGCGCGATGGCCATTGCCAACAAGTATGCCCGTGGCGAAGGCGTTTTTCAGGCGCCCGTCATGGCGACCTATGAAGGCAAGTGGGGCACCCTGACGCTTCCGGGCGCGCAGGGCGGCACCAACTGGCCGGGCGGCTGCTTCGATCCCGAAACCAAGATCGCCTATATCTATTCCAAGACCCAGCCTGCCGCGCGCGGCGTGGTAAAGATCAATGGCGCCTTCGGCTATGGCACCGGCAATGCGACCGTGCCGGGTGCTACTCCGCCTGCGGGCCGTGGCCGTGGCGGTCGCGGCAATGATGACGAGGAAGAAGGCTTTGGCCGAGGCGCCGCACCGGCTGGTGGTGGTGGCGGCCGCGGTGCTGCCGCCGGCAATCCGCTCGACCTGAACGCGCCGATCACGCCGGGCAACGCCACGGTTGGCGGCTTGCCCATCGTGAAGCCGCCCTATGGCCGCATCAGCGCGCTGGATCTGAAGGACGGTACACTTGCCTGGCAGGTCGCCCATGGCGAGACGCCGGACAACATCAAGAACAACCCGCTGCTGAAGGGGCTGACCTTCTC
>CANFDA010000139.1 GCA_947445215.1 Alphaproteobacteria bacterium | reverse complement strand
CGCGGGCCGCTCCGGTCCCTCGCCCGCCAGCGCCAGTAGCGCGCCCGGATGCGTGTCGGCAATCGCCCGGAATATGGGCAGGAATTCGAGAATACGCTTGCGGGCCTCGAGCGCCGCCATGCTGAGAATGAGAAAACGTCCCGGGTCCCCGGCGCGCCAGGCGGAGATATCCTCGGCGGGCATCGCTGCGGCGAATTTTTCAACCGCCATGCCGCTGGCGATCACCCGGTGCATAGCCGCCGTGCCGATGCGATGCACGGCATACTGCTCGACCGTGCCCGCGGCCACATGGATAAACAGGTCCGTGAAGCGTCCGCAAAACCGTTCGCAGGCCCTATAGAGCATCGCACTGAGACGCGGCACATTGTCGAACGGCACGATATGCACCGTGTGCACGATGGCAGGCACACCCGCCAGGCGCGCCGCGATCCGCCCCAGAATACCCGCCTTGCTCTGGTGGGTGTGGACCAGGTCGGGCTTCAGCCTGCGCACCAGCAGAAATAGCCGCCACGACGCGGCCAGGTCGTGCACCGGAGCGATGCGATGCACAAGGGACCGAACCGCATGTCTGGCGACGCCATCGCCGAGCCCGCGGATGCAATCGTCGCGATACTGATCGCCATGGACAAGATGCACGTCATGGCCGGCGCTGGCCTGATCCAGACAGGACAGGATGGTATTTTCCTCCGAACCACCTCTGACGAAGCGGGTCAGAATATGGACGATGCGCATGGCAACCCCTCAGGCATGCTTGATAGAGTCTTCGGTGCCCGGTTGCAAACCCTTGAATAAATTGGCAATTAGAGATAACCTCGCACTGTCCGCTACGGTCGGCATACGGCCATTTCCCACAAAGACGCATACTCCGCCGATTGCCCTCATGGATAACCGCAACTCGCAGAATATGAGGCTCTCCGGCCGTCGCGTGCCGGCGGGCCGCTTTCATCCGGCCAATCGCTCGGCCGGACCCATTCTTGCCGTCACCGACTTTCTCAGCCTGTCGCTTTCCGTCGCTCTGGCGGGCGGGATGGCCTATTTCATCAGTGAAGTCGTTCGTGGCGTCGATTTCTACGGCTTTGAAAGCGCCAACATCCATACCAGCCTGCTGATATGGCTGGTGCTGATCGGCGGGCTGTGCCTGTGGTTCGGCATGACAGGGCATTATACAACCCGCCGTGCGATTACGTCCGACCTGCCGAAAATCTGGAGTTCGCTGATTTTCGCCCTGCTGGTGGACGGCTTCGTTCAGTATGCCTTGCGCGAGCGCATCTCGCGGACATGGCTGCTTTCAATCTGGTCGCTGAGCGCGATTTTGCTGCCTCTGGGGCGCGCCTTCGCCAGATCCGCGTTGACCAGAATGGGAAAGTGGAAGCAACGCGCCCTGATCGCCGGCGGACGCATCAGCGCCCATCCCAATGATGGCCTCCTGCAGGAGGATTTCCGCAAAAGCTACGACATTGTCGCGAACCTCGATATTTCGGCCCTGTTGTCTCTCAATACCAACGTCATGGCCGAAGAGGTTCTTCGCGTCATGCGGGACGCCCGCGCCGATATCCTGATCGCCGTTCCCTCTCCGGAGGAGTTGGAGCGCTTTGGTCCGCTGATGGACACGCTGAATGTCCTGCTCGTTCCCTACGCGATCGTGCCGCCGCTGCACCGCCTGCCGCTGGTTGGGCTTCGTACCCAGACCTTGCCCGTTTCCGACGCCATCCTGATGACCGTTCATCGCGGTCTGTTGGCGCCCGCCAGCCGCGCCACCAAGCGTGTCTTCGACCTGGCGGTTTCGGGTCTGCTGCTGGCCGCTTTAACGCCGCTCCTGCTCGCCATCGGCTTCCTGGTTTTGTGCCACGGCCGGCCCATCCTGTTCCGGCACGTTCGCGTCGGGCGCGGCGGCGTCCTGTTCCGTTGCCTGAAGTTCCGCACGATGCGGGCCCTCTCCAAGGAGCAGGCGGCGCTGCTTGCAAGCCAGCAGGCGCAGGATGAATGGGCGGAAAATTTCAAGCTTCGGGAAGATCCTCGCGTCTATCCATTCGGACAATTCCTGCGCAAGACGAGCCTCGATGAGTTGCCGCAGCTGATCAATGTCATTTGCGGAGAGATGAGCTTGGTGGGGCCGCGGCCCGTGGTGGAGCAGGAAATAGAACAATACTACCGCGATGACGCCCTGTACTATTTCCTTGTCCGTCCGGGTATGTCCGGCCTTTGGCAGGTCAGTGGCCGCAACCGCACCACCTACGAACGTCGCGTGCAGCTTGACACCTGGTATGTCCGCAACTGGAATCTCTGGACGGACATCGTGATCCTGCTGCGGACATTGCCCAGCATCATTCGCTCCCGCGGATCCTATTGACAGGCACTTCCAAGTTTACGGCGCGATCCCAGTTGCTGATTCGCAGCGACAGGAATCCTCTGCCGGAACAGACTGGAACATGGTGAGCCCGGATGGTATCGAACCATCGACCCTCTGATTAAAAGTCAGATGCTCTACCCCTGAGCTACGGGCTCCTGCAAAGAGCGGCGGACCATATGGGCCAGCCCCCGCCTGGTCAACCGCCAACCAGCCTGAATTCAGTATGCCCCGCTGCGGCCGCGTATCAGGATCCAACCAGTCTGTAACATGATGACGATGTCATACCAGAGCGTCCAGTTCTTGATGTACCACTCATCATAGGAGACGCGATCCGCAAAGGTTGTCCTGCTGCGGCCAGAAATTTGCCACAGACCTGTTATGCCGGGCCGCACCCTCTTATACAGCGAGATCACCGGACCGTAATCGGGAAGCTCCCGGCGAATCAGGGGCCGCGGGCCCACGAAGCTCATATCGCCCCGGAGCACGTTGACCAGCTGCGGCAACTCGTCAAGGCTTTTACACCGCAGCCAGTTGCCTATCCTTGTCACGCGCGGATCTTCTGCAAGCTTGAAATTGCATTCGCGGTACGAAGCCAGCAACTCCGGACTCTCCGTGGCCCAGCGTGCCAGTTGCTCTTCGGCATTCACTTCCATCGTGCGGAATTTCCAGCATATGAAATCGCGCCCGCTCCGCCCAACCCGTGGCTGGCGGAAGAAGACCGGGCCACGATCTTCGCGTCTGATGAGCAAAGCAATCACCGCGAAGGCTGGCAGCAGCAGGACCAGCATCGCTGAGGCAGCCATCAGGTCGATTGAACGCTTGAGCATGCGCTGCGGCAGGCGGCTTAGATTATTGCGCACTTGCAGCAAAAGCAGGTTCTTGCCGAAGAAATAACTGGCACTGAGGCCGAACAGCGGCAGGCGGGTGAGAGAAGGGACGAGGGCGACGCCGATCTGCGCGCCGATCAGCAGGTCCACCAGGTCACCCTCGACCTGAAGGTTGTCGCCGGGAGCCAATATCGTCTGGCGGCAGCCCGCCTTCTGCAGGGCCGAAACCAGATCACCCGGCTCAGCCAGAATCGGCTTCAGAGACGCCAGGGAAGGCGGAATGTGGGTATCCATGGGATCAGGCACCAGCCAGCGTATGTCCATGCCCAACGCCAGATCTCCACTCAGCGCCGGCAGAACCCGCACGGCGGCCGGACTGGTTCCGATCAGGGCGGTGGGCTCATACCACATGTTCGCCTTGCTAAGCAGCAGGCGCGCGCCCTGACGAGCCAGCGGCAGCAGTAGCAACAGCCCTACCCAGACCAGACAGGACGGCAGGAAGGCATGCGGCTCCAACAACAACACAAAACCGAGATAGATCGCACCGGCAATCAACAGTGCACGGGTTGTGTCACGCGCGCCGTCCCAGAACAGGCGGCGGCGGCTATAGTCGCCGACAAGATAGCGGGCGACGACGAAAATCAACCCGATGACGCCTATGACATCAACAACCAGATTGGGCTGTTTCAGTGGATACTGGAGCAGTCCGATCGCCGGAGGCGAGTGGAATAAACGCAGGATCAGATCTGCTGCGCCGAAGCAGAGAAGGTCGGCCAAAATCAGGCTGATAAAGACACAGAATCGAACGCCAAAAAGCGTTGTGCGCCGCCGAAACCCATAAGAGGAAGATTGCGCTGTGGCGCCGGCAATCGTCACGGTAGCCCTTCAGATGCTTTTACTTGTTGTTCGCAACCGCAAAAATACGGAAAGGCCAATTGCAATGCAACTAAATTGGGCGGAATCCGACCTGTTCCAAAATAATACCGAAACCCTCCTAAGTCATTGAAATATATGTTTTTGCTACGTGTTTG
>CANFDA010000138.1 GCA_947445215.1 Alphaproteobacteria bacterium | reverse complement strand
TCCAAGAACACAAAGCAATCCACGCTTCGGTCAGGGCTGCGGTACAGAAAGGCGGTGAGTGACTGCTGCTGGACATCCACCCGCTCGGCTCTTGCGCGCACATCGGCGAAGTTCTTCTCCTGCAGGTAAGGCGGCAGAGAGGCCTGGTTGGGTTCATAACGGCGGCCAAAAGCCTGCCAGGCGAAGTAGTTTTCCTTCAGGGGAAAATCACAGGCCAGGCGTTGAATGCGGCTGAAGATCACATCGGCAACGGCAGACTGGCCATGATCCGACAGCGCCACATATTGGGCAGGCGGAATACCAAGGCCATACAGCGACGCGGGGTGCTTCAGGATAAAGCGCAGCAAACGGTTCTGGAAAACCGGCGCCACTTTCTCTTCAAAAATCTTGCGCTGCTCTTCCAAAGAGCCGGCTTCCACCAGCGCTTTCAGATCCACCCTCAGCAACCGCGCCAGCATATGGGTGGCGCCGATGAACCGGCCCAGAAGCCCGGTGCGGTAAAAGCCCTGTGCGAAGCCAGCGATACGCCGGCGGCCAAAGGCATTGCGTCCCTGCCAATAGCGGCGGGTGGAAGGGTCCAGCAGACCATCCAGATAATCGTCATACAAATTGATATTGGCGGCTCGGTCGGCATTGGCAAAAAAGTCTGCAAAATTTCGCCATGATGGCAGCCAGCGCACAGCCCCAAGCTTCAGCCGGGTCAGCGCGATATGGGCGTGGTTCAGATCCAGCGCCGTGATACGGGCTGGATTGGCTGTAAGATAGCTCAGAATATTGCAGCCGCCCGAAGCGATGGCGACGATATGATCGCCCGGCTTGATCGCCAGCGCTTCCATGTCGATCAACGGATCTTCCCAAATCTGCGGATAAACCAACCCTTCAAAGGCCTTGGTGAACAGCCGTTCGAGCAAGCCTGCGGGCGACAGCGCCGGGTGGCGGTGCACCGCATTGCTGAGGCCGGTTTCCGTCGTCCGCCGCAAACCCGCTGTGATACCCCGCGCCATTCTCTGCATCGCCATCTCTCTCAGGCCGCGGGGCGATAGGTCAGCCGCTCGGGCGCTTTGGTTTTCTGTTCCTCCAGCTTCCAGTGGACCAGCTCGAAGCTGCCATCCAGATGCTCGAGGATGCCGGAACAGGATTCGACCCAGTCGCCGGTGTTGAAATATTGAATGGGGCCCATCTGGCGGATCACGGGCTGATGAATGTGGCCGCACATCACGGCATCCACGCCATGGCGCGCCGCATCGGTAACCACGGTTTCTTCAAAGCAACTGATGAAGCTGACGGCCTTCTTCACTTTTTTCTTGGCATAGGCCGAGAAGGACCAGTCGGACAGGCCAAACCGGCGGCGCACAAAGCTGATCGGACGGTTGAGATAGATTGCAAAATCGTAAGCCCAGCCGCCCAGTACGGCGAGCCATTTGATGTTGCGCACCACCGTGTCGAATTTGTCGCCATGCAGGATCAGCATACGGCGGCCATCCACCATTTCGTGCACGGCCTCTTCGACCACCTCGATGCCGCCGAAATTAGATCCGACATAATCGCGCAGGAATTCGTCATGGTTGCCAGGCACATAGACCACGCGGGTGCCTTTGCGGGCCTGACGCAGCACTTTCTGCACCACGTCATTGTGCGCCTGGGGCCAGTACCAGGTGGATTTCAGGCGCCAGCCATCGACGATATCGCCTATCAGATAGATAGTTTCGGCTTCGTGACTTTTGAGAAAATCCAGCAATGCTGTGGCCTTGCAGCCACGAGTGCCCAGATGGACATCGGATAAAAATAGCGTCTTGACCGTTTTCAGCATGGGTCCGCTTGGGTTCTTCAAGTCTACCCTTTGCCTGATCCGCTTTACAGTCTCGTGACGTTTCCAGGGATAATTGTGTATCCGTGAGTCCATAGCCCCAAACAGTTGCGCCGATTTTGCACACTCGTTCTCCAGGGCGAGTTGGGTCAAACTGATGTCAACAAAGGTAAAAAACTGTCCGCCGGATGGGCTGGGCTGTGGGGTGCCTCAGGAAGGCGTTAAGGACAGCCGTTTCATTGAGGCTGCTTTTATGGCTTGGGACCACCGTGTCCCGGTACCGCCTTATAAGGTCAGCAAGTGTCGTTGCTTCGAGTAGGCTGCGGTTAGTCGAGAACCCACCGCGTTCACCATCGACTTCAACCTGTGCAGCCCACTTTTCGGCGTCTGCCTTTAGCCTGAAGGTTTGGGAAGTGAGCGGCCCACCCTTGCGACGAACTCTGGCTTGCCAGCGATCCCCGCGCTTAGAAATAGTCGCCATCTGATGCCTGTGTCCCCGATTTGGATACAAGCGTCGATTTGCAAAACTATCGCTGCGTCAGGGTTCTGATAACTAACTGATTTAGCTGGATTTAAATGGTGGGCGGCACAGGGATCGAACCTGTGACCCCTTCCATGTCAAGGAAGTGCTCTCCCGCTGAGCTAGCCGCCCCACCGTCAGGAAGGTCGCCTCTATAGCGGCGGGGGGCCTACCGGGCAAGATGGACCTCCGGACCTAAGCAAAAGCCGGTCCGGGCAGGGTTTTTCCAGGATTTTGGGGCTGACCGCCTAAGCGGCGGCGGCCAGCATCCGGTCCACTTCCACCACGATCTCGCGCAGATGGAAGGGCTTGGACAGGACCTTGGCCTGCTTGGGCGCGCCCGAGGCCGGGTGCAGCGCCACAGCGGCGAAGCCGGTGATGAACATGATCTTGAGTTCGGCGTTCAACTCGGCGGCGCGCTTGGCCAGCTCGATGCCGTCCATGCCCGGCATCACGATATCGGTCAGCAGCAGGTCGAAGGTGAGGCCCTGGATGCATTCAAAGGCCTCGGAGCCGTCGCCGAAGTCGGTGACGGCATGGCCAGCCTTGACCAGCGCCGCGCTGAGAAACTTGCGCAGGGATTCGTCGTCTTCCGCCAGAAGGATATGTGCCATCGCTTCGCCCGCCCGTTCCGCTCCCTAAATAGCGCGAATTTGGTAAATATCCACTACCCATGCAGATTTGCTTGCCGGGACAGCCACTTGGTGGTTCCCTTGCCCCATGGCCCAGCCGCCATCCCCCATCCCGGACACCGATCTGGCCGCCCTGTTCGCCAGGCCTTTCCGCTTGGCGCGGCCGGAAGCGCAGACAGTGCCCTTCATCTTCGCATCGCCCCATTCCGGGCGGCGTTATCCCCAGAGCCTGGCTGCCGCCAGCCGCCTCGACCCGGTCATGCTGCGCCGTTCCGAGGACGCGTTCGTGGACGAATTGTTCGCAGGCGTGACCATGCTAGGCGCGCCGCTGCTGGCGGCGGAATTCCCCCGCGTTTTCCTGGACGTCAATCGCGGCGTGGCCGAACTGGACGCCACCATGTTCTCCGCCCCGCTGGGGGTACCGGTGGATCTGCCCAGCGCGCGCGTGGCCGCGGGCCTGGGCGTCATTCCCCGCATCGTGCGCGACGGCGCCGACATTTATCGCGGCAAGATGGCGCCCGACGAAGCGAAGATGCGGCTGGAAAAGCTCTATCACCCCTATCACCGGGCGCTGGCCATGCTGGTGGACGAAACCCAGGCGCGTTTCGGCGTGGCTGTGGTGGTGGATTGCCATTCCATGCCGTCAACGCTGGCGGCGCCGCAAATCGTGCTGGGTGACCGCTATGGCGCCTCCGCCGCGCCGGGGCTGTCGCGGATGGCGGAAGACGCCTTCACACGCGAAGGGCTGAGCGTGACGCGCAACGCGCCTTTTGCAGGCGGGCACACCACCATGCTGCATGGCCGCGTCGCCCAGGGCTGTCACGCGCTGCAGATCGAGATCAATCGCGGGCTTTACCTGGATGAAGAGAAGATCGCCAAGAAGCCAAACTTCGAAGTGCTGAAACTCAAACTCACCGCTGCCCTGACGCGCATCCTGCGCATCGACATCGCAGCGCTGCGCGCATCTCCCGATCTCTCCGCCGCCGCGGAATAATCCGACAAAATTCCAAAATCGCGCGCTGTTTTGCCTTGAGGACTTTGTGATCTGGGCAGGAGGCGCGAGCGATGTGGGCTTAATGCCCATGAGCGAAGCGCCGACAAACCCAGAGCGCAAAAGACCAAGGCAAAAAATGGCCGCTCCGAAGAGCGGCCAAGTTCAGGGAGGAAACGCCCAGAAGGGGCGGCGGCCTCGCAATCGAAGATCGCGATACCGCGATGCAGCAATACGGGAAAGGGGTTTTGTTCGCAAGCGAGAAAACACACTTTCCCAAACTTCAACCTCCACTAAAACCTATGGAAATCCGACG
>CANFDA010000137.1 GCA_947445215.1 Alphaproteobacteria bacterium | reverse complement strand
TCGCGCCCCATAGCATCGAGCGCCGCGCGCCGGGACCGGAGGATGTCGCCATTGAAATCCTTTTCTGCGGTGTTTGCCATTCCGACCTGCACACCGCCCGCGGCGAATGGCCGGGCACCCAATATCCCTGCGTTCCAGGCCATGAAATCGTCGGCAATGTGACTTCTGTCGGGGCCAAGGTGACGAAGTTCAAGCCCGGCCAGCTGGTGGGCGTGGGCTGCATGGTCGATAGCTGCCGCACCTGCCCGTCCTGCAGCGAAGGCCTGGAACAGTATTGCGAAGGCCCGGTCGGCTTCACCGGCACCTATAATGGCCCGGTCGGCGGCGGCGCCAATACCCATGGCGGCTATTCCGCGGCTATCACTGTCGATCAAGGTTTCGTGCTGTCGATCAGCCACGCCGAAAAAGACCTGGCCGCCGTCGCGCCGCTGCTCTGCGCCGGCATCACCACCTGGTCGCCGCTGAAGCATTGGGGCGCGGGCCCCGGCAAGAAGGTGGGCATCGTCGGCATTGGCGGCCTGGGTCACATGGGCATCAAGCTGTCCCATGCGCTGGGCGCCAAGACCGTCGGCTTCACCACCTCGCCCGGCAAGGTGGACGAGATCAAGCGCCTGGGCGCCGACGAAGTCGTGATCTCCAAGGACGCCGACCAGATGCAGAAACATGCGGGCAGCTTCGACCTGATCATCAACACGGTGGCCGCGCCGCACAATCTCGACGCCTTCACCGGCCTGCTCAAGCGCGACGGCACCATGGTGCTGGTGGGCGCGCCGTCCAGCCCGCACCCCTCGCCCATGGTCTTCCCGCTGATCTTCCGCCGCCGCGCCATCGCCGGTTCGCTGATCGGCGGCGTGCCGGAGACGCAAGCGATGCTGGATTTCTGCGCCAAGCACAACATCGTCTCCGAAATCGAGGTCATCAAGATGCAGGAGATCGAGAACGCCTATGAGCGCATGCTGAAAAGCGATGTGAAATATCGCTTCTCCATCGACATGGCGTCGCTCAAGAATGGGTGAATTCGGCGTTCTGCTGACCACGCTTCCTACCCCCGAGGATGCGCGCCGGATCGCGCGCCTCCTGGTGGAGGAAAAGCTGGCGGCGTGTGTGCAGATCCTGCCGATCGAGAGCGTCTATCGCTGGGAGGGCAAGGTTCAGGCCGAAGGCGAGCTGCTGCTGTTCATCAAGACTCGCACCGCCCTGTTCGACGCCGCCATGGCGCGGGTCAAGGCGGAGCATCCCTATACCGTGCCGGAGATTGTTGGCTTTCCGTTCACTGCCGGGCATCAGCCCTATCTGGACTGGATCGGGGCTTCTACGTCAGCCTGACACGCAGCGCCTTGGGCCCACGCACCGACAGGCCGCGCTTCCATATCGGTTCTTCCAGCAGCGTGATATCGCGCGCCAGCAACTGACCGAACACGGTTTCCATCGTCATGCGGGCGATGTGATTGCCCAGGCAGAGATGCGCGTCATAGCCGAAGGCAAGGTGACGGTTGGGCGCGCGAGCGATGTCGAAGCGGTTCGGATCGGTGAACGCCGCCGGATCGCGGTTGGCCGCGCCATAGAGCAGGCCGAACTTGCTGCCTTTGGGAAACGCCCTGCCCACAAGTTCGACATCTTCCGACGCAAAACGGTGGAAGAAGGGCAGCGGCGGCTCGAAGCGGAACATCTCCTGTACCGCGACGGGCAGCAATGCCGGATCGGCGCGCAGCCGCGCCATCTGATCCGGAAAGCGCAGCAGCGAAGCCAGGCCCGACGCCATCACATCGATGGAGGAACCATGCCCCGCCATCAGGATCAGCATGGCAGTGGAGATGAACTCGTCATGGGACAGCGCGCCCGCATCCTCCGCAGCCGCCAGGCGAGTGATGAGATCGTCGCCGGGTGTGCGCCGCCGCCGCGCCGCCAGCGCCTTCAGATATTCGTAGAATGCGGCAGCCGTGTTCTCGGCGAGCGCCTTCTTCGTGTCGCTGCGGTCGATGTCGAAATACTGGACGATATTCTCCGACCAGCCGCACAGCATGGCGCAATCCGCGTCAGGCGCACTCAGCAATCGTCCGATGACATGGCCAGGAATGTGGGCGGCGAAATCCGCCACGAAATCGATCTCGCCCTGCGCCCGCTCCAGCAGCGACGCGACAAAGCCTGCCGTCTCGTCCCGCAGCCGGGCAATCGAAGCGGTGGTGAATTCCTTGAACACCAGCTTGCGCAGCCGGTCATGCACCGGCCCGTCGCTGTCCAGCAGGCTGAACTGCACGAAGCGGCTGTGATGGGGCATGTCGTGCCAGTTGGCGGCTTTGGCCTGGGCGGCGATGTCATCCGCCGAAAACACGCCATTCAGTGAACGCACCAGCCGCTTGTCCAGCGCCGCTGCCGCCACCCACTCGAAGCGCGGCAGCAGCCACAGGCCCAGGCCCGCGTCCCACACCGGCGCGCCTTGCGCCCGCAAGGCGTCATAGGCGGCGTAGGGATCGCGGGCGAAGTCCGGCGACAGCGGATCGAAGAGCATACGGGCAGGCTAAGCCGCCCGCAGCAACCGCGCTACTGCGAGAAGACGGCGCCGCCGCGCGACTCCACCGATTGCAGGATCGGATTCACCGCCTCCGGCTTGCCGGTGAAGGTGCCGCGTGGCGCCTTCGCCAGCGACAGCATCTTGCGGTAGATCGCATCAGCATGGTTCTGGTTCAACGCCAGGCCCGCCATGTATTGCAGCCGCATGTCATAGTCGTGGTTGATCTGCGCGTCCGCCAGCCACGGCTTTAGGTCGGCATCGCTGCCGGCATAGGTGGAGAACAGGCTGCCTGCCGAGGGGATGGTCGCCACGTTCAGCGATTCCATCACCGGGGCAAAGGCCGGCGAAGCCAGCTTGACGTTGATCGCGTCCATGTCGATCTTCTGGTTGGGGTTCTTCATGCCCACCAGCACGACGTCATAGCCCTGCCCGCCATTGGTGTTGGCGAAGACCATGCCGTTGGGGAACACTTCGAAGAAGGTGGCGATCTCGCTCTTCACCGAGGCTTCATCGCTCTCATACAGCGGCACCCACTGGGTGACGATGCCACCATCGTTGAGATGGTCCTTCACCATCTGAAAATATTCCTTCGAATAGAGCGCGGCGCTGCCCTTGACGAAAGGATGGATCGGGTCGGAGGTGATGATGTCGAACGTCTCCTTCGTGGTGCGCACGAAGTGACGGGCATCGTCATAGGTGATCTGGGTGCGCTTGTCCTGCGCGACGCGGTAATTTTCGTCGCCAAACCATTCGGTGGTGGTGGGCGGGATCAGCGGCTCCATCTCGCAGATGCGGATGCGCTCGATGCTGGGATAGCGGGTGAAGCTGCCCGAGGTGACGCCCGCGCCGAAGCCCACGATCAGCACCGACTTCGGATTAGGATGGATCAGCGCCGGGATGTGACCCAGCATGCGCTGCAATCGCATGTCCATGCCCAGGCTGCTCGCCTCGACCTTACCGGAGACATGGAATTGCCGCGCGCCATTCTGGTTCCAGCGAGTGATGGCGATGGAGGAATTGCGGCCTTCGCCGGTATAGAGAACGGTGGAATAGCCCAGCTCGCTCACCATGCGGCGGCCATAGGCGATCAGTTCGCCCGGCACCGGCGCGATGCGCCAGCCCGCCAACGCCAGCATGCACAGCGCCAGCGTCAGCACCACCGAACGCTGCCACTTGTCTTCTTTCAGAAGCCGCGGTAGCAGCATGACCAGCCCGCCCACCACCATCACGGCCAGCATCAGGCGCTGGCTGGCGACGGTGCCCAGCATCGGCACCAGCAACAGGCTCACGGCTAGCGCGCCGGCGATGGCGCCCAGCGTGTTGGCGGCATAGACGCCGCCCACGGTGCGGCCGGGATCGCGCCCGGCCTTGGCGGCGGCGAAGGCCAGCGGGAACGCCGCGCCCCACGCCACCAGCGGCGGCAGCATCGCCCACAGCGAACGCACCAGGTCCATCTGAAAGGTGTAGATCGGGCCCGGCGACAGCAGCGGGTCCACCGGCCAGTAAGGCAGGCTGTAAGAGATCGCCCAGGCGGTCCAGCAGAAGCCCAGCGATCCCAGGATCAGGCACCAGCCCAAGGCGGCGCGCGGCGCGACATGGCGCACGATCATGGAGCCCAAGGCGGTGCCCAGCGCCAGCCCGACCAGGAAGACGCCCAGGATGATGGAGAAGGCATAGACGGTGGCGCCGTACATCAGGCCCATCAGGCGGGTCCAGATGATCTGCGCCCCCAGTGCCGACGCGCCCGAGCAGCCGATGGCGATCAGCACCGGCCAGTCGCGCGTGGTGTCCTCGCCCGCGGATTCCGCCGCGT
>CANFDA010000136.1 GCA_947445215.1 Alphaproteobacteria bacterium | reverse complement strand
GCCGGTTCTTAGCGCGATTCTACAAGTAGGTAATCAAGGCGAATCCGCGCGTTGGGCAGGACCGCGCCCTGCGGCTCCAACACCCGTTCCAGCAGGAAATGCCCGGTCATGCGCAGCGCTTCGCAGGTTTCCGCAGTCGTGGGATCGGACGCGGCATCGCCCAGGAAGGGCGGCAGCTTGAACAGCCGGTCGGCATAGATGCCCGCCCCCGCCTTGGAGACGGCACGGCCGCTGCGCGGCGAAACATAGATCAATTCGTCCGTCGTGCCAGTGGCGGCGCATTCCGACAGATCGAGGCCGAAGCCCAGCGCCTCCAGCAGACCCGCCTCCCAGCGGGCGAAAAGCGGCAGCCAGTGCGAAGCGTCCGACGCCACCATGGCGTCGAGCAAGATTTCGCCCACCACAAAGACCGGCGGATAGGGCTGGCGTTCCGGCAGGGCCGCGCCGCAGATGGCGACGAAGGCGTTCAGCCCCTTGAGGCTGTCGCGGCCTTCCATCAGGGCGCCAGCGCGGGCGGTGGAGAGTTCGGCAGTGTAGCTGCCCAGATGCTCGGCCAGGCGGCCGCGCCATTGCACATCCAGCGTGTTGCCAGGTTGCAGCGTGGGACGAATGTGGCGCGAGCTGCCGCCGCGCACTAGCCCCAAATGACGGCCATGCAGCTGCGTCAGCAGTTCGACGATGACGCCATTCTCGCCATGCGGGCGGGTGGAGAGCACGATGGCGCTATCGGACCATTCCATTCCTTAGAACCTGTCATCCCGGCCAGCGTGCGAAGCGCGCGCGAACCGGGACCCATTTAGCCAGTTCCGGGTTTTCGGATCGGGGGTATAATTTACGCCACACACCGCCGCCGAAGAAAGGAAATTCCCATGAAACGCCTTGTATTCGCTGCCCTGTTGCTGGACCTGCCCGCCTCCGCCGCCACGCCGGATAGCTGGATGAAGCTGGACCGAGACGCCCGCGCCGCCTGCGGCAAGGACATTGTGCGGCAGGCTGGCAAGGCGAAAGTCACCGGCACGGCGGGGAAAGTTTTGGGCATTGGAATCGGCAAAGAGAGCGACTGGCATTACGGCCTGATCCTCACCAGCAACACTGCCGGGTATCGCAGCCAGTGGCTGCGTCTTTATGACAAGTGGGCGAAGACGGCGGCGGCGCGGGAAGTAGTGAAGTAGGCCTACTTCTCATCCGGCGGAAATTCGAGACCCATCTCGCGGTAATGCTCCCGCTGCTCGGCCCAGTCCTCGCGCACTTTTACGAACAGGAAGAGGTGCACGCGGCGGCTGAACATCTGCTCAAGCTCGGTGCGTGACATCTCACCCAGCTTCTTGATGGTGGCGCCGCCCTTGCCCAGCACGATCGCCTTCTGGCCCTCACGCTGCACATAAATGTTCTGGTCAATCTTGACCGAGCCATCCTTGCGCTCTTCCCACTTCTCGGTTTCAACCGTGATGGCGTAGGGCAGCTCGTCATGCAGGCGCAGATAGATCTTTTCGCGCGTCACTTCCGACGCCAGCAGGCGCGAGGGAATGTCGGCGGCCTCGTCTTCCGGATAGTGCCACGGGCCCGGCGGCATGCGGGCGCAGGTCCATTCCAGCACTTCCTCCAGCCCCTGCCCCTTCAGGGCCGAAACCAGGAATACATCCTCGAACACGCCCACCGCGTGGAATTTCTCTACCAGAGGCAACAGGTCGGTGCGCTTCATGCCGTCGATCTTGTTCAGCACCAGCGCAGTCTTCTTGCCACGCCCTTCCTGCAGGCCGGCAATGATGGCGTCGGTGTCGCGCGCACCCGGCGACTTGTCGTTGGCGGTGAGATCGGCGGCATCCACCACCAGCAGGATGGCGTCGGCTTCCTCGGCCCCGCTCCAGGCCGCGCCGACCATGGCGCGGTCCAGGCGGCGGCGCGGACGGAAGATGCCCGGCGTATCGACAAAGACGATCTGGGTTTCCTGGCGCATGACGATGCCGCGCACATTCATGCGCGTGGTCTGCACCTTGGGGCTGACGATGGCGACCTTGGTGCCGACCAGTGCATTGATCAGCGTGGACTTGCCCGCATTGGGCGCACCGATGATGGCGGCGAAACCGCAGCGTGTTCTGACATCATTCATTGCGGGTCCACCCGGGCCAGAAGATTGGCGGCGGCGTCCTGTTCCGCTTCGCGCTTGGAACTGCCCTCGCCCGTGGCCGGTTCATGGCCCGAGACTTTCGCCTCGACGGTGAAGCGCGGCGCATGGTCCGGGCCCTTGCGCGAGAGCAGCGTGTAGACCGGCGCGCCGCTTTCGCCGCGGCCACGGCCCTGGCTCCATTCCTGCAACCGGGTCTTGGCGTCCCGCATTTCGGTGGTGAGGCTTTCGAACTGGCCTTCCCAGTATTTCTCGATGAAGTGCCGCGCCGCATCCAGACCGCCATCGAGATAGAGCGCGGCGATCACCGCCTCGCACAGTCCCGACAGTATGGCGGGCTTGGTGCGGCCGCCGCTCATCTGCTCCGACTGGGCAAGAATGAGGTGTTCGGCCAGACCGGCCGCCGTGGCGGCGCGGGCGCAGGCCGCACCGCGTGCCAGGGCGTTGAATTTCAGCGCCAGCACGCCTTCGGCGTCGCCGGGGTAAAGGCCGTGCAACTTTTCCGCCACCACCAGGCCCAGCACGCGGTCGCCCAGGAATTCGAGCCGCTCGTTGGAAACGGCGGCATCCGCGGAGGCATGTGTGATCGCGCGGCGCAGCAGCACCTTGTCGGCAAAGGCGTGGCCCAGTTTTTCTTCGAGCGGGTCCAAGGAGCGGTTCCAGGAAAAGTGTTTTGGCGGTTTTCCGTCCGGAACCGCGACCATACAACAATCTAGAGTATTTTCGCGATCGAGGTGCGAAAATACTCTAGTCGATCAGCGTGAAGAGGCGGGAATAGCGGATGGACATGGGCCACTTCCACACTTCCCACCAGCGGGCCGCGCTGTTCACCGAGAAAAAGCGGAACAGCGCCTTGCCTTCCAGATTGTCGGCCGGGACGTAACCAACGCCCATGCGGCTGTCGTCGGAATTGTCGCGGTTGTCGCCCATCATGAAGTAATGACCGGCGGGCACGGTGTAGACGCCGGTATTGTCGCCGGGATTGTAGGGCTCGTGGTCAAGCGTCAGATAGCTCTTGCCGTTAGGCAGAGTTTCGCGGAACTGCGGCACCTTGTTCTCGATGCCGCCAACGGTTTCGACATAGTCCTCTACCCGGATCTTGGGCACGGCCTTGTCGTTGATGTGCAGGATGCCGTCCTTCATCTGGATGCGGTCGCCCGGCAGGCCGATCAGCCGCTTGATGAAGTCGGTGGAATTGTCGCGCGGAAACTTGAAAACGATGACATCGCCGCGCTCCGGCTTGAAGTCAGGGAAGCGTCCATTCATCGACGGGCCGATGGGACCGGCGCCGAACGGAAAGGTGTAGCGCGAATAGCCATAGGCGTACTTCTCGACGAAGAGATAGTCGCCGATCAGCAGCGTCGCTTCCATCGAGGCCGACGGAATGTTGAAGGGCTGGAACAGGAAGGTGCGGATCACCAGGGCAATGGCGCCCGCATAGATCACCGTCTTGGCGAGATCGAGCCAGGATTCCTCGGTTTTCGGCTTGGTTTTATCGGACATGCGGGGAATCTGGGCGTTCTTTCTGGGACGGGCGGACCAAAGCGGCAGCCTGCCGCCCCTGTCAAGCCACGGAGCGGATATTGACGCTTAATTTCCTGAAGGAATTGCCGAAATGATGACGATCGCCTGGGCCAGCGGGAAGTCGTCGGTGATGGTCAGCGCGATCTCGGCGCGCATGCCCGGGGGTGTGATCGCTGTCAGCCGCGCCAGCGCCCCGCCGGTCAGCCCCATGGTCGGCTTGCCGCCCAACAGGTTCACTACCCCCATGTCGCGCCAATAGACGCCCTGGTTCAGGCCGGTGCCCAGCGCCTTGGCGCAGGCCTCCTTGGCGGCGAAACGCTTGGCGTAACTGGCGGCGCGGCCCACCGGCATACCAGCGCGGCGATCGGATTTTGCCTGCTCGATGTCGGTGAAGAGGCGTTTGATAAAAAGGTCGCCATGCTCCGCCAGCGTCTTTTCGATGCGGCGGATATCGATCAGGTCGCTGCCCAGGCCAATGATCATTGCGGCGCCCTATCGCCCTTGGAGAACCCGACCTCGCGGCCTGCCTCGCGCATCATGCCGCGCATCCGCGCCATGGCGTTGTTGAGACCGACAAAGATCGCCTCTCCGATCAGGAAATGGCCGATGTTGAGTTCGACGATCTGGGGAATGGCGGCGATAGGCGCGACATTCTCGTAGGTCAGACCATGACCAGCATGGATTTCCAGGCCGAGCGATGCGCCATACGCCGCCGCCTCGCGGATGCGCGTCAGTTCCTTCTCACGCGTCGCGCCCGTCGCGTGCGCATAGGCGCCGGTATGCAGTTCGACCACCGGCGCGCCCAGCGCCTTGCTGGCGGCGATCTGTTTGCGATCAGGCTCGATGAACATGGAGACGCGGATGCCCACTGAGACCAACTCCACCACGATGGGTGCGAGCTGG
>CANFDA010000135.1 GCA_947445215.1 Alphaproteobacteria bacterium | reverse complement strand
GACCTATTGTGCCGCGTCTCCCATGGTTCCCGGCTCGCGCTCCCCCGAATCAAGTCCGGGCTCGCTGGCCGGGTTGACAGGTATTGTTGAATGATCCCCGCCGCGAAACTGGACCGCCTGCTAGACCGCTTCGCCGCCCTTGAGGCGGAGATGGCGAGCGGCGCGTCGGGCGAGGCCTTCGTCAAGCTCAGCCGCGAGCATGCCGAACTGTCCCCGGTGATCGAGACAGCGCAGGCCTATCGCACCGCGCAGATACAATTGGCCGATACCGAGGCGATGATCGACGATCCGGGCAGCGACAGCGACATGCGCGTCATGGCGGAGCAGGAGCGCGCCGATCTGCGCGCCCAGCTGGAAACACTGGACCGCACTCTCAAGATTCAGTTGTTGCCCAAGGACGCGGCTGACGATTCCTCCGCCATAGTGGAAATCCGCGCCGGCACTGGCGGCGACGAAGCCGCCCTGTTCGCGGGCGACCTGCTGGGCATGTACCAGCGCTATTGCAGCATGCAAGGCTGGAAGACCGAGATCATGTCGCTCTCCGAAAGCGATCTGGGCGGCTTCAAGGATGCTACGCTTGAAGTGATGGGGCGCGGCGCCTACGCCAAGCTGAAATTCGAGAGCGGAGTCCACCGCGTCCAGCGCGTGCCCGCCACCGAGACCCAGGGCCGCATTCACACCAGCGCCGCCACCGTTGCGGTGCTGCCGGAAGCCGAGGATGTGGACATCGTGATCCATGACAAGGATCTGCGCATCGACACCTATCGCGCCCAGGGCGCGGGCGGCCAGCACGTCAACAAGACCGATAGCGCCGTGCGCATCACCCACATTCCCACCAACACGGTAGTGGCGATGCAGGAAGAAAAATCGCAGCACAAGAACAAGGCTAAGGCGATGATGCTGCTGAAGGCCAAGATCTATGACGCCGAGCGCAAGCGGGTCGATTCCGTCCGCGCCAGCGAACGCAAAAGCTTGGTGGGCAGCGGCGACCGCAGCGAGCGTATTCGCACCTACAATTTCCCCCAGGGGCGCGTCACTGATCACCGCATAAACCTGACGCTCTACAATCTGGCGCGCATCGTCGGCGGCGACGAGCTGGGCGAGATTGTCGATGCCCTGGTGGCGCAGGACCAGGCCGACCGCCTGGCCGATTTCGAGGCGCAGCAGTGAACGACGCCTTGCTGGCTGCCGCGAAACTTCTGGCGGCGGCGGGGATCGACAGCGCCAGACTGGATGCGCGGCTGCTGTTTCAGAACACGCTTGGCGACAGCGCAGCTTTTGATGCGGCTATTGCGCGGCGAGCGGGCCGTGAATCCGTCGCCGCCATAACTGGCCACAAGGAATTCTGGTCGATGGATTTCGAAGTCGGCCCCGGCGTGCTGATCCCGCGCCCCGACACCGAAACGCTGATCGAGCAGGCGCTGGTGCTTTATCCCGATCGCAACGCGCCGCTGCGCATCGCCGATCTGGGGACAGGCTCCGGCGCCATCCTGTTGGCGGCGCTGACAGAATTCCCGAATGCCACCGGCATCGGCTTCGAGTCCTCGCCGCAGGCCCATGGCTACGCCGCACGCAACGCCGCTCGTCATGTGGCAGGGAGGGCAGACATCCGGCTGGCTGACTGGGACGCAGCCACAGGCCCCTTCGACTTGGTGTTCTCCAATCCGCCTTACATCCCCGCCGCCGAGATCGACGCCTTGCAGCCGGAGGTTCGCAACCACGAACCGCATGCCGCCCTGGATGGCGGTGCGGACGGACTGGAGGCCTATCGCAGCCTGGCCCGGCTGCTACCCAGCATTCTGGCCCCTGGCGGCCACGCCCTGCTGGAAATCGGCGCTGGGCAGGCTCCGGCCATGGAACTCCTGTTTCCGGGTCTTGAATTGGGTCGGATTGCCCCCGATCTAGCGGGAATACCCCGTTGCATCGTGCTGAAAGCCAGGAATTCCCTTGGAAATCAGGGAGCGATCCGGTAGATTTGGACTCACTTGGACCGAATGGTCCGGCCCGGCAGGGCGCTTCGGGGGAAGCGCGATTGCAATGGGCATCCCGGAAAATCCGCGCGTAACGCGGGAGACCGGGCAGGGGTCACAAAGCGAAAACGGTCGTAACAGACGAGACGGATCGCCTGCCTTCCTTGATGGAGCGCCGGGTCTGATCATCAGAACAGGACTTAACGTGAAGCGTTCACGCAGGGGCGGCCGCAGGCCGCAGCATGGCGGCGGCGGTAATAACAGCGGCGGCGGCGGCGGTGGTGGAAACAATGGCGGCGGTGGGTTCAATCCCAACCGCACTTATGATTCCAACGGCCCGGAAGTGAAGATCCGCGGCTCCGCCAGCCATGTTTACGAAAAGTATCTGCAGCTCGCCCGCGACGCCAACTCTAGCGGCGACCGCGTGATGGCCGAGAACTACCTTCAGCATGCGGAGCATTTTTACCGCATCGTCGCCGCCACAGCTGCGCAGCAGGCCCAGCACCAGGCGCAGCAGGCAGCCCACGCGGTAGCCAACGGCCAACAGCCCCGCCAGGGTGAGCAGCCGCAGAGCGACGCACTCCAGGGCGCGGTCAGCTCCTCCTTCTCCCTCGCCGACAATGCGTCCGAGGGAGAGGGCGATGACGCTGAAGCGAATTAAGAACGTTCCTTTTACGCCAGGGCGTTAACTTGCGCGGGGCTTGAAGGCCGTCCGCGGGGAACGCACATTCTGCTCGGCGGCGCTGCTTCGGCGGGTCGCACCTGTGCCCATACCAGGGACGGGCAGGAGGAATGATGGATATCGAGAAATTCACCGAGCGCGCCCGCGGCTTCATTCAGTCGGCGCAGAGCCTGGCCCTTCGCGAGGGCCATCAGCAATTCACGCCTGAGCATCTTCTGAAGGTTCTGATCGATGACGAGGAAGGTCTTGCCGCGCGGTTGATCAACGCTGCGGGAGGCCGAGATGCCGCCGTGCGCGCGGGCGTGGAAGCGGCTATCGCAAAGCTGCCCAAGGTTTCTGGCGGCAGCGGCCAGGTCTATCTGGCGCAGGAGACGGCGCGCCTGCTCGACGCCGCGGAAACTGCGGCGAAGAAGGCGGGCGACAGCTTCGTGACCGCCGAATATCTGCTGCTGGCGCTAGCAGCTTCCGGCGACGAAGCTGCAAAAATCCTCAAGGATGCGGGCGTGACGCCGCAAAGCCTGAACAAGGCCATCACCGATTTGCGCAAGGGCCGCACCGCCGACAGCGCCACCGCCGAGAACGCCTATGACGCGCTGAAGAAATACGCCCGCGACGTCACCGAGCTCGCCCGTAGCGGCAAGCTGGACCCGGTGATCGGCCGTGACGAGGAAATCCGCCGCACCATCCAGGTGCTGGCGCGGCGGACCAAGAACAATCCCGTCCTGATCGGCGAGCCCGGCGTGGGCAAGACCGCCATCGTCGAAGGCCTGGCGCTGCGCATCGTCAATGGCGACGTGCCGGAATCCCTGCGCGACAAGAAGCTGATGGCGCTGGACATGGGCGCCCTGATCGCGGGCGCAAAATTCCGCGGCGAGTTCGAGGAGCGGCTCAAGGCCATCCTGAATGAAGTCACCGCCGCCAATGGCGACATCATCCTCTTCATCGACGAAATGCACACGCTGGTCGGCGCGGGTGCGTCGGAAGGCTCCATGGACGCTTCCAACCTGCTCAAGCCCGCCCTGGCGCGGGGCGAATTGCATTGCATCGGCGCCACTACGCTCAATGAGTATCGCAAATATGTCGAAAAGGATGCCGCCCTGGCGCGGCGCTTCCAGGCGGTCTTTGTCGGCGAGCCCACGGTGCAGGACAGCATATCGATCCTGCGCGGTTTGAAGGAAAAGTATGAATTGCACCATGGCGTGCGCATCACCGACTCGGCCATCGTGGCGGCGGCGACGCTTTCCAACCGCTACATCACCGACCGTTTCCTGCCCGACAAGGCCATCGATTTGATGGACGAAGCGGGCTCGCGCCTGCGCATGCAGATCGACTCCAAGCCAGAGGCTTTGGACGAACTGGATCGCCGAATCGTCCAACTCAAGATCGAGCGCGAGGCGCTGAAAAAGGAATCCGACAAAGCTAGCCGCGACCGACTGGTGGCGCTGGAGCAGGAGCTGGGTGAGTTGGGCGAAAAATCCGGCGCGCTCACCGCCAAATGGCAGGAAGAAAAGAAATCCGTCGCCGATGTCCAGTCGCTGAAGGAAAAGCTGGATGCCGCCCGCAGCGAAGTCGAGATCGCGCAGCGCAAGGGCGACTTCGCCCGCGCCGGCGAACTGACCTATGGCGTGATCCCCGGTCTGGAACGCCAGCTCACGGATATCGAGAACAAGAAGGACGCCGCCCTGTCGGGCGAAGCGGTCACCGCCGAGCATATCGCGGGCGTTGTCTCGCGCTGGACAGGCATTCCGGTGGACAAGATGCTGGAAGGCGAGCGCGAAAAGCTGCTGCACATGGAAACCAGCCTGGGCAACCGCGTCGTTGGGCAGGATGAAGCCGTGAAGGCCATTGCCAATGCGGTTCGCCGCGCCCGCGCCGGTCTGCAGGACCCGAACCGGCCCAT
>CANFDA010000134.1 GCA_947445215.1 Alphaproteobacteria bacterium | reverse complement strand
GGCCTCTATCACGGCACGCAGCAGATCAACCAGGGCCAGATGGACCGCTGGAGCATAGTCACGACTCTGAACTATCTCACGCATGACGCCGAGGAAGAGATCGTCGCCGCCAAGGTGCCGACCTTCGACCGCAAGACCATCTCGGCCATGGTGCGCGTCGCCGACATGTCTCGTAACGCCTTCAAGGCAGGCGATCTCTCCACCGTGATGAGCCCGCGCACCGTCATCACCTGGGCGCAGAACGCCGAAATTTTTGGCGATGTCGGCTTCGCCTTCCGCCTAACGTTCCTCAATAAGTGCGACGAGCTGGAACGCGCCAGCGTGGCGGAGTTCTACCAGCGCAGTTTTGGCGAGGAGCTGCCCGAAAGCGCAGCCAAAGTGCTAGTGGCGTGAGCGAGCCTGAATCTCCGGTTGAGCCGTTTAAGCGTGCCGTCGCGGCTGCGGTGCGCAGCCTCGCAGGCGAACCGGAACTGGAAGTCGCCTTCTCCTCCGAACCGGCCCAGCTCGAGGGCCTGAAGGCGCGTCTCACCGCGCCCAGCCGCAACCTGCCACCGGGCGAAGTCGCGCTGGTGCGCGGCCAGGGCGACGCTTACGCACTTCGCCGCGCCTATCACGCCGAAAAGGTACATGACCGCTTCCGGCCGCAATCACTGGAAGGCGCCGCCGTGTTCGAAGCCGCCGAACAGGCGCGCGTCGAAGCCATCGGGGCGCTGGCCATGAAAGGCGTTGCCGCCAATCTCACCGCCGGGCTGGAGCAGCGCATGCTCTCACGCGGCCTCGCCCGCGCCCAGACGCGCGAGGAAGCGCCCCTGCCCGAAGTGATGGGCCTGCTGGTACGCGAAGCGCTGACCGGCGAGAAGCCGCCCGCTGCCGCCGCCAAGGCTGTGGAGCTGTGGCGGCCCTATGTCGAAGGCCGTGCGGGCAAGGATTTGGCCAAGCTGCAAGCGGCCCTGCGCGACCAGACCGCATTCGCCAGGCTCACCCGCACCATCCTGCGCGACCTGTCGATGGGCGATGAAAGCGAGAGCGGCCAGACCAGCGACGACGAATCCGAGAACAATGACGGCGCAAGCGAAAAGGGCGATGACCAGGGAGACACCGACGAGGAAGGCGAAAGCACCGCCAGCGATTTCGAGCAATCCGAAGGCGATGACAGCCAGGAAGCCGAAGGCGACATTCAGAGCGAGCAGCAGGACGACCTGACTGACGCCACCGAGCCGGAGGATGGCGCAAAACCGCACCGCCATAATGCGCCCTTCTCGCACCAGGATAACTGGGGCTACAAAATCTTGACGGCGCAATATGACGAGGAGATCGCCGCCGCCGATTTGTGCGAGGCGGAGGAGTTGGCGCGCCTGCGCGGCTTCCTCGACCAGCAGCTTGCGGCGATGCAGGGCGTGGTCTCGCGCCTGGCCAACAAGCTGCAACGCCTGCTGATGGCGCAGCAGAACCGGCATTGGGAATTCGATCTCGAGGAAGGCCTGCTCGACAGTTCGCGCCTGACGCGCATCGTGATGGACCCGATGTGCGCCCTTTCCTTCAAGTATGAGAAGGACACCGAATTCCGCGACACAGTGGTGACGCTGCTGCTGGACAATTCCGGTTCGATGCGCGGCCGTCCCATCATGGTGGCGGCGATGTGCGCCGACATATTGGGCCGCACGCTGGAGCGGGTCGGCGTGAAGACGGAGATTCTCGGCTTCACCACCCGCGCCTGGAAGGGCGGCCTGGCGCGTGAAGCCTGGTTGGCCGCCGGCAAGCCACCCTCGCCCGGCCGCCTCAACGATCTGCGCCACATCGTCTACAAAGCCGCCGACGAACCCTGGCGGCGGGCCAAGAAGAATCTCGGCCTGATGATGCGCGAAGGCCTGCTGAAGGAAAATATCGACGGCGAAGCGCTGACCTGGGCGCACAACCGCCTGATCGGACGCCCCGAACAGCGCAAGATCCTGATGGTGATTTCCGACGGCGCGCCGGTGGACGATTCAACACTGTCGGTGAATGCGGGTAATTATCTGGAAAAGCATCTGCGCCAAGTGATCGAAGAGATCGAGACCAGGTCGAATGTCGAACTCACCGCCATCGGCATCGGCCATGACGTGACGCGCTATTACCAGAAGGCCGTCACCATCGTGGATGCCGAACAGCTTGGCGGCGCGATGACGACACAGCTGACCTCGCTGTTCGAAGGCGATCGGGGCCGCGGCAGACGCGGACGACGCTAATAGCCGTTCATGCCACTCATAGGCTTCATCGTCGGGCGCAGCAGAAAGTATGGCAGCATCAGCACCGGGCTCACGCCCAGGAACAGGGCGAAGTGCGTCAGCGCCTCGAAGCACAGCCGTCCGAAGGCCAAAGGATAATAAAGCCCGCTAAAGAAAAAGCTTGCCGCCACCGATCCCACCAGCGGCGCTGTCCACCAGCGCGGTCCCTGCGCGGCGTCGAAGAAGATAACGCCGGTGAAATTCGCCGCTGCGAAGACCAGCACGAAGGCCGCCACCGCACGTGTGGAAAGCGACGCCTGGTCCGGCAGCGAGGTGCGCACATCCCAAGGATCGATCACCGCCACCACCAGCGCCAATGCCATGCCCGCTACCAGGTTGCCGAAGGCATAGTCGGGACCGAAGCGGCGGTTGGTAAGATGGATCACTAGCCAGCAGCCCGGCAGGATTAGGTCGCTGAGGATCAGAAACTGGCCTTGCGCAAAACCCGGCAGCCAGGCCTGCGGCACCGGCGCATCGGTAAAGAGATAGATGGCCTGCAGCAACGTGAAGAGCAGCAGCACCGGAAGCGCCAGCCTTGCAGCGATGCGGGCATAGGCCAAGGCGCGGGTATAGGGCGTCTCTTCCTCGGATCCGCCATAGGCGCGCGTCCGCGGCCTCCACACGGCGTCATCGTCATGCGCGACCCGGTATGGCCCGGCGCTGTTCGCCCGTACCGGCCCCGGAATGGGACTGCCTTCGAGTTTGCTAACCCGCATAACGCCCCTTTGCGCCTGCAATCGTCCGATTGCGGCACAGCCAGAAAGAATTCAGGGCATCCCTCGCAAGAGGAATGCCCCTAACCGGCGTAAAGATGAATGCGGTGTCTAAGCGGCCTTGTCGGCGCTCTTGTCGGCCTTCTTGGCGATGGCGCGCTTCAGGCGAAGGGCCTTGGGCGACAGCACGCTGTCCTTGGCCTTGAGGATGTAGGGGTCGAGGCCGCCATTGCGGTCGACCGAACGCAGCGCGTTCATGGAGATCTTCAGCTTGTAGCTGTTGCCCAGCAGCTCGCTCGCCAGCGCGATGAGTTGCAGGTTCGGGCGATAGACCCGCTTGGTCTTGTTGTTGGCGTGGCTCACCAGGTTACCCACCAGGGTGCCTTTTCCGGTCAATTCGCAACGGCGCGACATGGCTCGATCTCACTCAAAATTCGGGATTCGGGCTGGAATCCCAGCTCGAAAGGGGGCTCTCTTAGCCAGCGGGCATCTCCGGGTCAAGGCTTAGAGGGCTGGTCAAGGCTTTGGGAGTTTTACCCGTCCCATTTGGACCATTATAGTCTAACATCCTGTTATAGCTCAAAAGCAACGGAACCTGCCCATGACGCTCCAGCGCCTTGTTCTGGCTGCTACCCTTGTTGTCTCCGCTACCATTCGCGCCGCCGCCCCAGCCTATGCTCAAGGCGGCGCCGCCGGGGCACAGACCTCACGAGCCCCTGATTCTCGCCTGGAGATGGCTCTGACCCTGTTCGCGGGCGGCGTCACCATGGGCAAGGTGGACATGGACGCGGTGGTGCGCGGCGAAGAATACCGCGTGGTCTCGCACCTGCAGACCGATGGCGTCGCCAACGCCTTCTGGAAGGCCACCATCCAGGCCACCTCATCGGGCAAGCTGTCAGGCAATACCCTAACACCTGCCCTCTATGACAGCTTCACCATCCGCCGCGACGGCACCAAACAGCAGGTTTCGCTGACCTATGGCGGCAACACGGCCAAGCTGTTCGCCGAGCCCGCCTATGACACGACGCAATGGCCGGTGAAGCCGGAAGACCAGCGCAACGTCTTCGATCCGCTCACCGCCGTGATGTCGATCGTGTCGGGCTCGCTGGCGCAGGCCGGCAATCCCTGCGGCCTGACCGCGCCGGTGTTCGACGGCCGCCGCCGCTACAATGTCGAGATCAAGAAAATCCGCGACATCGACATCAAGCTCGACAACGGCCTGTTCCAGGGCAAGGGCATGCTCTGCCAGTTGCGCTACGTCCAGGTGGCGGGTTTCCGCCCCACCGTACTGCGCGACAAGGACCGCTACCCGCTGATCAATATCTGGATGACCACCGTGAAGGGCGTCACCCGGGACTACACCGTACCGGTGCGGGTCTGGGCCGAGACCAGCTATGGCGTGATCGCTGCTGTGGCCAACAATCTCAAGGTCGACGGGGCCGCCCCCCGCCCCTGATCCCTCCGTTTACGGAGCATTGTCCCCGTCACCCGGTCTGACGGCTATAGATCCGCGGCCCTACCAGATGTGGTAGTTAATGGACTGCCAGTGACTCCTAAATGTATGAGAACGAAGGAAGATAT
>CANFDA010000133.1 GCA_947445215.1 Alphaproteobacteria bacterium | reverse complement strand
GTTGGTATTTCAACAGACTATAATACCTTCTCGCTCTCCAAGGCATTCGTGGGCGATCTGCCCATGGGCTACACTTTCCGCTATTTCGACACCGACAACATGCGCGCCGTCACCAACACGGCGAGGACTGCCTTCCCCTTCACACCAATTCCGGCCAACAATTACAGCGTCAACGAGCAAGTCTTCGCTGGCTTCGTGATGGGAACGCTGAAGTATAATTGGGGTTCGGTCGTCGGCGGCGTCCGCATCGAACAGCAGAGCAATCACGGCGTCGCCCAAGCCACCATCGGCACCGCCACCGCCCCGATCTCGGCGGATGCAAGTCACACACTGGTCCTGCCCAGCCTCCACATTAACTACAACGTTGACGATACTAAAAAACTGCGCCTGTCCTTCAACACCGGTGCGGCCCGAGCCGACTATGATCAGATGCGCCCCAACGTGGTGGTCAATGACACCAACCTGACAATTTCGGGCGGAAATCCGTCCGTGAAGCCGGAGCGCGCCCAGGGCGTGGACGCCTATTTCGAGTGGTATGTCGAGCCGCAGGGCTACCTGATGGCCGGCGTCTTCTACAAGGACGTGCAGGATGTGCTTTACACCCAGCGCCGCACATTCGGTTCCGATGCGCTGAACACAGGCGGCATCGACCGCTCGGCCTATGCCTTCTCCGGCATCACCAATGGTGGCGACGGGCACATCTTCGGCTTCGAGGTCGCGGCGCAGTTCCAGCTCGAGCCCTGGACGGCTGATCTCGGCTTGCCGGCCTGGATGGGCGGCTTCGGCATCAGCGCCAATGCCACGGTCAATGACAGCGAAGTGACTAAGCCCGCCGTCGGCACGGTTCCTGCGCGCAAGACTCGCCTGCCAGGCACTTCGGATCTCCTCTACAATATCGGCGGCTATTATGAGAAGTATGGCCTGTCAGTGCGTCTGCAATATCAGCGCCGCTCCACCTGGATGGATGGCGTCGCCGATGCCCTGACCGATGCGGGCGACACCTACTGGGCGGCAGACGACGAGATGGATTTCTCGGCCCGCTATGCCGTCAGCAAAAATTTCGAGGTCTACTTAGATGCCACGAATATCCTGAACCAGCCGGGACGCCGCTATTCCGAACCGGGTAACCTGCTGACCGCCACCGGCATTCCGACCAATCCGATCAACAGCCAGACCATTGAGTGGGAACGCTTTGGGCCCCGCTACAGCGCTGGCATCCGAGTTAATTTCTGATGCGTCACGGTCTGGCTGCCTCTGTCGCCATCCTGTTGGTGGCAGGTCTCGCCCCGGTGGGGCTTGCCCAGAAGGCCGTGACGACACCCGCCTCTCTTCCTGCTGTTGATGTCCTCGCGCGTGGTGAAACCGTGCCGGTGGGCACGGCGGCGGAGGATGCCGCTGACGACCCGGCAATCTGGCGCAACGCTCGCAGGCCCAGCGCCAGCCTGATCGTCGCCACCGACAAGAAGGCCGGGCTCTATGTTTATGGCCTTGATGGACAGGTGCGCAGCTTCGTCAAGGCGGGCCTGGTCAACAATGTCGATCTGATCGACATGGACCTGGGCGGCGTCATCGTGGTCGCTAGCGACCGCAACGACGTCACGAAGGCGCTGCTGCAGGTCTATCGCCTCAACACCAGCGAGGCGACTTTGGAACCGATCGGTTCGGTTTCTGGCGGCGCGGGTGAAGCCTATGGCGTCTGCCTGTTGCGTGATGGCGACGCCTTGTATGCCTTCTCCGTGCTCAAGGAAGGCATCATCGAGCAGGTGGTCATCGCGCTGACAAAGGGCGCGGTGAGCGGCAGAAATCTGCGCACCATGAAGCTGCAGACCCAGACCGAAGGCTGCGTCGTCGATTCGCGCAGCCGCACGCTCTATGTCGGCGAAGAGGATCGCGGCATCTGGGCCTTCGACACCCGCCCAGACGTCTCAACCGAAGGCAGGCTGGTCGCTGCTGTCGATGGCAAGCACCTGGTGGCCGATGTCGAAGGCTTGACCATCATGCCCAGCGGTCCGCGCGGCGGCTGGCTGATCGCTTCCAGTCAGGGTGACAATGCCTATGCGCTGTTCTCCCTGCCGGAGATGAAGCCGGCTGGACGTTTTCGTATTGCTGCCGGCACGTTCGGCGCGACTCAGGAAACCGACGGCATTGCCGTGGCTGGCGGATTGTTCGGCCCGGGCTATCCCGATGGCCTTTTCGTGGCGCAGGACGGCGATAACGCACCGTCAGCGCAGAACTTCAAGCTGGTGTCGTGGCGCGACATTCTTTCGACCATGCCGCGCTGAATGGAATAACCTCATTACCTACTCGGCAATGCCGTCCTCGCCACGAAGGCCCTCCAGCACAATCCGGATCTTGTCCTCGGCGGAAAAATGTCTGCGCGTGGCGCGGCGGATGTCCTTAAGGACCCGTTCTGCAGGCGCTTTGATTGGGGGATTTCGCTCTCATCGGTCGTCCTTTCTCAGGGCGATGAGACCAAATTCCTCCCTTAGCTAAAAACCCAATTCTGTCTCATAGGCTCTGACGGCGTACAAATTATGATTGTCCTTGACACCGAGGGCGCGTTTTCCTGAAAAGTTACTGATCCCTTGGCGTAAATATCCCGTACAGTGAGGGCATAAAACAGGAGATCGCGATGAAACTGGCGGAATGGAAAGGCGAGATCCTAGGAATCACGATCCTGTTGGCGCTCTGCTCCCCCGTTGCGGCGCAGTCGCAAAGGCCGCCCACCGAGGAATGGGATATCCGGGCAGGTGCCGGTGTGATGGTGCGGCCTACATTTGACGGCAGTGATCGCTATCGCGCCCGTCCCCTGCCTTTTGTCACGGTGAACTGGCGCGACACCGTCACGTTCGACCAAACCGGGCTCAATGCCCAGTTGCGCCGGAAGAATTATCGCGTCGGTATGGGGCTGACCTTCGATGGTGGGCGCGAAGAGCAGGATACGGGCGGTATCTTTGCCAGTGGCGATGATCGTCTTCTCGGCATGGGCGATATTGATTTCGCTCTGGGCATTCGCGGCTTCGCCAGTTGGCAGCTTGGTCCGCTGGAGCTTGGCACCACCGTCACCAAGTTCCTTGGTGACCAGAATGATGGTCTTTTGGGCCGCGCGAACCTTTCCATACCGCTGCTGCTTGGTCCGACATTGAGGTTGATCCCTAGCATTTCTGTTAGCTGGGCCGACGAGAAATATACGCAGACCTTCTTTGGCATCACGCCACTGCAAGCCTCACGCTCGCGCTTTGCGCGTTTCGATGCCGGTGGCGGGTTCCAGGACGCGCGCGCGGGCGTCAACCTCGTTTACAGTTTCCATCGCAACTGGGTCGCCAATTTCAATTTTGGCATCGTGCATCTGCTGGGCGATAGCGCCGACAGCCCCATCAGCCTCTCAGACGCAAGTGTCACCGGCATGGCGCTTGTGGCATACCAATTTTGAATCCAACTCAAGTTTACTAACTGATCGCGCCAGGTGGCGGCGCGCTATGGCACAATAGCAGAGTTCCCAGGCCCGGCTGGGACACCTGCCGCGTATTCGGGACGCATTTCTGAGGGTCCAGCGGGACTTGTGCCTCGGTTAAAGCGCGCCATGGGGGTCACTATGGTGGGCTACGCTAGAGGAAAAAATTAAATACATAACATAAACAAAGTCTTACAAGTTAATTGCGAGATCTCTTCTTGCACCATTTTCCTTCTGTGACTTGGCCAAGATGTTGGCGGTCTCAGGGGGGGGCATTTTTTGATCTGCAATACTGTCTCGCCGTGTGCGCATCCTGTGCGTGTCGATTTGCGATTGATTTTCAATCTCGAATCCTGTATCACCGGCCCTTATGCCATTCCGCCTTTCGCGCATCGTTCTTTGGGTACTTCTGGCCGCTCCGCTGGCGGTGCTCACCTATGACTATGTGTACGAGGCGACCTTCCTTTTCGGCGAGGTCTATTACGGCGGCTATGTCCATGACACGGGCCGCTGGGCGGCGTGGGCCCTGCTGGCTGCGCTGCTTGCGACGCCGCTGTGCCTGACCTTTCCGCATAACATTTTCTTCCGTTGGTTCATGGCCCAGCGCCGTTATATCGGCGTAGCGTCGTTCGGCTATTCCGCCACGCATCTGATCGCCTATCTGGCTCGGCAGGAATGGGCCGTCATCACCAAGGATTTCGTGCAGACCGCCTTCTGGACCGGCTGGCTCGCCTTCGCCATCTTTCTCGCTCTGGCCGTCACCTCGAACGATCTCTTGGTGCGGTTGTTGCGGCGTGGCTGGAAGAAACTGCACCGGCTGGTTCATGCTGCCGCGATCCTCACCTTCCTGCATTGGGCGCTGACAGCGTTCGATCCGTTCGTTGCCTATTGCCACATCGCAGCGCTGGCGCTGCTGGAAGCGTGGCGCCTTTTTCTGGCCAATAAACCGCGGCGTTCCACCTACGCCACCTAATTCAAAGGAGAGGAAAAATGCGCAAGATACTTGTTGCCCTCATGGCCTTGCTGTTCGCCGCCGCCATGCCTGCCATGGCGCAGGCCCCGGCGCTGATCAACGCCAATACCGCCACCGAAGCGCAGATCGCGTCGGTGCCGGGCCTGGCGCCGCTGGCCC
>CANFDA010000132.1 GCA_947445215.1 Alphaproteobacteria bacterium | reverse complement strand
TGGACATGGTTAAGGAAGGATTGACAGGCCATTTCTTTACCGAAGCGGGCCAATCCGCGCCGTTTCGGACTGGTATGGGACTCGAAGAGACTGAAAGCGAAATCATAGTGGAGAAGGTTGCCATGGTCGGCGATCGCAGTAAGAGCATTTTCGGCGGGCTGTTGCTGCTCGTCCTGTTCGCGGGCGTATTCTCCGCTTCGTGGATCTATTTCTACCCCAAGAGCCCGGGCCTGCCCGGTGTGTCCAGTCTTACAGGCCAGAGCGGTGCGCCGCCTGCCGGCGCTTATGGCGCTCTCGCCATGAGCGACGAGACAGGCAATTTCGTTAAAGCCTGGGGCTTTAGCGATCCCGCCACCGCCGAACAGCGCTCGCCGGAGGAATGTCAGAAGTCTGGCGGTCAGAATTGCGTGGTCAAGACCAGCCTGGCAGGCAATTGGGGCTCGCTGGTCACCAGCGGCAAGGCTCGCCAGTCCTATGTGGTCACCGACGCTGACAAACTTGCTGCCGCGGCCTTCGGTCTGGCCCAGTGCCAGGCATCCAGCGCCGCTGACTGTGCCGTGAAGGCCCAGTTCTGTGGCAATGGCGGCTAAGACTTAAAAACACACCTACGCATACAAGCGCCGTCGCGGTCTCTCCCCCGCGGCGGCGTTTTCGCGTCAGGCGCGATGATAGGGATGACCGGCCAGAATAGTCATGGCGCGATAGATCTGCTCGCTGAGCAGCACACGGGCCAGCAGATGCGGCCAGGTCTGTGGTCCGAAGGCCAGGCTGCGGCCTGACTTCTTGCCGGGCAGGGGGCCAAGCCCATCCGGCCCGCCAATGACAAAGGCCAGATCGCGCGTCCCTGCATCGCGCAGCACACCCAGGAATTCTGCGAAATCTTCCGACGTCATGCCCTTGCCCTTGGCATCGAGCAGAACAACATGGGCGCCGTCCGGCACGCGATCGGCCAGACGCTCGGCCTCGTCCTTCATGCGGGTGGTCACGTCCCGCGCTTTGGAGACGGACAATTCTTCCACAGCGGCGGCAGGGAAACCGAGGTTGCGTCCCATCTTCTGGGCGCGGCCGATGAAATCCTCGACCAGCTGGCCTTCCGGCGTGCCCCGCCCCTGCCCTATGGCGATGACCCAGAGGCGCACTCAGAACGCCTTGGCAGGTGCGCCGACGTTCCACATGCCTTCTAGGTCGTAATACTCGCGCACTTCGGGGCGGAAGATGTGCACGATGACATCGCCCGCATCGACCAGCACCCAGTCGCCGGCGCCCGCGCCGGAAATGGGCCGCGAGCCATAGCCCGCTTCCTTCAGCTTGCGCGCCAGATGGTCGGCGATGGCGGCAACATGGCGCGACGAACGGCCGGACGCGATCACCGCCGCGTCGCACAGGGCGGAGCGCCCTTCCAGGTCGATGGTGATGATGTTCTCGGCCTTGTTGTCGTCCAGCGAGGCAACGATGCGCTTTAGCAGGTCGGTCTGCGCCGCAGCCTTGGCCGCGATCTTGACCTTTGCTGGCCTGGCCGTGGTTTTTTTGCGAACGGGCGTCTTCGCCTTGGCTTTCACCTTGGCTAGTGTCTTGGCGACGGGCTTCTTCTTGACGGGCGCGGCCTTGGCAGCGGCCTTCTTTGCGGGAGCCTTTTTCGCCGGGGCCTTTTTCACCACCTTTTTGGCGGCTTTCTTGGCGGCGGGCTTCTTCGCAGGCGTTTTCTTGGCTTTCAGGGCGCGTACTCCGGGTGACGGAACACTTTATCACGCCATCAGGCGCGGCTCCAAGGCCATGCGGATGGCGCTGGAGCTTTGCGGGCTGCGCGGGCCATCCAGCAGCAGGACGCAGGGCGGTGCGGTCAGGCGGCGCGCCTGCCCGAAACGGCGCACAAGCGGCGATTTCAGGGTGTCGAGCGCGGTACCCGGACGCCGCACCACCACGATGGGAACCGAGGCCGCGATAGTGGCCCAGTCCTTCCAGCGCCCGAACCCGGCAAGGTTGTCGCTGCCCATCAGCCAGACGAAGCGCACGTCCGGAAAGCGCCGTCGCAACGCCCGCAAGGTATCGACGGTGTAGCGGGTTCCGATGCGTCCCTCGATGGCGGTGACGGTCGCCTGCGCTCCCGCCACCTGCTGCGCCAAGGCGGTGCGGGTGAGAAGATCGGCCAGTTCGCTGGCGCGCTTGAGCGGATTTCCGGGCGTCACCAGCCACCAGACGGCGGAGAGGCCCAGCGTCCTCTTCGCCACCTCGCTGACATAGAGGTGGCCCTTATGCGGCGGATTGAAGGAACCGCCCAGCAGACCAATGGTAGCTTTTGGCCTCACCGGCCCCGGTGGGACGATCCAGTTCAAATGCCGCGCCCATTGAAGAAGTTGACCTTAAGAGCGCGCGGATCGATGACTTCGACGCAGCGCGGATTGACCGCCGCCATCCGGTTGCCCTTGGGGTTGGTACCATCGCCTAACGAGGACACGCCGCAAGTCGCGCAGAAATGGTGCTCGATCACATCCTTATTGAAAGTGTAGGTGGTCAGGGCCTCGCGCGGCGTCTTCAGCGTGAAGGAGGCGGCGGGCACAAAGTGCAGGATAGCGCCCTTCTTGCCGCAGATGGAGCAATTGCACTCCAGCCCTTCGGCGATGGGGCCATCTTCAAACTCATAGGCGACCTTGCCGCAATGACAACCGCCCTGGTGCTTGCTCATAAAAATCTCCGTTAGGGGCGGGCTCTCTAAGGCCGAGTTTGGCCATTGCCGCGCACCACATACTTGAAGGTGGTGAGTTGTTCCGCACCGACCGGGCCACGGGCATGCATCTTGCCGGTGCCGATGCCGATCTCCGCTCCCATTCCGAACTCGCCGCCATCGGCGAACTGGGTCGAGGCGTTCCAAAGCACGATGGCGCTGTCCAGGCTGTTCAGGAAGGCTTCGGCCGCAGCGGTGTCTTCCGTCACGATGGAATCGGTGTGATGCGAGCCATGGGTTTCGATATGCTGGATCGCCTCTTCCACATTATCGACCACGCGCACAGCAATGATAGAGTCGAGATATTCCGTCTTCCAGTCATCTTCTGTCGCGGATTTGGCAGCCGGGAACACGGCGCGCACGGCGTCGTCGCCGCGAATTTCGCAGCCCGCATCGGCCAGATCCTTGAGGATGGTAGCGCCAAGGCCATTAACGATGACGCGGTCTAGCAGCAGCGTTTCCGCCGCGCCGCAGATCGAGGTACGACGCATTTTGGCGTTCAGCACCACCTTGCGCGCCTTTTCCGCGTCGGCGGCAGCATGAACATAAACATGAACGATGCCTTCCAGATGCGCCAAAATGGGCACGCGCGCTTCCGCCATGACACGACCGGTGAGGCCCTTGCCGCCGCGCGGAATGATCAGATCGACATTGCCGTTCAGGCCTTCCAGCATCAGGCCGACAGCGGCACGGTCGGTGCTCTGTACCATCTGCAAAGCCGCATCGGGCAAGCCGGCGGCGCGCAGGCCCTCGCGCATCGCAGCCAGGATGGCGGTGGCGGAGCGGATGGAATCCGAACCGCCGCGCAGGATAGCGACATTGCCCGCCTTTAGGGCAAGCGCGCCGGCGTCCGCGGTCACGTTGGGGCGGGATTCATAGATGATGCCGATAACGCCGATGGGCGTAGCGACCCGGGCAATGTCGAGGCCATTGGGCCGGGACCAGCGCGCCAATTCGCGCCCGACGGGATCGGGTAGATCGGCCACCACTTCGATTCCCTTGGCCATCGCTTCGATGCGGGCGTCGTTCAGCATCAGCCGGTCGACCATCGGAGCGGCCATGGCGTTGGATTTCGCGGCTTCGATATCGCCCTTGTTGGCGTCGAGGATGGCGGCGGCGTTGCTGCGGATAGCGTTGGCGGCCACGCGCAACGCCTTGGTCTTGGCATCCCCGGACGCTTCGCGCATGGCGCGGGCGGCCTGACGGGCGACGATGCCGATGGCCTGCATTTCAGCAGAGAGATTGTTCTGCACGTTCATAACTCAGGTCCCGGTCAGCGTGAGGTCGTCACGGTGGATCATCTCATCCTGGCCACGATAGCCCAGGATCGCCTCGATTTCGAGGCTGCGCTTGCCCGCGATGCGTTCCGCATCCTCGGCGCTGTAGGCGACCAGGCCGCGCGCCACTTCGCGGCCATCGCGGGTCTTCACCAGCACAGCGTCGCCGCGCTCGAAACGGCCATCGACTTGGCGGATGCCGGCAGGCAGCAGGCTCTTGCCGTCCTGCAATGCCTTGACCGCGCCTTCGTCGATCACCAGCGAACCTTCGGGCCGCAGCACGCCAGCGATCCAGCGCTTGCGCGCCGCAGCCGGCGTCACCGAGGCGCGAAAGCGGGTGTGTTTCGCGCCATTCGTCAACGCCGTGAGCGGATTGAGCGCCTCGCCTTTGGCAATGACGACATCGCAGCCCGCGCCCGTGGCGATCTTGGCGGCGATGAGCTTGGAGGCCATGCCGCCCCGGCCGACGCCGGAAATGCTGTCGCCCGCCATCGCCTCGATTTCCGGCGTGATCGCGGGCACTTCCGGGATGTGCCGCGCGTTCGCATCCTGGCCGGGATTGGTGGTGTAGAGGCCATCGACATCGGACAATAGCAGCAACCGGTCGGCGCTCATCATCGAAGCGACGCGCGCGCCTAGCCGGTCATTGTCGCCGAACTTGATCTCAGCG
>CANFDA010000131.1 GCA_947445215.1 Alphaproteobacteria bacterium | reverse complement strand
GCGTGATGGTGGACCGTTCGCAGCAGCGCATCCGCGCCCTGGGCTTCTTCAAGGATGTGCAGGTGCGCAACACGCCGGGCAGTCAGCCCGACCGTACCAATGTCACCGTGGCGGTGACCGAACAATCGACCGGCTCGATCGCGGTTGGCCTGGGCTATTCCTCTTACTCCAGCCTGATCGGCGATGTCAGCTATACCGAAATCAATCTGTTCGGCCGCGGCCAGACCCTGAACGCGATCGCCCGCGTGTCCTATATCCAGAAGCAGTTCCAGCTCAGCTTCACCGAGCCGTGGTTCCTGGACCGGCCACTCAATGCCGGCTTCGATCTGCAGAAGGTCTATATCGACTACACCCAAGCTGCGTTCAGCAGCGACACCAGCGCGGCGGTCCTGCGCTTGGGCTTCCCGGTTTCGGAATTCTCCGGCGTCCAGCTCACCTACATGTACAAGATCCAGGAGGTGAACGTGACCGGCGGCGCGCCGCTAGAAATCCTGCTGGCGGACGGGCAGCAGAACGGTTCCGTGCTGGGTTATGCCTACACCTATACCGATGTCGACGATTTCCGCCGCCCCACCGATGGCGGCAGCTTCTCCTTCGCGCAATATTTCGCCGGTTTCGGCGGCACGCTGCGCTACCTGGAAACGCAGGCGACCTTTGCCCGTTACGCTCCGTTCTTCGGCGGTGCGGTGGTGGGCTCGCTCACCGGACGCGTCAAATACATCACCGGGTATGACGGCACGCCGGTCCCGGTCAATTCGCGCTATTTCGAAGGCGGTGATTCCTTCCGCGGCTTCGCCATCGCAGGCGTGGGCCCGCGCGACGTTTCCCAGAACGAACAGGTCTCGGCGGTGGGCGGCAATGTCTCGGCCATCGGCACGGCGAGCCTGAAATTCCCGTCGCTGTTCCCAGAAAGCTTTGGCGTCAATTTCGGGCTGTTCGCCGATTTCGGCACCGTCGGCCATCTCGACACCGTCTTCGGCCGCACCTGCACGGTCAGCAGCTGCATCCGCGACAATCTGGCATTCCGCGCGTCTGCGGGCCTCTCGGTCGGCTGGACGTCACCCTTCGGTCCGATCAATATCGATGTCGGCATTCCGCTGGCCAAGACGCCCTATGACCGCGAACAGATTATCCACTTCAGCACAGGAACAGGATTCTGATCTATGAAGAAGCTCCTTACCCTTGCCCTGATCGCCCTCGCATCCACCCCGCCCGCCAAGGCAGCGCCGCCACCCGCGCCCAAGATCGTGGTGCTGGATCGCAATGCGCTGATCCAGTACTCGAAAGTGGGACAGGACATCGCCAAGCAGTTGCAGGCGATGGGAAACCAGACCCGCGCCAATTTCGAAGCGCAGCAAAAGGCCCTGGCTACGGAAGGCCAGGCGCTGCGCCAGCAGGTGGCCATTCTGGGCGCCGAAGCGCGCATGCAGAAGGAAGACGCCTTCAACGCCAAGGCGCGCGGCCTTCAGGAGAGCGCAGAGCGCCGCCAGGCGCAGATCCAGCAGGCCGCGGCATCGGCGCAGCAGGTCATCTCCAAGTCTCTGCAGCCCATCATCGATGAGATCGTCAAGGCGCGCGGCGCCAACCTGGTGGTGGACAAGAGCGCGGTGATCTTCGCCAACAACAACGCCTTCGACATCACGGTCGAAGCCATCGCCCAGCTGGACGCCCGCATGCCGACCTACAAGGTGATGCTAGGCGCAACGCCGGCCCGGCAATAGCCGGCCCATGGCTGATCCCCGCTTCTACCGCAACACCGGGCCGCATGCGCTCTCTGCATTGTGCGCGAAGCTGGGATTGCCTGCGCCCGCCAATGGCTACAGCGCGGTGGCCGATGTCGCCGGCCTAGATGCCGCGGGTCCTTCGCATCTTTCCTTCTTTAACGGCACCCGCGATCAGAAGGCCGCCTTCAGCCGCAGCGGCGCGGGTTTCTGTCTCGTGCCTGACAGGGGCGTGGCGGACCCGCCATCCGGCATGGTGCTGTTGCCGGTGAAGTCGGTTGGCCATGCCTGGGCCGCGATGGCGTCGCATTTCTATCCTGAATATGGCCTGACGCATTGGCCGCAAATCGCGGTCGATCCCAGCTCTAAGATTGCCCCGGGCGTGATGCTATCCCACAATGTGGTCGTGGGCGGGGGCGCTGAAATCGGCGAGGGCACTCGCATCGGCCCCGGCTGCGCCATCGGGCCTGGCGTCGCCATCGGGTGCAATTGCGTGATCGGCGCCAATGTCACCATCACTCATGCCTATATCGGCGATGGCGTCATCGTGATGCCGGGCGTGTGCATCGGCCAGCCCGGCTTCGGGTATGCCTCGTCCGGCACGGGCCATGTCGCGCTGCCCCAGCTGGGCCGCGTCATCGTGCAGGACAAGGTCGAGATCGGCGCCAACTCCACCGTTGATCGCGGCGCCATCGGCGACACGGTGATCGGCGAGGGCACCAAGATCGATAATCTGGTGCAGATCGCCCACAATGTCCGCACCGGCCGCCACTGTATCATCATTGGGCAGGCCGGCCTGGCGGGTAGCGCCGATCTTGGCGATTTCGTCATCATCGCCGGCCAGGTCGCCGTGGGCGACCATGTCCGCGTCGGCTCCGGCGCCCGCATCGCCGGCCAGTCGGGACTGCTGTCCAACACCATCTACGAAGCCGGCAAGGATTATGGCGGCATGCCCGCCCGGCCTCTGAAGGAGTGGGTTCGCGAGCTTGCCGCGGTGAAGAAGCTGGTACGCCAACAGAAAAAAACTGAGCATGACTGAATCCGAAATTGACATCGACGCCATCCTGAAGCTGCTGCCGCACCGGGCCCCCTTCCTGTTCGTGGAGTGGATCACCGACATTGTGTCGTTCGAAAGCGGCACGGGCTGGAAAGCGGTGAGCTACAACGAGCCGCATTTTCAGGGACATTTTCCGGATTACGCCGTGATGCCCGGCGTACTGCTGATCGAGGCGATGGCCCAGACTTCTGGCGCCATCGTGCAGCACAGTCTGGGGCAGGGCGCGGGCAGCAAGGTTTTCTTCATGACCATCGGCAAGGCGCGCTTCCGCAAAACGGTTCGCCCCGGCGACCTGTTGCGCATGCCGGTCAAGGCGGTGCGCCGCCGTGGCCCCGTCTTCAAGTTCGAGGGCCAGGTCTTTGTTGGCGACGATCTTTGCGCCGAAGCGGAATACAGCGCCATGATCCATGACGGCAGCGAGAAAACCGCCTGATGGCTATCCATGCCACCGCCATCGTGGAAGACGGCGCGGTGCTGGGGGCCGAAGTCGAGATTGGTCCCTTCTGTCATGTCGGCTCGCGCGTGACATTGGGCGACGGCGTGCGGCTGCACAGCCATGTCAGCATCCAGGGCCTTACCCGCATCGGTGCGCGTAGCAAGATTTATCCGCAGGCGGTGGTCGGCGGCGACGGCCAGATCCGCGGCAGTGACTATGCTGATGGACAGTTGATCGTGGGCGAAGATTGCGTGCTGCGCGAGATGGTCAGCATGAGCTGCGGCAGCCAGAAGGGCGGCGGTGTCACGACCGTGGGCGCGCGCGGCTATTTCATGGCCAACAGCCATGTCGGGCATGATTGCGTGTTGGGCGATGACGTCACCTTCGCCAATTCCGTCTGCCTGGGTGGCCATGTCACCATCGGCGACCGCGTGATTTTCGGCGGCCTGGCTGCGGTGCAGCAATGGTGCCGCGTTGGGCGCGCCGCCATGGTGGGCGGCCTCACCGGCGTCAACCGCGATGTCATTCCTTATGCCATGGCCTTTGGCGATCATGCCGAACTGGCGGGCCTCAATCTCATTGGCCTGAAGCGCAGCGGCATGAGCCGCGACGCCATCAACGCCCTGCGCGCCGGATTCCGGCACATCTTTTACGGCGTTGGCGGCGATCTTCGCAGCCGCGCCACTGAGGCGCGTAGCCGCTGGCCCGGTGTGCCGCAGGTGGATGAAGTGGTGGATTTCATCCTGGCGGATGCGAAACAGGAATTGTGCCTGGCCCGTCGCCGTGGTGGAGACGCCTGATGATGGGTGCGCTTGGCATCATCGCGGGTGGCGGCGACCTCCCGCGCGCGGTGGCGCAAAGTGTGTCTGCCGATGGCCGCAAGGTTTTCGTCATGGCGCTCACTGGTTCGGTGACGGGCGAATGGCTGGCGGATTTTCCCCATGAATGGGGTTCGCCCGGCGCGCCGGGTCAGGCCTTCACGGCGTTTTGCCGTGAAGGCGTGACGGATTTCCTGCTGGCCGGACAGGTGAACCGGCCAAAATTCTCCGAGATGAAGCTGGACGCGCGCGGCGTGCTGTTGCTGCCCCGCGCCCTGAAGGCGGCGCGCCAGGGCGATGACGGCTTGCTGCGCTTCATCATCACCATGTTCGAGGAAGAAGGCTTTCGCGGCGTCGGTGTGGCCGAGGCCGCGCCTGGGCTGGTGTGCGGGCAAGGCGATCTGGGCCGCCTGTCTCCCGGCGAGGATAACCGCGCCGACATGAACAGTGCCTTCGCCATCGTCAGGGCGCTGGGCGCGATGGATGTTGGCCAGGCGGCTGTCGTCTGCGATGGCCTGCCGCTGGCGGTGGAAGCCGCCGAAGGTACCGATCAGATGCTATCGCGTGTCGGCAGTTTACGCGAAGCCATACGCGGCACGCCCGGCAACAAACGCGGCGTGCTGGTGAAAGCGCTGAAGCAGACGCAGGATGCCAAGACCGACCTGCCGGTGATCGGCATCGCCACGTTGGAGCGCGTCGCTTCCATTGGTCTTGCGGGTATCGGGTTGCAGGCGGGCGGGGCGCTGATCGTGGACAAGCAGGCCGTGGCGGCCCGCGCCGACGCGCT
>CANFDA010000130.1 GCA_947445215.1 Alphaproteobacteria bacterium | reverse complement strand
CCACCAGCTTTACGTCGAAGCCTCGTTCCTGCCCTTCTATGACGGCCAGGTCATGGCCGATGAGATGATCGCCTGGCTGCAGGCGCGCGGCTTCCGCCTGGCGGGCGTGCTCAATCCCAGCTTTCATCCGGTGACCGGTCAGAGCCTGCAGGCCGACCTGCTATTCGAGAATGGGCACAGCGGCTGAGCCGCCACCCAGCAAGCCACGCTAGTTTGGGCTCACTTTGGCAGTAGACAACAGCATCACGTTATCAAATTTGTATTGCTGCCATGCCCAGAATTTCTCGCTGAACTTGATACCAAACGCCCCTAGCAGGACCATCAGATCATTGTAGCGTCCGAAGCCGTCCATATCGGTCATGCGAAATCCCGCGCTCTCGATGAGATGCCGCAATTCGGCCTTCTTGAAATGCTGATGCCACGCTTTTTCCTTATCGACATCGCCAATGAGGCCATAAGGATTGTTCACATACTTGTAGTCATACTCCGCGGCAGAATGTCTGCGCGTGTACCAGAGCTTATGCAGCCACCGGAAGCGATACTTCATGTTGCCTGGGTCAAGAAATGAAAATGCGTACTGATGCGGTGCCGTAACGACGATCATGCGCCCCGGCTTCAGTACCCGCCTTATTTCACGCAACAGGAATTTCTGGTCATAGACATGCTCAATGACGTCGAAGAGAGTGACGACATCGAATGATGCGTCGGGGAAAGGAATCTCCCGATCGACATGCCTAATGATTGGCCGATTGAGGGAGAGTACAAGGTCTTTGTTTTTTTCCACCCCATAGGCCGTCATTTTCTTGTGCTCTGCCGCGATGGTAATAAAATCGCCACTGGCGCAGCCGTAATCCAGAACAATGGAACCTTCCGGAATGAATTCATATCCATAGGCCCATGTCACCTGCGACGGCGAACTTGCAAACGGATTTGACGACGAAAGAGCGGTCTTCATTTTGCCCCACGCAGAAGGATCTTCATCGATTTATTCCTTTGTTGGCGAAGGGAGGGGCGGGCTTACGATCAAACCCGTCGTTCCGATCACCTGTCCGTCGCCGGACATTGCGGTTCGATCCAGAGACTCAACCGCTTTAGGACGTCGCGAACTCAACGCGATGAACGGGCGAAAGTTACGGAAGGGTAATACGGGACGTAAGTGCATTACCTGCTATTCCGGTGAATGGCCGCTATTGGCGCAAACCCGACACTGTCACGGGTTGAGGTACTGGCCAACTTTTGACTTAGGCCGAGGTACGCTCGCGTCTAAGTGGGATGCCAGCTTGTCCCAATCGGCGGCGATAATTAAATAGGTTTCGCGGATTGCGGAATCGGCTGCCTTGTCGCCCAGTCGCCGCATTTCAGCCGCCCGTGCTCGATAATATTCGGGGGTTCTTATGCTATGCACTGGCAAGGTCCCAATCGTTACCATCCGAGAACGGCGGGGCTGGGACACCGTTCCTAATTTCCATGGAAGGGTGTTGCCATGGTTTAAATAATCTTTGCTGCGATCCGGGGCCTTAACCGTCCGCAATGTCCGCTATTGATGCTGTGGACGGCTCTCCACCACCCCGCCAGCCTATAGGGGTTGGCAAGATGGAGGAGAGCCATGGAATCAGCAGTGACAATTGGATTGGACTTGGGGAAGTCGGTTTTTCAGGTACACGGTGTTAGTGCGGCGGGCGCGGTCGTCGTCCAACGGCGGCTAACCCGCAGCAAGTTGCTTCAGTTCTTCGCGAAGCAGCCCGCTTGCCTGGTCGGCATGGAAGCCTGCGCGGCCGCCCACCATTGGGGAAGGGAGCTCAGGAAGCTTGGCCACAATGTAAGACTGATGGCACCCCGCTATGTGAAGCCTTATGTGAAGCGGCAGAAGAACGATGCGGCGGATGCCGAGGCGATCTGTGAGGCGGTCACCAGGCCGACAATGCGCTTTGTCGAGATCAAGACCTGCGAGCAGCAGGGAACGCTGGTCCTGCACCGCGTGCGGCTCATGCTGACACGGCAGCGCACGCAGCTCTCAAATGCGATCCGGGGCCATATGTCAGAGTACGGCCTGGTCGCCCCGGTGGGTCGCAACGGCCTTCAGCGGCTGATCGCTATTCTGGGCAACCCGGATGATGAGCGTGTGCCGGCAGTGGCCCGCGCCTCACTGGCGTCGCTGGTCTGCCAGCTCGGGCTGGTGAATGATCAGGTGCTGGAAAATGACCGCCGCGTCAGGGCGAACGCCCTGTCCACCGAGATAGGCTGCCGTTTGATGGAAGTGCCCCGCGTCGGCCCTGTGCTGGCCAGCGCCATGGTCGCCACGGTGCCGGCCCCCGCAGCCTTCAAGTCGGGCAGAGATCTGGCTGCTTGGATCGGCCTGGTACCACGGCAGAACTCCAGTGGCGGCAAGGAGAAGCTGGGTGGCATCACTAAGCAGGGCGACCGATATCTGCGGCAGTTGCTGGTGGCCGGGGGAGTCATGCATTGCGAACACCCTGCACCGACCGCGAAAACGAAATCACAAAACTTAACTGCCCAGCGTGAGCCCTGTCAGGCGCGTCAGCAGCGCCTTGCGCTTCTCCGGCGGACAGGGGCGCAGCGCCTCGTCCAGCTCGTACACCCGCACGCCTACCAGAAAGCGGTACCAGAAGCCCTGCAGTACATGGTAGATCAGGCCCGGCTTGCCATCGAGAAAGCCAAGCTGGACGGTATAGCGATAGAGAAAATACCCCAGTGGCCCCGCCCATAGAGGCATGCGGTTGTAGATTTTCTCCTTCACCAGGCGCTTGAGCGCCGAATGGCCGGAACTGTTCCCGGCAGAAAGCCCTGCCTCGCGCGTGAACAGGCCGTAGCGCTTGTTCAGCACGTCGATCGCCTCGCGCGTGGCATACTTGTTGTGCTTGTCGATCAGGAACGCCACGTCATTGAGATTGTGGTCCGCGAAACCACCTTCGAAGACGACGGTGCGACCGCTCTGGACGACGATATGCTCGTCCATCCAGCGGTCTTCGATGCGGGCATGGCCGCGACGGAAGAGGCGCAGCATCACCAGCGGGTAACGCCCGCCATGCCGGATCCAGCGCTCCAAGAAGATATGCTTGCGCTTGAGATTGACGCCCGTGATGTCCGGCGCCAATCCCGGCAATTCCGCAGCGATGCGCGCGGCCAGGTCAGGTTCGATCACCTCGTCGGCATCCAGCCGCAGCACCCAGGCGGCCGTAATCGGGGCATTGTCCATGCCCCACTGGAACTGCTTGGCCTGGTTGACGAACTTGTTCTGCAGCACCACGGCGCCGGCGGCGCGCGACAGGTCCACCGTCGCGTCCGTGGAAAAGCTGTCGATCACGAAGATTTCGCGGGCGATGCCGCGGATGGACTCCAGTGCCCGCGTGATATGCTTTTCCTCGTTGTAGGTGAGGATGATGACAGCGAGATCGGCCATACCCACCCGAACGTCAGCCCTGGCCCGCGCGAATGGCCTCGATATGCGATGCATCGGTCCAGCGCACCTTGAACCCACCTTCTTTCAGCATGGCGGCAATCTCGGTCGGCGCACCCGTAAGGCCGCGCTCGGCCAGCGAGGAAAAATGCACCTCGATATAGGCCGCTTTCAGCCGGGGTGACGCCAGCACCGACTTCATGCCGCGCAGCACTTCCAGTTCGAAGCCCTCGACATCGATCTTCATCTTGGACGGCGCCAGAGCCGGATTGGCGGCGGCGAATTCGTCGCCGGTCATGACGCGGACCTTGCACACCTGGGCGACGGGAATGGCGCTGCGCTGGGCCAGGCCGCTGACGGGGCTGTTGGCTTCAGCGGCAATATGGAAATCCGCTTCACCGGCAACGTCGGAAAGCGCGATCTGTTCGCACACCACATTGGGATGGCCGGCGCAGTTCGTTTTCAGGGTCTGCGAGGTTTCAGGGCTGGGCTCGAAGCCCACCACCTTCCCGGTGGGGCCGACAATGTCGGCAAACTTGCTGGTGTAGAATCCGATATTGGCGCCAATGTCCCACACCACGTCGCCGGGTTTTATGCCGTTCAGCAGCGCGCGCTCGAAATCCTGTTCATACGCCTCGCCGCGCAACTTGCGCCAGACGATCTGGACGGGCCGCAGCACACCCAGCTTGCGGCCCACGCACCGCAAACCCATCAGAAAAGGAGAAGAATAATCCATGACCGTCCTGGCGCCCCAGTAGGGCCTGTCCATGCCACAAAAGCGCCGCGCGCTCCACCCCTCAAGCGACCAGCCTCGCCGCGATCGAATCGGCGGCACGCAGGGCGATTTGGATGATCGTATAAGTCGGATTGGCGCTGCCCATGGTGGGGAACACCGAAGCGCTGGCGATCCAGCCATTGGCGATATGGTGGCAGGCAAGATCCAGATCGACCACGGACGCCTTTTTGTCGCGGCCCATGCGGGTGGTGCCGGAGGGGTGGCCCAGATCCTCCGCCCCCGCCGCCACGCTGAGCGCCGGGTCAAGGGCTTCCGCCGACCACCGCACCGGGCACGCCTGGGCGAGGCCCGCGCGTTCCCAATAAGGACCCAGCCGTTTCAGGCAGGCCCGGAAGGCGCGCTCATCGCCCTCGTCGGCATGCCAGAGGATGCGGGTCTTCGGGCTTCCCATTGCGTCCAGCCGATCTGAGAGCGCGATATGGTTCTTCCACTGTGGCACCTGCTCGGTCCAGATATTGAGGCTGAGCGGCATATTCTTCGGAATGTAGAGCTGGTTGCGCGCATAGCGCCAATAGCCGGTCATCGCCATCGGCCAGGCATCCTTCAGCAGGTAGAGAAGGTCGCGCGGCCGCAAGTCCAGTTCGCGGCGCTGCAGGCCGCGCAGCACGTTCTTGAT
>CANFDA010000129.1 GCA_947445215.1 Alphaproteobacteria bacterium | reverse complement strand
TAATTCGGCACGCCTTCGAACATCAGCGTCGTCGCGCCATTGGCCAGCGGGCCATAGACGATATAGCTGTGGCCCGTCACCCAGCCGACATCGGCGGTGCACCAATAGATGTCGCCCTCGTGATAATCGAACACGTAATGGTGCGTGTAGGCGGCATAGAGCAGATAGCCGCCGCTGGTGTGCAGTACGCCCTTGGGCCTTCCCGTCGAGCCCGAGGTGTAAAGGATGAAAAGCGGGTCTTCCGCGTTCATCGCTTCCGCCGGGCAGGTGGGCTGCACTTGCGCCGCTGCCTGGTGATACCAGACATCGCGCCCGGCCTTCATGTTGACCGCGCCGCCGGTGCGTTTGACCACGATCACGCTGGTGACGCCTGGCGCCTTGGCCAGCGCCGCATCGGTGTTGGCCTTGAGCGGCACGGCCTTGCCGCCCCGCACGCCTTCATCGGCGGTGATGACGATTTTGCTGTCGCAATCGGTAATGCGCCCCGCCAGGCTGTCGGGCGAGAAGCCGCCAAACACCACAGAATGCACAGCGCCTATGCGGGCGCAGGCCAGCATGGCATAGGCGGCTTCGGGGATCATCGGCATGTAGATGGTGACGCGGTCGCCCTTCTTGACGCCGCGCATCTTCAGCACATTGGCGAAGCGGCAGACCTCGGCATGGAGTTGACGATAGCTGATATGCAGGCTGTCGGCCGGATCGTCGCCTTCCCAGATGATGGCGGTCTGGTCGCCGCGTTCCGCTAGGTGGCGGTCGATGCAGTTGGCGGCGACGTTCAGCGCGCCATCCTCGAACCATTTGATCGACAGTCTTTCGTCGTCAAAGGTCCAGTCGCCCGCCTTGGTGGGCTGCTTCGCCCAGTCCAGCCGCGCAGCTTCCTTCAGCCAGAAGCCGTCCGGGTTGGCCAGCGCCTCGGCATACGCCGCCTCGTACTTCGCCTTGTCCCAGAAGGCGCGCGTGCGCCATTGCTCCGGAACGGGAATGAGGCTGTCGGACATGTCAGTGATCTCGCAGGCAAATACCGCAGGGATTCTGCAATTTCTGCCTGTGGACTGCAAGGCGGCGGATTGCCCAAGGGCTTGAATCCGTTTGCGACGGCGGGGCAGGGGGCGGTATAACACCGCTTCCCAGGGGCGGCTCGCCCTCTTCCTTGAAGAGTAGAGCCTGAGATCGCAATCCCGCGAATCCCTTTGAACCTGATCCGGACCCTTCTTCTCGAAAGAAGACTTGCCGGCGTAGGGAGAGGTCAAGACGATGAACAAGCCCATTCTCGACAAGTCCATGGCCATTACGCGCGGCGCGCTGCCCGGCTCGAACAAGCTGATGGTCGATGGCGTGCCGTTCCGCGAAGTGAAGCTCTCGGGCGGCGAGCCGCCGGTTCGGCTCTACGACACATCCGGTCCGTACACGGACGAAAGCGCCGTCATCGACATCGAGAAGGGCCTGCCCGCCCGCCGCCGCGAATGGATTCTCGCGCGTGGCGACGTGGAAGAATATGAAGGTCGCACCCGCAAGCCGGAAGATGACGGTCTCAAGCCCGGCGAGAAGCTGTCGGTGCAGCAATTCGCCCGCTCAGGCCTCAAGCTGCTGCGCGCCAAGCCGGGCCGCAACGTCACCCAGATGTATTACGCCCGCCAGGGCATCATCACCGAAGAGATGAAGTTCATCGCCGCCCGCGAGAATCTGGGCCGTTCGCCCTTCGCCCGCGACGGCAACAGCTTCGGCGCTTCGATCCCGGACGAGATTACGCCGGAGTTCGTGCGCGACGAGATCGCGCGCGGCCGTGCCATCATCCCGTCCAACATTAACCATCCCGAAACCGAGCCGATGATCATCGGCCGCAACTTCCTCACCAAGGTCAACGCCAATATCGGCAACAGCGCCGTCACCTCGGGCGTGGCCGAGGAAGTGGACAAGCTGGTGTGGTCGATCCGCTGGGGCGCCGACAACGTGATGGACCTTTCGACGGGCCGCCACATCCACACCATACGCGAATGGATTATCCGCAATTCGCCAGTGCCGATCGGTACGGTGCCGATCTACCAGGCGCTGGAAAAAGTCGGCGGCGTCGCCGAAGACCTGACCTGGGAAATCTATCGCGACACGCTGGTGGAACAGTGCGAGCAGGGCGTGGATTATTTCACCGTCCATGCCGGCGTTCGCCTGGCGCATGTCCCGCTGACCGCCGAGCGCGTCACCGGCATCGTGTCGCGCGGCGGCTCGATCCTGGCCAAGTGGTGCCTGGCGCATCACAAGGAAAATTTCCTCTACACGCATTTCGAGGAAATCTGCGAACTGCTGAAGCAGTATGACGTGTCGTTCTCGCTGGGCGACGGGTTGCGCCCCGGCTCCACCGCCGACGCCAATGACGCCGCCCAGTTCGCCGAATTGGAAACACTGGGTGAGCTGAACAAGATCGCACAGCTCCATGACGTCCAGGTGATGATCGAAGGCCCCGGCCATGTGCCGATGCACAAGATCAAGCAAAACATGGACCGTCAGTTGAAGATCTGCGACGAGGCCCCCTTCTATACTCTCGGCCCGCTGACCACCGATGTCGCGCCCGGTTACGATCACATTACCAGCGCCATCGGCGCGGCGATGATTGGCTGGTTTGGAACCGCCATGCTTTGCTACGTCACGCCCAAGGAGCATCTGGGCCTGCCGGATCGCGACGATGTGAAGGCGGGCGTGATCGCCTATCGCATTGCCGCCCATGCCGCCGATCTTGCCAAGGGCCATCCGGCGGCGCGCATCTGGGATGATGCGATGTCAAAGGCTCGCTTCGAATTCCGCTGGCGTGACCAATTCGCCCTGGCGCTCGATCCGGAAACTGCGCAGCTCTATCACGACGAAACCCTGCCCGCCGACGGCGCCAAGGTTGCGCATTTCTGCTCCATGTGCGGGCCGAAATTCTGTTCGATGAAGATTTCGCAGGAAGTACGCGACGCCGCCAAGGGCACCAATGACACGCTGTCGTCGGCCGAGATCCGCGCCGCCATGGCCAAGAAGTCCGAAGAGTTCAAGCAGACCGGCGGCGAAATCTACCTGCAGCAGCCTGCAGCAGAGTAAGCCGCATCAGGCCAGCAGCCAATAACACAGCCCTGCGGCGGCGATCCAGAACAGGGCCGCTGCCGCCAGTTCCTCGCGCGTGTATCTGGGGCGCATGCTACAGACCGTTGAAAAGACTGTGCTCGCCGGTTAGGTCGCTGATCAGCATCAGCTTGACCTCGAACTGGGCCCCCGCCTGGGAATAGGTGGCGATGCTGGAGGGATCGTCATCCGCCGCCCCGGTGATCAGGCCGGGGCCGAGTTTCCCCAAGGGCCCGGTATGCAACCGCGCGGCAAGGCCGTTTCCAGGGGTTTCGTTCATGTGCGGTTCAGCGGGCGGGAGGCAGTCTGTAACGCAGAAATGGATCAAACCGTCGCGGTTGCGCGTATAATAGGTACGCCGGTTTCCATACCGCCACAGGAGAACATCATGAAGGTCATTCTCGCCGCCGCCATGGCATCCGCCGCCTTCCTGGCCGCCGCCGCGCCAGCATCGGCCCAGCCGCGCCCGCAGCAATGCCTGCGCAACAACCAGATCGACAGCTTCTCCGCCATCCGGGGCGATGAGCGGAACATCATCTTGATCGACCGCTTCCGCAACAAGTACAAGGTCGGCTTCAACCGGGTTTGCGACGGCGTCGACTTCAACGGCTCGCTGGCCATCCGCAATCGCTCCAATTTCGGCCTGTCCTGCGTTTCCCGTGGCGACGAAGTGATCAGCCGCGGCTTTGCCGGCCAGCGCGAGCGCTGCGTCATCACCAGCGTCCAGCCCTATACCGCTGCGATGGAGCGGGCCGACCGTCGGGACGCCCGCGAACGCCGCTACAGCCGCTAATGTGCTAAACTTCGGCGGATCGTGAGATTCGCCGAGGGGCTGTGCGCGGATATTTTGGCGTAGGAGTGGACGGCATTTCCAAGCCGATGAACCTGGGCAACCTGGTTCGCATCGCCCATGCCTTCGACGCCAGCTTCTTCTTCTCCATCGCCCCGCGCCTAAAGCTGTCCGACCAGGCCAGCGACACCAGCCGCGCCGAAGGCGTGATGCCCTTCTATCATTTCGACAAGCAGGCGGATTTCCGCCTGCCGCTGGGCTGCCGCCTGGTGGGTGTGGAGATTACCGACGATGCGGTGGAATTGCCGCGCTTCCGCCATCCCACCCGTGCCGCCTATGTCTTCGGGGCCGAGCGCTATTCGCTGTCGCCCGAAGTGCTGGCGGCGTGCGAGTTCGTGGTGAAGATCCCCACGCGATTCTCCATCAATGTTGGCATGGCGGGGGCGATTACGCTTTATGATCGGCTTTTAACGCTGGGCCAGTTCGGCGACCGCCCGGTGAAGGCAGGCGGGCAGGGTGCTTCGGTGCCGCCGCCACATACCTGGGGCGCCCCTCTGGCAAAGCCACGCTAGCCGCCCCATATTCGAGCCAACCAGAATCGAACAAATGCCGACGCCCGCCCTTAAAATCACCAATCTGCGCAAGGTCTATCGCCGCCGTGGCAATGTCGCGGTCGATGACCTGTCGCTGACTGTCCATGAAGGCGATTTCTACGGCTTTCTCGGGCCCAATGGCGCTGGCAAATCCACCACCATCCATTGCGTCACCGGCATCGCCGAGCCCACGGCGGGCACCATCGAGATCTTCGGTCTGGATTCGGTGAAGCACTATCGCGAGGCGCGCCGCCTGGTCGGCCTGTGCCCGCAGGAATTCAACGTCGATCCCTTCGCCACCCCGGTGCAGATCGTGGACTGGATGGGCGGCTATTTTGGGATGAACACGGCCCAGCGCAAAAGCCGCATCGATGTCCTTAT
>CANFDA010000128.1 GCA_947445215.1 Alphaproteobacteria bacterium | reverse complement strand
TTCGCGCGGTCTTGCGATAAATCAGATTGCCTTCGGTATCGCCCTTCCACGCCTTGATGACGGACAGATCGGCGCGCAGCCAGCTTTCGCGCACATAGGTCTGGTCGTCGAATTCCTCGGTGGGCTTGCCTTCCGCCACCACCGTGCCGACGCCGGTCTTGGTGTAGAAGGCGGGAATGCCCGCGCCGCCGGCGCGAATGCGCTCGGCCAGCGTGCCTTGCGGGTTCAATTCCAGCTCCAGCTTGCCGGTGAGATAGAGTTCCTCGAATAGCTTGTTCTCGCCGACATACGAACTGATCATCTTGCGGATCTGCTTGTTGGCCAGCAGCACATACAGGCCGTAATTGTCGGCGCCGCAATTGTTGGAGATGACGGTGATATCCTTCACGCCATCGGCGCGCAGCGCGGCGATGCAGTTTTCCGGATTGCCGCACAGGCCGAAACCACCGGTCATGATGATCATGCTGTCGAACAGCAGGCCCGACACCGCGGTGCCTGCATCAGGATAGACTTTGTTGGCCGCCACGGCGCTTTCCTTATTATATTGCGGTGCGGGATATTTGCTGTGGCGCTGCACAATGGCAAGGCGTCCGCTCACAAAGGTATAGATAATTGTTTTAATTGAATATTCTTCAGAGGCCGCGCCGCTTTCTTGCGGCCTTCGCCCCCCTCCCGTACAACCGCCCGGATTTCCTCAGTTTTCGAGTCCCATGAGCAAAGATAAACCGCAACGCCCCAAGGCGCGCCTGCCGCGCGGGTTCCGCGACCGAAGCGGCCCCGAACTCGCGTCCGAGCGGGCAATGTTGGAGACCATCCGCAAGGTCTATGAGTCCTATGGCTTCGATCCGCTGGAAACTCCGGCCTTCGAATATACCGATGCGCTGGGCAAGTTCCTTCCCGATGTGGACCGCCCCAACGCAGGCGTCTTCTCGCTCAAGGATGATGACGAGCAGTGGATGAGCCTTCGTTATGACCTGACCGCGCCGCTGGCGCGCCATGTCGCCGCCAACTTCCAGCACCTGGCCAAGCCGTTCCGCCGCTATGCAACGGGCACAGTGTGGCGCAACGAGAAGCCCGGCCCCGGACGCTTCCGCGAGTTCACGCAATTTGACGCGGACACCGTGGGGTCCGCGTCACCCGCAGCGGACGCCGAATTGCTGATGATGCTGTGCGACGCGCTGGAGGCGCTGGGCCTGGCGCGCGGCAGCTACATCGTCAAACTCAACAACCGCAAGCTGCTGGACGGCGTGCTGGAAGTGGCGGGCGTCGCGCTGGAAGACGCCGCGCGGCGCGGCATCGTGCTGCGAGCCATCGACAAGCTGGACCGGCTGGGCGTCCAAGGCGTGCAGGCGCTGCTCTGCGAAGGCCGCAAGGATGAAAGCGGCGATTTCACCAAGGGCGCGGGCCTGACCCAGGAACAGGCGCATAGCGTGCTGGCCTTTGTCGCGCCGGATGCGAAGGACGAGGAAGAACATCTTAACCAGATCGCGCATCTGATCCGCACCAGCACCATCGGAGCCGAAGGGCTGGTCGATCTGGAAGCGATTGTGAAAATCCTGAACGCGAATGGCTATGGCCCGGATCGCGTTTTGTTCGATACTGGCGTCGTGCGCGGGCTGGATTACTACACCGGCCCGGTGTGGGAAGCCGAACTGCTGTTCCCCGTGAAGAACGCAGACGGGCAGGAAGTCGTGTTCGGCTCCATCGCCTCGGGTGGGCGCTATGACGATCTGGTGGCGCGCTTCACTGGCCAGCGCGTGCCGGCAGCGGGCATCTCCATCGGCGTCAGCCGCTTGCTGAGTGCGCTGAAGGGTCACAAAGGTGCGCTGGCGCCGCTGGTGGTCATCACCAGCTTCGACAAGAGCGACGCGGGCTGCGCGCTGGCGATGGCGGCGGAATTGCGCGCCGCGGGTATTCGCGCCGAGGCCTATGTCGGTACCGGCAAGATGGGCGACCAGTTCAAATATGCCGACAAGCGCGGTGCAGCGCTGGCCGTGGTCGAAGGTCCGGACGAGAAGGCGCAGGGCGTCGTTACCGTGAAGGATCTGGCGCTGGGCGCCGAGCTGGCGAAAGGCGTCGAAAGCCGCGCCGAATGGACCGCCACGCGCCAGGCGCAAATTTCGGTGCCGCGCGCCGATCTGGTCGCGCAAGTGCGTAAACTGCTGGGGGGCTGATGTCTGCGTTACCCTATTACGGGCCGTCCGACATCGATGCGCTGAACACGCAGGCGGTGACGCTGCTGAAGCTGTTCGGCGCGCGCGGCTATGCCCGAGAGGAACCGTCGGTGCTGCAGCCCGCCGCACTATTCCTGGATCGTTCGGGCGAGGAAATCCGCCGCCGCACCTTCACGCTAACCGATCCGTCGGGCAACGATCTGGCGCTGCGGCCCGACCTCACCATTCCCATTGCCAAGCGTCTGGTCGAGAGCGTTGCGGCGTTGCCCGCACGCATTTCCTACAACGGCATGGTCTTCCGCCATGAATCGAAAAGCGACTTGCCGGTGCAATTCTTCCAGGCGGGCGTCGAACTGTTCGGCGAAGCCGACAAGGCCAAAGGCGATGTCGAAATTCTGTCGCTGTCGGTTGAGGCATTGCGCGCCGCCTGTCTGAAGGATTTCACCATCCGCATGGGCGATCTGGGCCTGTTCGGGGCGCTGGTAGATGCGCTGACGATTCCGGAGCACTGGCGTTCGCGCCTCAAGCGCCACTTCTGGCGCGCGGGCTATGTCGAGACGCTGCTGGACCGCATTGGCCATGGCGATGAAACCTCACGCCTGCCGCAGGATGAGACGGAAATCGCCGCGCTGCTGGAGGCCCAGGGTGACGCGCCGCGGGCGGGCCGCACACGCGGCGAAGTGATCGCTCGCGCCCGGGCCAAGGCCGCCGAGGTGCTCAAGCTGGACGGTAATGTTGCAGGCGCGATCACGCGGCTGCTCAGCATCTCCGCGCCCATCGAGAAAGCGCTGTCGGATATTCGCGCCTTGCTGAAAACAGCCGGTATCGCGCTGGAAGCCGAACTGGCCGCCGTGGAAGCTCGCGTGGCGCTGCTCAAATCGCTAGGCGTGGAACGCGTGGAATTCAACGCGCATTTCGGTCGCAGCATGGAATATTATACTGGATTCGTCTTCGAACTGCGCAGCCTGTCCGGCACCGAACTGGCGGGCGGCGGGCGTTACGACAATCTGCTGGAACTGCTGGGCGCGCCCAAGCCTGTCACGGCGGTGGGCTGCGCCATTCACACCGAGCGCTTGCTCGCCACGATCAAAGGTGGCGCATGAGTAAACTCGTTATCGCCATCCCCTCCAAGGGACGCCTTAAGGAAGCCTGTGGCGAATGGTTCGCCGCGCGCGACGTCGCGCTGGAGCAGGAAGCCGGTTCGCGCGGCTATCGCGCCCGTTTCGCCGGTCTGCCGGAAATCGAAGTCATGCTGCTGTCGGCCAGCGAGATCGCATCCTCCTTGCTGGCGGGTGATATTCATCTTGGCATCACCGGCGAAGACCTGCTGCGCGAATCCGCGCCACAGATCGAAGGCCGTCTTGCCATGGTGATGGGGCTTGGCTTCGGTTTCGCCGATGTCGTGGTGGCGGTGTCGAACGCCTGGATCGACGTTTCCACCATGGCCGATCTGGATGATATCTGCGCCGCTTATGCCGCCACGCACAACAAGCGTCTGCGGGTGGCGACGAAATACGCGAACATCACTCGCGGCTTCTTCGCCCATAATGGCATCGCCGATTATCGCATTGTGCTGTCGGCCGGTGCGACGGAAGGCGCGCCCGCGGCCGGCACCGCCGAAGTGATCGTTGACATCACTACCACCGGCGCGACGCTGCGCGACAACGGCCTGAAAATTCTCGATGACGGCGTGATTCTGAAAAGTCAGGCGACACTGTCGGCCTCGCTCACCGCCGAATGGAACGAAGGCGCGCGTGCCGCCTGCGAAAAACTGTTCGCGGCACTGGGCGCGGATTACAGGGCTCTCAGCGCCCAATTCTGAGCGGCATCGGGGCGCTATCCACCGCGTGCTTGTATCTGTTTTCCCTTCGGCGTCCGTGACATCGCGTGTAAATCCGCATCTCGCATATCCCCGGCGACCGGCCAAGCTCCCGCACCTAGACTGGTGCTGTTGAAGGCACGGCATGCATAGGGTGAGGGCCCCCCAATTAATGTTGGTTCGAATGGGTGCGAAAAGACAGCCAGCGATTGCGCTTAGTAAGAAACGCGGCGGCCACCTCGGCAATCGCAACCGTTTTGTGCATGGCATTGACAGCAAGGCCTTCCGGGAACACCGCGCCCGCCGCGATGAGGAAATCAACGCCGTCATCGCCCAATGCGACGCGGTGATCGCGCGGGCCTTCGGGATGCGGGCGGAAGAATTACGGCGCGATCACGCCCGGGCCCGCCATCTCGCGAATGTCGGGGTCGGCGATGTGGTGCGCCTTCCAGGCCATCGCCGTCTCGATCTGGCTGCGGGCGGACGGATGGCGATAGAACACCGCTTCTTCCAGATTGCCCGGCTCCAGCTTGCGATGCGGCGCCAGTTTCAGCAGCAGGGTGGCGAAAGCGTCGGGCTTGCGCATGGCGTTTAAGCCGTAAAGGTCGGCCTGGTGTTCGTCGGTGCGGCTGATGTAATGGCTCACCGGCATCACCAGAAAGGCGAACAGGCCCAGCAGCGCCGCCAGCGCGGGCAGGCTGGCGATGTCGTCGACCCGCCGCACCTGCCAGATGCCGCCGAAGAAATCGGCGGCTATGGGAAACACCCAGGCAGCGAAACCAAAACCCAGCAACATCAGCAGACCCTGCAGCAGGATCGCGCGAGTGGTGTGGCCCATGACATAATGACCGATCTCGTGCCCCACCACCGCCAACACTTCATCCTCGCTGCTGTTTCTCAGCA
>CANFDA010000127.1 GCA_947445215.1 Alphaproteobacteria bacterium | reverse complement strand
TTCAGGCGCATCGCAACGCGCTACGAACAAACACCGAGAGCATTCATGTCCATGCTATCAATCGTCAGCGCGCATATTTGGACACGATGAATGTCAACGCGCTCTAGCGCGCCCGCACGATTCCCGTCATGTCCGTTCCTCCAAAACCGATGATACACGTTCAGCCTTGGGAGACGTTCTTCGGGGGCAAGTTCAGGTGACTTGACGACCGCTCGACGCACAGAGAACCTGATCTCGTCTGAGAAGTCTGCCCGACACATTGAATTACAATACTTTTCGAACTGTTTCAGTTAAGCCGCTACGCCCGCACTCCAACAAAGGAAGATAGGCCGAATCGCCCTGCCTCATGGCGTCGGCGGGTGACGCTGCGGTCGCCTTGTCAGTCGGCCAGGATGGCCTGATGGAGTCAGGCCATCACCAGCCCGCCGTCGACATAGAGCGTCTGGCCGGTCATGAAGCGGCTCCAGTCGGAGGCGAGAAACAGTACCGGCCCGGCCACGTCCTCTGGCGAGGCGATGCGCCGCAAGGGGGTCTGCGCCAGGATTGCTTCCTTCACGTCCTCCTTCGTCGCCCGACTGGCATCGGTGGGATAGACCAGCCCCGGGGCCACGCAATTCACCCGAATGCCAAGCGGCCCCAGCTCCATGGCCAGGTTGCGGGAGAAGCCGATCAGGGCCGATTTGGCGGTGGTGTAGTCGTGATAGGGAATGGTCGGCCGCGCCACCAGGTCGCTGGCGATATTGACTATGCTGCCAGCGGTCCGCTGCTGCATCGCCGGCAATACCGCCTTGCACAGGTGGTAGGTGGAAAACAGCGCCCCGTCGAACTGTCTCTCGTAGTCCCGCCATTCGGAATTCCAGAACAGCCGACGCGCTTCCGGGTCGAAAGTATAGGGCTTGAACGCATTGTTCACTAGGATGTCAATCTTGCCGAAGCTGCCGAGCACCTCTTCCACCATGGCATGGATGGCCGCTTCGGACGTGACGTCCGCCCGCATCGCAACAGCGTCGCCGCCTGCCGCCTGGCACGCCGCGACCACTTGCCCGGCCGCCGCCTCGTTCCGCAGATAGTTGACCACGACGGTGGCGCCTTCAGCCGCGAAAGCCCGCGCGATCGCCGCCCCGATGCCGCGGCTGGCCCCGGTAACGACGGCGATCCTGTCCTTGAAATCCATGCATCGCTCCCGGTGCTATTGCGGGATCAGGTCGGAACTGACCACCTGCGAAATATCGATGGCATTCTTGATCAATCCCAAATCCTTGAAGGTTGTTGCCGCCTTCTGCAACGGCTCGAGGTCAAAATGGCCAAGGCCGCGCTTGGCGGTCGTCGCCGAGATGCTGGAGGCGTTGCGCAGCTTGATGATGCCCAGATTGACTGCCTCGTCCTTGCCGTTGATCGTGCGAGTGACTGCGATCTTCGCCGCTTCCTCCGGGTTGGCGATCATCCAGGCAGCGCTGTCGCGATAGGCGGCCAGGAACCGTCGCAGCACGTCCTTGCGCTTCTGGTAGCCTTCCTCGGTCACCACGAAGAAGTCGCTGGGGACGTTCAGGTAGTCCTTCACTTCGATGACATTGAAGTCCTTCAGCCCCCGCTCAAGGCCGACGTATAGGCCGGTATCCGTCGCCGCCGTCGCATCGACCTGCCCTCGCATCAGCGGGGCGAAGTTGAGCAGCCCGGTCACCTGCACGGTCACGTCGGCCTCGGTCAGCCCGACCTGATGCAGCAGCACCTGAAGGTTCTGACGGGTGCCGCTGGCCAGGCTGTAAACGCCGATGGTCTTGCCCTTGAGGTCGGCCGGCCTGGCGATGTTGCTGCTCTTCAGGGCAACGACGTTGAACACGTTCTGCGGATAGATGTTGTAGATGGCGCGCAGCTTCGCGCCTTTATCGAGCGCGGCGAAGAACGATCCGGGGTCGGTGAAGGCGATATCGGCGGTACCGGCCAGCAGGTTGCGGATGGCATCGCCGCCGCCGCCGCCGGGAACGTAGCCGAGATCGATCCCCTTGGCCTTAAAGAATCCCTTGTCCGGCTCGGCCAGCAGATTGGTGATCTCGCTGATCGCCTGGCTCCAGCCGCCGACGGTCACCTTCTCCAACTGTTGGGCCTGCCCGTCGGTCGTGCCGCCGACCGACAGCAGGACGCTAAGAGCTACAACGGCGGTGGATCGCAGCATAGTCCCGATCATAGATCGCTTCCTTTCTGATGGCGACGGAGGGCCCACCGCTCGATGATTAAGGTGGCTTGGTAAAATGCCATGCCGATGGCAGTGATGACGACCAGCAGGGCGAACATCTGCGGCGAATCCATCATCCCTTGCGAGGCGATGATCATGGCGCCAAGCCCGGCCCGTCCGGCGATGAACTCGGCGACCACGGCGCCGACCAAGGCCAGCACCACGGCGACGCGCAGTCCCGCCAGGATCACCGGCAGGCCGGACGGGATCTTCAGCCGCAACAGCGTTTGCAGCGGCGTGGCGCCCAGCATGCGGAACAACTCGCGCTTCTGCGGATCGATGTGGTGAATTCCGGTGATGGTGTTTTCCAGCAGCGGGAAAAAGCAAATCAGCGCCGTGATGGCGACGGTCGAGGTCATGCCGAAGCCGAACCAGACGATGAACAGCGGCACCAACGCCAGCTTTGGCACCACCTGGCTGGCGATGATGTAGGGGTAGAGCAGCTGCCGCAGGGCGGCGTTCTCGCCCAATGCGATCCCACATAGAAAGCCGAACACGCAACCGAACGCGAGGCCAAGCAGCATCGCGGCGCAGGTGATCCAGATGTGCGGCAGCAGTTGACCGCTGGCGAGCCCGCTCCACAACGCGCCCAGTACCGCCGAGGGCGGCGGGAGCACCAACGCCGATACGCCCCACAGGCGGCAGGTCGACGGCCAGCGCATGGCGGAGCCGTCCCCGGTCCATGACGGCGACCCGGTCGGCCAGATAGACGGCTTCGGCGATGTCGTGGGTGACGAACAGCACCGTGGTGCGCCGCAGGCGGCATAGGCGCAGCAGGTCGTTCTGCAGTTCCTCGCGGGTGATGGCGTCGAGCGAGGCGAAGGGTTCGTCCAGCAACAGCACCAGCGGCTCGACGATCAGCGCCCGCGCGATGGCAACGCGGCTCTGCTGCCCACCAGACAGCTCCACGGGATAGCGCCCGGCATAGGCCGACAGCCCGACCAGCGCCAGCAACTCGGCGGCGCCTTGCCGGTCTTCCGTCCGCACCTTGCGTTTGAGCGAAATCGGCAAGAGGACGTTGTCGAGCACGCTTTCCCATTCTAGCAGGGTCGGCGTCTGGAAGACGAAGCCGACTTTGGCGCACGGCTCCAGCACCTGCACGCCTTGAATGAAAACGGCGCCTGCGGTCGGCTTGAGCAGCCCGGCCGCGACTTTCAGGAATGTGGTCTTGCCGCAGCCGCTGCGCCCGACCAGGCAATGGAACTCGCCTTCACCGATGCGCCAATCAATGTTGTCGACGATGATCTCGCTGTCCGCGCCGCTGCGGTAGGCATAGGTCGCGCCCGCGATATCCACGAAGCTCATCGCTGCATCTCAATCGGCATAGGGGGCCAGCGCCTCGGCCGCGATCTCGGCCGAACGGTCGATCTCGACCATGGTGACCAGGTCGAGCAGGTTGAACCGCCCATCATGGTGCCAGCCGGCCTCTGGCGCGGTCATGTCGCCCAGTGCGCAGATCCGCGTCGCGCCGGCATCGCCCAACAGCGCGCCGATCCGATAGATCGCCTCGGGCGGAGCCGCGATCCCGACGGTTTGCAGAAAGGCACGGAACGGCGCAACGCGTGGTACGGCATCCTCCAGGCTATCAACCACCACGACGCGCACCGTACGGTTCAGCCCGCTTGGCGCCAGACCCTCCGGAGCCTCGACATGGACAACGCTCCAAGCACCCGCCGCGTCGCCCAGCATCTGGCGATCGGATGCCGCCAGCGTCTTCGCCTCCTCGGCGTTGCGCCAGGCGGCGACGCCGCCGGCCTCTTCGAACGACAGGCGGCGGCGGGGAAACTTGCGTTCGAACGCCGCCAGTTCGTGGGCGAGATAGTTGGAAAATTCCGACGGCGACACCCGGCCGCCGCGCTCGACGAAAAAAGCCTGTGGCGAATAGCAGCCCTGCTGGTCATAGCGGACCACGTCGAAGGCGGCCCGGTGGGCGGTTGCCCAAACCTTGCTCGGGTCCAACGCCTGACGCGCGATCATCCCGAAACTAATCTTGTGACCGAATCCGAGGAAGCGCGTTGTCGCCGGCAGCCGGCCGCGGATTTGTTCGAGCGAACGGGTGGCGCCATAGGCCAGGACCAGATCGGCCTCTGCCAGCATGGCGCGCTCTGGCGCCTCGTCGCCGCCCTTCCACCAGACGATGGCGAGGCAATCGGCAAGCCGCGGATCGATTTCGCCCAGTAGCTTGGCGAACCAGCCGGCAAACAGCGGTTCCGCGCTCGCCACCTTGCCGATGTTGCCGGCCTTCGCCAACAGGCCTGAGATCAGGCTCCACAATGGCAGGCCGGGGACGTTGCCGGCCCAGATATGGACCATGAGCTCCGGTCCGACGGCCTTGGCGACACCGCCCTTGACCACCGGTTGGAAGCCGTCGAGCATTTGCGGATTGGCGAAATCCTCGGCTATGAACCGGTGCAGTTCCGGTGCGCGAAAGGTCTTGAGATAGCCGGTCAGGCCGAGCCGCACCATTTCCGCGTCGTAGCCGGTAACCCGTGGCAGCAGCGCTTCCATCTTGCGCCGCCAGGGATCGCTGCGATCCAGCAACCGGCCGATGGCCCGGTCGATGGTGGCGACGATCTGTGCCGTCGGCAGGGATTTCAGATAGCTTGAACGCGCCTGTCGCACATGCGCCGCCAGCGCGGCGATCTGGGTATCGTCGAGCGCCGGTACGGCGACCTCGAGCGCCTCGTTTCCGGTGCCGAAG
>CANFDA010000126.1 GCA_947445215.1 Alphaproteobacteria bacterium | reverse complement strand
TATTGTCGCGATGGGTCTGACCGCCATCGAACAGATAGGTGATGGTCGCCAGGCCGATATGGGGGTGTGGACGAACATCGATGCCGCGGCCGGGCGGAAATTCCACCGGGCCGAAATAGTCGAAGAACACAAACGGGCCGATGGCGCGCCGCCCGGCCTGCGGCAAAAGCCGCCGGACGATGAAGCCGCCGCCCAGGTCATGGGCCTTTCCGGGAAGAGGGATCATGCGGTTTCTATAGCGCGCCCCGCCCGCCACGGTCGAGAGGTCCGAGCGGAAGTGGCTTTGCGCCGCGCCGCTTTGGCTGTAGCGTCGGCCAGAAAGCGGACATCAGCTCCGCGCTGTCTTTCAGGGGAAACGGCATGATCCGCAAATCCGCCATCGCGCTGTTGTCCAGCGCCGCCATTCTATCCATTCCCGCCGCCATGACAGCGTCATGGGCCCAAGGCCGCGATGACGCGCTGCAAATGATCTCGGTGGATGTGGAAGGCGGCGGCGGCACTGTCTTCGTGACGCCGAACAAGCGGGTTGTGGTGATCGACACCGGCAATCCCGAGGCCAGCGCCGCCACCGACAACTATCCCAGCGCCCAGCGCCTGGTCGATGCGGTCAAGGCGGCGGGTGGCACCAAGGTCGATTACCTCATCACCACGCATTATCACGGCGATCATATCGGCGGCCTGGAAGGCTTCATCAAGCGCATCAAGATCGACAATTTCATCGATCATGGCATCAACCGCGAAATTCGCGGCACGATGGGTACGGGCGGCATGATCGGCCCCGACTGGCGCGCGGTCGGTCCCGATGGCCAGCCGATGGTGGGTCGCGGCGGCACGGTGCCGCCGCCTCCGGGCGATCCGAATGTGCCGCCGCCCAACTCCACCGAGGCGCAGTATCAGAACTATCTGAAGCTGATCGGCGGCACCGGCGCCAAGCATCGCGTGGTCAAGACCGGCGAACACATCCGGCTGGATGACATGGATATCCATGTCGTCAGCGCCGACGCGGTGATGCCGGCCAAGGCGCCGGTGGGTTCGCGCGGCGCGGTGCCGGAATGCGCCGCCATGCCCGCCATGCCCGCCAATGGTGGCGAGGAGAATGCCCGCTCCACCAGCGTCGTCATCACCTATGGCAAGACCAAGATCGCCGCCTTTGGCGACCTGACCTGGGACCGCGAGAAGGACCTGTTCTGCCCCGAGGACAAGGTGGGCAAAGTGGACGTCTATCTTTCCAGCCACCACGGCACGCAATGGTCGGGCAGCCCGGCGATGGTCAACTCGCTGCAGCCCATCGTCACTATCATGGGCAACAGCCCGACCAAGGGTGGTGATCCCAACCGGGTGCAGGTCATCAAGTCCAATCCCCGCCACCAGGGCCTTTGGCTGCTGCATGCCGCCCGCAACGCGCCGCAGGTCAATGAGAACTTCGACATGATCGCCAATCCCAATCCGGCGGTGGGCGCGGTAGACAAGGCCAGCAACCTGCGCCTACGCATACGTCTGAATGGCGATATCACCGTCATCAACGAGCGCAACGGTTACAACCGCACCTACAAAGCGGGCGGCTGATCTTTCAGACGGCGAAGGCAGGCGCGGCCAGCGCGCCTGCCTTCGCTGCGCCTTCCCCAGAAAGCGGCCCCGGTCATAATTCGGCACCGGATTGGGGCGCGCCACCATCGCGGCGACGTCGTCCAGTCCCTTGGGCGCGTAAAGCGCCAGATCATTTGCCCGCACGCCCACCTGCGAGCAGGGCGACAGAAAGCGGTCGATGTCGTCGGTGGCGCGCAGCAGCAGCGGATAGGGTGCGCCGAACTTTTTCTCGTACCAAAGATGCACCCGCGCCTGGTTGCGGATTTCCACCTCAACATCCAGATCGGCAAAGACATCGCGGCCGCGTGCGATCACCGCGTCTTCGGCATCCCAGCTTGTGTCGGGATCGAAATAGAAGATGTCATAGTCCTTGATGCCATGGGTCGGCGCCAAATCGCATTGCAGGTTCCACACCGTCTGGAAAAGCGAGCCCGACACCAGCCAGCAATCGGGCAGGCCGAGCACGGGCAAGCGCGCCAACAGGGCCGCGTTGAACGGGTTCTGCTGAATAGCGGCAAGGAACTCGGCTTCCGTCATGCCGGAATGATGAAGTTGCCGCTGGCATTGCGCGCCAGAGGTTTGGCCCACAGCACCGCGGTTCTCGGCAGGGCGGCGAAGAGATGGGGAAAATCCTCGCCGTGCGACGGCGAATGTTCCCACTGCAATGCGGCGCCCAAGGTGTCTGCTTCCACCGCCAGCAACAGCAGGTCGTCGCGGCCCGCATAGTAGAGCTGCAGCGTTTCCGCCAGTTGCGGATGGGTCAAGAAATGCAGGAAACCATCGGCCTGGTCGTGCGCGGAACCCGGATAGTCATTTCCCGCGCCATCCCATTCCGCGCGCGGGACGATCTTGAAGATCAGCAACGTCTTCCCCCCTGGTCAGCCAACCTCTGAATCTGTGAGGGGGAAGTTAAACCGCCATCAGATTGTCGCCTGGCGGCAGGTTGGCCCGAGCAGATTGGATACCGCATGGGCGCACCCCAGATCGTGATCGCCGAAGATGAGGGCGAGCTTCGCAGCCTGATCGCTGAACTGCTGGAAGCGCGCGATCTCAAGGTGCTGGAGGCCGAGGATGGCAAGCAGGCTTATGAACTGCTGCGAAAGAATTCCGGCGTCTCGCTGCCGCTCTCCGATGTGCGCATGCCGAACATGGACGGCTATGAACTGGTCGAGAAGGCGCTGGACCTGCGGCCCGAACTGAAAGTGCTGATGATGACCGGCTATGCCCAGGAACGTCCGCCGTCAGAGCTGATGCGGGCGCGCGAAATCCGCACCCTGCACAAGCCGGTGGATCTCGAACGTCTCAGCGACCTGGTCTGCGAGATGCTTTCGCGGCCCTAAGCCGCTTGCGCCGTACCACCCACCGTCAGGCCATCCAACCGCAGCGTCGGCTGGCCCACGCCCACCGGCACGCTCTGGCCGTTCTTGCCGCAGGTGCCGATGCCGGTGTCCAGCTTCATGTCGTTGCCGATCATGCTGACGCGGGTCAGCGCCTCTGGACCGCTGCCGATCAGGGTGGCGCCCTTGATGGCGTGCCCCAGCTTGCCGTTCTCGATCAGATAGGCCTCGGTGCAGGAAAAGACGAACTTGCCATTGGTGATGTCCACCTGGCCGCCGCCGAAATTGGTGGCGTAGATGCCCTTCTTCACGCTCTGCAGGATCTCGTCGGGATGCTTGTCGCCGCCCAGCATGTAGGTGTTGGTCATGCGCGGCATCACCGGCGAGCCATAGGATTGGCGGCGTCCGTTGCCGGTGGGCGCAACGCCCATCAGGCGGGCGTTTTGCCGATCCTGCATATAGCCTTTCAGGATGCCGTCCTCGATCAGCACGGTGCGCGAGGTCGGTGTGCCTTCGTCATCAATCGAGAGTGAGCCGCGGCGACCGTCGATGGTGCCGTCATCCACCACCGTCACGCCGGGGGCGGCGACCCGCTCGCCTAGCAGGCCCGCGAAGGCGCTGGTCTTCTTGCGGTTGAAATCGCCTTCCAGTCCGTGACCGATGGCTTCGTGCAGCAGGATGCCGGGCCAGCCCGGTCCTAGCACCACCGTCATCTCGCCAGCGGGCGCGGGCACCGCACTCAGATTGACCAGCGCCTGACGCAACGCCTCATCGACGGCTGCCTGCCAATAGTCGGGATCGAGATAGGTCTCATAACCACTGCGGCCGCCGCCGCCGAAACTGCCGGATTCCTGGTGGCCATTTTCCTCGGCCACCACAGAGACGTTCAGCCGGACGAGGGGGCGGATGTCGGAATAGCGCTCGCCGCCGGCGCGGATGATTTCCACCCTCTGCCATTCGCCGCCCAGCGACGCGGAGACCTGCCGCACCCGGCTGTCCTTGGCGCGGGCATAGGCGTTGATCTCTTCCAGCAGCTTCACCTTCTTCTCGAAGCCTGCCGTCTCCAGCGGGTCGATATCGGCATAGAGCTTGATGTTGGTGCGGGCAGGCGGGGCAGTCTCGGTTCCGGAATAGCCGCGCGACACCGCCTGCACCGTGCTGGCCGCGCGCTGGATGGCGCTTTCGGAGATTTCCGATGCGTGGGCATAGCCCGTGGCCTCGCCCGCCACGGCCCGCAGGCCGAAGCCCTGACTTGTGTCGAAAGTGGCCGCCTTCAGCCGCCCGTCGTCAAAAGCGAACGATTCGGACTGGCTGTACTCCAGGAAGAGTTCCCCATCGTCCGCCCCTTTCAGCGCCTGGTCTACGGTACGCTGCACACTGTCCGGGTCCATCCCTGTGCGGGAGAAAAACAGGTCGGTGTCGGCCATGGCGGGTTTTCCTGAAAAACGGGCAAAAATCGGGCTCGGGTGCCAGATATCGGGTGGGCCAGCCTATCCCGCAAGCCTTTGGAAAGGCGCAACCCTGGGCCGGACCCGGCCCGTGCTATAAGGTCGCAATGACTTTAAGGGCTTAACCCCTCTAAATCCCTCGCTAGAGTCTGAAAACGGGCGGGGCAAACCCCGACCCTCATGCGAGGTCACACATGTCCTTCCGGAAAACCGGCATCGGCGCCGTCCTGGGTGCTTCGGCGGGCGCGCTGGTGTCCAGCCCCGCCTATGCGCAAATCAAGGATTTCCAGTACGGCTTCCAGCAATCCGCTTCGCCGGTGATGGACATGATCGAGACCTTCCACCTCGAGCTGTTCTGGATCATCACCGCCATCTGCGTGTTCGTGCTGGGGCTGCTGATGTATGTGGCGTGGAAATTCCGCGCCAGCGTGAACGCGGTGCCGACCAAGGTCAGCCACAACGCCGTTCTGGAAGTGGCCTGGACCATCATCCCGGTCATCATCCTGGTGGTGATCGCCATCCCGTCCTTCAAGCTGCTCTATTTTCAGCACGACATTCCCAAGGCCGACGTCACCATCCGCGCCATCGGCAAGCAGTGGT
>CANFDA010000125.1 GCA_947445215.1 Alphaproteobacteria bacterium | reverse complement strand
GCCCGACAAGGCGCGGGCTGCGGCGGCATGGTGGGTGGCATGGGCGCGGCGGGCGCGCGCGTCCAGCGCCGTGATGCGTTCGTGCGTCTGTTCGATGCGGGCGCTGATGACGCGCGGCCTTAGCAGCGCCGCTTTCTTCGCCAGGTCGGCGCTGTGCGCCGCCAGATTGCACCGCAGCGCGCCGGAAAGTTTCTCCGCCGCCGCATCGAAACGCTGGCGCGGCTGGGCGAACAGCGCCTCGGGCCGTGGCAACACGCGCGCCAATTGCGACAAGTGACGGCGGCGATCCTTCATGCCCTTGCTGAAACAGCGCAGGGTGCGGCGTTCCAGGTCGAGCGTCGCGGCCAACAATTCGGCCCGCACTGGCACAGCCATCTCGGCTGCGGCGGTGGGCGTGGGCGCGCGCATGTCGGCGGCGAAGTCGATCAGCGTGGTGTCGGTCTCATGCCCCACCGCCGAGATCAGCGGAATCGCGCTGGCGGCAGCGGCACGAACCACAGCTTCGTCGTTGAAGGCCATCAGATCTTCCAGGCTGCCGCCGCCCCGCGCGACAATGATCAGGTCAGGGCGGGGCAGATTGCCGTCGAGCGCGTTGAACCCGGCGATGGCCGCCGCGATCTCCGCCGCAGCTTTCTCGCCCTGCACCGCCACCGGCCACAGCAGCACCCGGCGCGGGAAGCGCGCGTTGAGGCGATGCATGATGTCCTTGATGACCGCGCCGGTGGGCGAAGTGATCACGCCGATCACCTCCGGCAGGAAAGGCAGTTTCTTCTTGCGCGAAGGATCGAACAGCCCCTCGCCAAACAGCCGCTTGCGGCGCTCTACCAGCAGCGCCATCAGCGCGCCCTGCCCCGCCAGCTCCATCTGCTCGACGATCATCTGGTAGCGCGACGAACCGGGATAGGTGGTGACGCGGCCGGTGCAGACCACATCCATGCCCTGCTCCGGCTTCAGGCCGATGGCGCGGGCCGACTGTTTCCAGATGATGGCGTTTAGAACCGCCTTCTCGTCTTTCAGATCGAAATAGGTGTGGCCGGAGGCGACGGTCTTGAGACCGGAAATCTCGCCCCGCACACGGACGAAGGGAAAGCCCTCCTCCACCGCACGGCGGATGGCGCCGGACAGCTCGCTGACGGAGTATTCCGCCAAGTTACTAGCCGGATTGGTGGCGGGTGTTTCGCTCATGACCGGGGGATGATACAGGACCGCGACACAAAACAGGAATGAGAGATGCGGGTTCTGCTGGTGGGGTCGGGTGGCCGGGAACATGCCCTGGCCTGGAAACTGGCCCAAAGCCCCCTGCTGACAATGCTCTATTGCGCCCCCGGCAATGCCGGCATCGCAGGCGTGGCCGAATGCGTGGCGATTCCCGCTACCGACTTTCCGGCGCTGGCGCGATTCGCAAAGGACAACGCCATCGACTTCGCCGTGATCGGGGCCGACGCCCAGCTGGTGGCGGGGCTGTGGGATGTGTTCGAGACGGCAGGCATTCGCGCCCTCGGCCCGTCCAAGTCCGCCGCCGTGCTGGAAGGCTCCAAGGGCTTTGTAAAAGACCTTTGCACCGAGATCGGCATTCCCACCGCTGCCTATCAACGCTTCCGTGACGCCGCCAGCGCCAAGAGCTTCGCCCACAGCCTTGGTTATCCGGTGGTGATCAAGGCCGATGGCCTGGCGGCAGGCAAGGGCGTCATCATTCCCACTAGCGCGGCGGAAACCGACACCGCCATCGACTTCATGTTCGAAGGCGGCTTCGGCGCTTCGGGCCATGAGATCTTGGTCGAGGAATTCATGGAAGGCGAGGAGGCCAGCTTCTTCGCGCTCAGTGACGGCGTGCACGTCATCCCGCTGGCTGGCGCACAGGATCACAAGCGCGTCGGCGACGGCGACACCGGGCCCAATACCGGCGGCATGGGCGCCTATTCGCCCGCGCCGGTGCTTCCATCCGCGCTGGAACAAGCGGCGATGGAGCAGTTCATCAAGCCTACAGTCGCAGCGATGGCGGCGCGCGGCATGCCGTATGTCGGCGTCGTGTTCCTTGGCCTGATGATCACCAAGACCGGCCCCAAGCTGGTCGAATATAATTGCCGCTTCGGCGATCCGGAGACACAGGTGCTGCTGCCGCGCCTGGAAAGCGATCTGCTGGCTACCATGCTGGCGGCCCGCGACGGCAAGCTCGATGCGGTGACGCTGCGCTGGAAGCCGGAAGCGGCGCTGACCGTGGTGATGGCGTCGCGCGGCTACCCCGGCACGCCGGAAAAGGGCAATGTCATCACCGGGCTGGACGAAGCCGCCGCCCTTCCCGGCGTCACGGTCTTTCATGCCGGGACGCAAGCGCGGGGCAACGATACGGTGGCGGTTGGTGGCCGGGTGCTGAACATCACCGCGCTGGGCCGGGATGTGGCCGAGGCTAAGGCCCGCGCCTATGACGCGGTGGAAAAAATCCACTGGGAGGGCGCGTTCCACCGGTCTGATATTGGCTGGCGCGCCCTGAACCGCTAACACCATCTCATGCTGCTTTGGGCCGGATGGATTCTGATTGCGCTGGGTATCGCCGCCCTGCCGCTCGACCGCAGGATCGCGCACTTTTTTTATGACCATATCAGCCAGGCCAATCATCGGTGGCTGAACGGCGTCACCCATGCCGCCAAGGCCGGGCACTGGCTGGGCGCGGCCATCCTGGCGCTGGTGGCGGCGGCAGTGGCACGGCAGCTGGATCTGCATGATCCCAAGCTGGACATGCTGGCCAATTACAGTCTGGCCTTTATCGCCAGCCTGACGGTGGGCAGCGCCGTGCTGCACATGATCAAGCTGTTGCTAGGCCGCCGCCGTCCGCGCGACGACATGGAGATGGGCCTTTACGGCTTCGTGCCCTTCGCCTTCAACACCAATCTTAATTCCTTTCCCTCCGGACACGCGCTGACCATCTTCTGCGTCGGGGTGATCTTCACCTGCGTCTGGCCGATGCTGTGGCCGCTCTGGTTCGGCGTCGCGGCCTTTCTCGCCGGCGTTCGCGCGCTGCTGACGGCGCATTTTCTTTCAGATGTGCTGATCGGCAGCGGCATTGGCCTGATCACGGCGCGCATCTTGCTAGCGCTGGGTTTCCCCGGCTTCGCACCCACTTGGTTTTAGAGGGCTGGTTCTAACGGCGGGCGCGGAAGAACGCGCGCAGCATTTCTCCCGCCAAAATCGGATCGCCGCCACGTTGCACCACTGGGCGATGATGGCAGGTCGGCTGCTCGAAGAAGCGCGGCCCGTGCAGCACCGCGCCGCCCTTGGGATCGCCAGCGGCGAAGACCACTCGCGCCACCCGCGCCAGCGACACCGCCGCCGCGCACATGGCGCACGGCTCCAATGAGACGAACAGACTGGTCCCGCCCAGCCGCTCGTTGCCCTGCAAGGCTGCGCCCGCGCGCAGCACCAGCATCTCGGCATGGGCGGTGGGATCGCGGCGTTCGACGATGCGGTTGCCGTCCCGGGCCAGCAGCGCCCCGTCTGCCCCCAGCAGGACCGCCCCGACCGGGACTTCGTCCCGGACCGCCGCCGCTTCCGCTTCGGCAAGCGCGAGTGCTATGGCTTCACCGTCGGTCATGGAGAGCCCCCTTTGGCAGAAAAGAACAAGAAAGGCGAGCGGAGGAGCGTCCGCGCGAGCGGGAGCGACCATAATAAGCGTTTGCCGCCCCAAAGCGGCTGGAGTCCCGCGACCGGCGCGGCGACCCGGCCCGAGCCCGATCTGCGCCCTGCCCGGCGCAAACCCGCAACGTCTGCCCCGGCCACCGCCCCCGAAGCCGCGACGCCTGACGGGGAGCGCATAGCAAAAGTGATTGCCCGGGCTGGTCTCTGCTCGCGCCGCGACGCCGAGAAGATGATCGCCGAAGGCCGGGTCAAGGTGGATGGCGCCGTCATCACCTCTCCAGCACGCAACGTCACGGGCGCAAGCCTGGTGACGGTGGACGACAATCCGCTGAAGGCGCCGGAAGCCGCCCGCATGTGGCGCTACCACAAGCCATCGGGCCTCGTGACCACCCACAAGGACGAGAAGAGCCGCGATACCGTCTTCGCCGCCCTGCCACCCGCGCTGGGCCGCGTCGTGTCGGTGGGACGGCTGGATTTCAATTCCGAGGGCCTCCTGCTGCTGACCAATGACGGCGAGATCGCGCGCCGCATGGAAGTTCCGGCCAGCGGCTGGACCCGGGTCTATCGCGCCCGCCTGTTCGGCAAGGTGACGCAGAAGGACCTGGACCAGCTGGCCACCGGAGTGACCATCGACGGGGTGAAATACGGCCCCATCGTCGCCAACCTGGAGCGCGCTAAAGGCGTCTATGCCTGGGCCAGCGTCTCGCTGAAGGAAGGCAAGAACCGCGAAGTGAAGCGGGTGATGGAGAATCTGGGCCTGAAGGTGGCCCGACTGATCCGCACCGCCTATGGCCCGTTCCAGCTGGGCCAGCTTCCCCCCGGCGGGATCGAGGAAATTCCTGCCCGACTTTGGCGGGAAAAGCTGGGAATCGGGCGCAAAAAGCGAGATGGCAACGACGACTGAACCTGCTAAAAGCCCGGCATGAAAAAGAACAAGACGCCCCGGCTCGCACCGCCCTATGCCGCCGAAACCAAGGATGCCCGCCTGGCCGGCACCTTTGAAGTCCTGATCCCTGTGCCGAACCGCAACAAGCCGCACCGCGTGCCGTTGCAGTTTCCCTCGCTGTCGGCCGCCGAAGGCTGGATGCACAGCCCTGAGGGCAAGGACCAGATCGCCGAAATTCTCGACAGCGCCGAATAGACGCGTCCCGCAGCGGCACAGCGCAGGCCCGCATCGGGCTGCTCTTCTTCCTCTTCGCCCGCGTCTTCCACCGCGTGGCGCTGGGATGGCTGCGCATCAGGGACTCAACTTGGCGAATTACCGGCTGTGGACGCCACGGACGGCTACAGCGACGGGTCCTGGTGAATAATCACCTGCGCGCCGGGCCAGGCGTGCAGCAACGCCTGCTCCACCGCTTCGGTCACCGCATGGG
>CANFDA010000124.1 GCA_947445215.1 Alphaproteobacteria bacterium | reverse complement strand
TGCTGTGGCTGCTGCAGGGCAATACGGAGACTCCGGTGAACTTGAGAGAAGAGGCGGTGCGCCATGGCGTTGCGGGCGATCGGCTGATTTTCGCGCCGTTCGTTTCGGTGGATAATCATCTGGACCGGCTGCAACTCGCAGACCTGTTTCTGGATTCCGTCCCGTGCAACGCGCATACCACGGCGAGCGACGCCTTGTGGGCGGGCGTACCGCTTCTCACCTGTCGCGGGACGGCATTTTCCGGCCGCGTCACCACCAGTCTGCTGCATGCCGTTGATCTTCCGGAACTGGTGACCGCCAATCTGGAAGATTATGAAAGGCTGGCCGTGACATTGGCCAACAATCCGGCGCGTTTGCAGGCCATCCGGCAAAAGCTTGCACGCAATCGGCAAACGGCGTTTCTGTTCGACACAAATCGTTTACGGCGGCACATCGAAATTGCCTACATGAAAATGTGGGAGATCTTCGAACGTGGCGAAGATCCGCGCAGCTTTGCCGTCGAACCGGAATAGCAGATCCCGCAACAGAGCGGCGGGCGATATTTCCGCTTGCGGCTTGTATTTCCCGGCGCGCGGCACCTCCTTTTAGAAATTACTTATTTTGTGGTTTGGCTTTATCATTAGCCTCCGATGTACTGAATTGTTCCGGCGCGGTCCGGTCATGCCTGCTGGCGCTTTACTGCGTCGCGTATTCTGATCTGGGTTCACGCGTGATGGTGCTCGGCTGGACGGCGCAAAACGCCCTCCAGCCGCTGCTTTGCCATGGGAGTGACCTTAGAATGAGACATTCAGGTTCTTGCCGCGATTACGGCCATCGCCCTCTTGGCCTGCGGTTGTGCCCCGCCAGTTCACCAATATGCCGGCAATCCGGGCAGCGTCTATGACAGCGCGCAACAGCCGCCGCACACCTATCCTGCGTCCAGCTACGATCCGGCCACGCCCACAAAAGAGCAGGATTTCGGGCAGGGTGGCGACGCCGCGGCGCCAACCCGCTGACCGCCTTGTTTGCTATTTTCTCTGCTAACGTCCATACAGGAGCGTCTGGCGCGCACCGCGCCATCCGCTGCGGGATGCAGCCTCACTTTATGCCGCCATCTGGTGGCGAAAGATTCTGATGAAGAACAAATCGGTCGCCCTTTCGCGGGCGCAAAGCCTGTTTACGGTCGCCGAACGGCGCGACGACGTGGTGAAGGCGGAAATCGCCCGCGAGCGCGCGGCGGTGGATGCCAAGACCGCCAAGCTTCGGGCGCTGCGTCTGGAAAAGGAAGAGGCCGACCGCATCACCAAGGCAGCTTTCGAAGCCGCGAATCCGCCGCCGGTGCGCAAGAGCAGAACCCCGCGCGTCAAGGCCTGATGCTGACTGGCGGCGCCAACAACAATCCGCCGGCGCTGACCCGAACCACCTTGCCGATTCCCTGCTCTGATTGCGGCCAGTAAGGCACAATCGTCTGGGAAGCCAGCGAAATAGCGCTGCGCCTGGTGGAGGTTTCTTCCAGCTTTCATCCCAAAATAGGCCGAACCAGCTCAGGAGAAGTCTTTATCGTTGCGACGCCTGCGACATGATCCTGCCGGTCTGATCCGGTTTCAGAAAGCGACTTATGCCCCATTATTCCGCCGAGCCGTTCGCCGCCTATGTCTCTCTGTGCGAGCATAAACTGGTCGCGGACCGGATGAAGGGACTGCGCAGCGAGCCGGAAAGCTCGTGGCGGAAACGCGAGATGGGCGACCTGCGTAGCTTCCTGGCTGAAGTCGATTCCATGGTGGCGCATCACCGCGCCGTTGCCCTTTTGCGGGCGCGCTAATCCGGCCATGGCAGGCTTGCTTGTCATTCAGCGGCCTGAATGGTATTAAGGGTTGCGACGCCTGCCGTCAGACCTGAAGCGCCCCTGTATCCCGGCCCGCAGTCGTTTCGACTTATGCGCCAGGCTCTGGCAGCTCACTTCCCGACCTGATTGTTTTCTTCGCCGCCGATGGCATGTTGCCGCCGGTGCAATTGCACGAAAAAGGCACTACAAAAATGGTTACTGGAACAGTCAAGTTCTTCAATGTCAGCAAAGGCTTTGGCTTCATCGCGCCGGAAGATGGAAGCAAGGACGTGTTCGTCCATATCAGCGCCGTCGAACAGGCGGGCATGCGCTCGCTCGACGAAGGCCAGAAGGTCAACTTCGAGATCCAGCCCGATCCCAAGGGCTCCAAGGCCGTCAAGCTCTCGGCTGCTTGATACCAGGGCAGACGGCGCGCCTGCGCGCGCCGTCTGTTCGCCTATTTCCCATACTTTGAAATCCTCCCTTTTCGCTGCATAAACCCTCATGGAATGGCGGGATGTGGTGGTCATTGGGGCAGGCGCGGCGGGCATGATGTGCGCCGCCATCGCGGGCCAGCGCGGCCGTTCTGTGCTAATGCTGGACGCGGCGAAATCGCCGGGCGAAAAGATCCGCATTTCCGGCGGTGGCCGCTGCAACTTCACCAATCGCCACGCCACGCCGAAGCAGTTCCTCTCCGGCAATCTCCATTTCTGCATCTCGGCGCTCAGCCGCTACACGCCCGCCGACTTCATCGCGCTGGTGGATCGCCATGGCATCGCCTGGCACGAAAAGACCATGGGCCAGTTGTTCTGCGACGGCTCGGCGACCCAGATCATCACCATGCTGCTGGACGAGATGCGCCGCGCCAACGCAGAACTGCGTTTGGCTGTCACCGTGACGAAGGTCCAAAAGACCGAACGGGGATTTGTCCTGGCGCTGTCCTCCGGTGAAAATCTGCAATGCGGCGCGCTGGTGGTGGCGACGGGCGGAAAGTCGATCCCCAAAATGGGCGCAACCGATTTCGGCTATCGGCTGGCGCAGCAATTCGGCCTGAAGGTCGCCGAGACGCGGCCGGGCCTGGTGCCGCTGTCGTTCAGTGGTGAGCTGCTGGAGCAATTGTCGCCGCTGTCGGGCGTCGCGGCTCAGTCACGCGTCAGCACCGGTAAGACGCAATTCGAGGAATCGTTGCTTTTCACCCATCGCGGCCTCAGCGGGCCCGCGATCTTGCAGATTTCGTCCTATTGGCGCGAAGGGCAGGAGATCGGCGTCAATCTTCTGCCGAGCATCGATGCGCTGGACGCGTTGCGCGCGGCGCGCCATGCAAACGGCAAGCAGTCGGTTCACACCTTCCTGTCCAGCCTGCTGCCGCGCCGTTTTGCTGTGATGATCGCTGGCGACGACGGGCCGCTGGGCGGCCTCTCCGACGCGCGGCTACAAACGCTGGCGAAACGGGTGAATGACTGGCGGCTGACGCCGACCGGCACCGAAGGCTATCGCACGGCCGAAGTGACGCTGGGCGGGGTCGACACCAATGGCCTGGATTCCAAGACCATGCAGGCCAAGGCGGTGCCGGGCCTCTATTTCATCGGCGAGGTGGTGGACGTCACCGGCTGGCTGGGCGGCTACAATTTCCAGTGGGCCTGGGCGTCCGGCTGGTGCGCTGGCATGGCAGCCTGAAGCCTAGTTGAGCTTCTCGCCCAAATCCTTGATCCCGGCAGAGATCAAGCTAGAGGCTTTGGCAGCGTCCATGCGGGCGGCGATCAGCTTCTCCGCGCCCGACACGGCTGCGTCGGCGGCCAGGGCCCGGATCTCGGCCAGCGCGGCGGCTTCGGCCTGGGCAATCTTGTCCTGCGCCGCCTTGGCGCGGCGCTCGATCTGCGCGGCCAGAGCAACACGGCTGTCGGCGGCGAAACGCTCGGCTTCGGCCTGGGCGCCCTTGAGAATGGCGGCAGCCTCGGCTTCGGTGCCGGCGGCCTTCATCTTGTACTCGGTCAACAGGAGGGCGGCTTCGGCGTTCAGGCGCTTGGCTTCGTCCAGTTCGGCGGCGATAGCGGTGGAACGCTGATCCAGCATCTTGCCGATGGTGGCGGGCGCGCCGAACCAGATCAGCAGGCCGACCATCATCAGCAGGCCGACAATTTCCCAGGTATGAGCGTGGTGGAGCAGTTCCATGGCTTAACTCTTTACCGCCCTGGCAGCGTCGTCAGCAGGCACCGTCTGGCCGGTCAGGCGGGCAACGATGGCGATGGCGGCGTCGCGGGCAGCATCGGCCACATGGGCCTTGGCGGCACCGCGGCTGGCTTCGATGCGGACATCGGCGGCGGCCATGGCGGCGGCGGCCTGGGCGTCCGCACCGGCCTTGGCCTTGGCGATCTCGGCGTTGATCCCCTGACGGGTTTCCTCGGCGAGGGCATTGGACCGGGCGCGGGCCGCGGCCAGCGCAACGTCATAACCGGCCGAGGCAGCGTCGGCATCGGCACGCGCCTGGTTCGCCGCCTCGATGGCCTTGTTGATGGCCGAACGGCGATCTGCGATCACATTGTGAATGCGCGGACCGGCCACGCGCCACAGCACGATGAACAACAGTCCGAACGTCAGCACCAGCCAGAAGATCTGGCTGGGGAACGTCGTCGTGTCGAACGGCGGAAAGGCCGAGGCGCTGTGCCCGGCTTCCGTCGTCGCGTGGGTGGCGGTTTCTTCAGCCATTGCTGATTAGAACGCGAACAGGATCAGCAGGGCGACGACCAGGCCGAAAAGGCCGGTCGCTTCGCAGAGCGCGAAGCCCAGCAGCAGGTTGGTGGTCTGCGAGGCAGCGGCGCCCGGATTGCGGAGCGCGCCGGCCAGATAGTTGGCGAAGATGTTGCCGATGCCGATACCGGCGCCGATGAGCGCGAAGCATGCGAGGCCGGCACCGATCATCTTGGCAGCTGCGAGTTCCATAAAATGTTCCTTTTCTCGAGTTTAGTGTTGGTCGTGAAGGTGAAGGGCGTCGTTGAGATAGATGCAGGTCAGCACGGCGAAGACATAGGCCTGAAGGAAGGCCACGAGAAGCTCCAGCATAAAGATGCCGACCATCAGCGCCATCGGCGCGATGGCGAGGGCCGACAGCAGGCCACCTGCCGCGCCCAGCGAGACTACGAAACCGGCAAACACGGCCAGCATGGTATGACCTGCGAGCATGTTGGCGAAAAGACGGACCGAAAGGCTGATCGGGCGGGTGCAGAAGGAGA
>CANFDA010000123.1 GCA_947445215.1 Alphaproteobacteria bacterium | reverse complement strand
GCGGGCCTGGGCCTGCACGCGCAGGGCGCGCTTCTCCTCGAACGCCTTGATGAGTTCGGTGGCGGGGCGCAGATGCACTTCGCCGCTTTCGCCGTCCACGGCGATAATGTTGCCGGCGCGGGCGCTGTCGGCAATTCCTTCCAGCGACGCAACCATGGGAAGCCCCATGGAGCGGGCGATGATGGCGACATGGCTGGTGGAAGCGGCCTCTTCCAGCACCAGGGCCGTGAGCGTGTCGCGGCCATAATCCAGCAACTCCGCCGGGCCCATGCCACGCGCCACCAGCACCGCGCCCTGCGGCAGCACCTGGTCATGGGCATCGCCGGTCAGATGTCGCAGCAGACGCCGCGCTAGATCGTCGAGATCATGCGCCCGCTCGCGCAAGATGGGATCGCCCAGGCGCTGCACCCGCAATCGGGTTTCGTCCTGCACGCGCTCCACGGCTGCTTCAGCCGTCAAGCCGGTGCGCACCGCGTCGCGCATGCGCTGGCGCCAGCCCTGGTCATAGGCGAACAGACGATAGGCCTCGATCACCTCGCGCCCCTCGCCCGTCAGATCGAGTTCGCTCGATGACAGCATCCCGTCCACGGAATCACGCAAGGCGGCGATGGCCGCTTCCAGACGGACCAATTCTTCCGCCGGATTGTCGGCGATCATCTTGTCGACCTTGACGCGCGGCTCATGCAGCACGACCGGGCCGACCGCAACGCCTTCAGACAGGCCTTCGCCGATGAATTTGCGCGGGCGGTCCACCCGCAATTCGGGTTCGTCCAGTTCAGCAACATTGAAGAAGCCGGCCTGCGCCACGACTTCGGCCAGCACCATGGCGACGGTCTGCAGCGCCTCGACCTCCTCTTCGGCGTAAAGCCGCTCAGCCTTGTTCTGCACCGTCAGCACGCCGAAGACCTGGCCGCCGCGCACGATGGGCACGCCAAGGAAGGTCTTGTAGGGGTCTTCGCCGGTTTCCGGGCGATAGGAGAAATGCGGGTCCGACAGCGCATCGGACAGGTTCACCGCTTCGGCGGTTTCCGCGACCAGGCCGACCAGGCCTTCGCCCTCCTTCAGCCGCGTCTGGTGGACGGCGCTGGGCGCCAGGCCTTCGGTGGCGAACAGCTCCAGCACCTTGCCGGTGCGGCGCAAATAAATGGAGCAGACTTCCGCCACCATGTTGGCGGCAATGACCGACACCAGCTTGTCCAGCCGGGTTTGCGCGCTTGTCTGCTCCGCCATGATCTCGCGCAGGCGGCGCAGCAGCAGGCGTGGTCCACCGGCAGCAGACATGCAGGCCCCTCAGGATTCGAGCAGATTATGGATTAGGCAGCACCCAGTTCATAGGCGGAGTGCAGCGCCCGGACGGCCAGTTCCACATACTCCTCGGCGATCAGGACGCTGACCTTGATCTCGCTGGTGGAGATGACCTGGATGTTGATCCCCTTGTCGGACAGCGTGCGGAACATGGTCTGCGCCACACCGGGATGGGCGCGCATGCCGATACCGATGATCGAGACCTTGGCCACGTTGGAATCGTGGGTGATGTCGCGATAGCCAATCTCGGTGGCGTTGGTCTCGATGGCGGCCAGGGCGCGGCTGAGTTCCGCGCGGGTGCAGGTGAAGGTGAGGTCGGTCTTCTTGCCGTCTTCGGAGACGTTCTGCACGATCATGTCGACATTGATGCCGGCTTCGGCCAGCGGCCCGAAAATGGTGCTGGCGACGCCGGGGCGATCCGGCACCTTGTGCAGGGTGATCTTGGCTTCATCGCGGCTGTACGCAATGCCGGTCACGGGCTTCTTTTCCAAGATGTCTTCCTCGTCGCAAAGCAGGGTGCCGCCCTGGTCGGGCGTAAAGGTTGAAAGCACGCGGGTTGGCACCCGGTGCAGCATGGCGATCTCGACGCTGCGTGTCTGCAGCACCTTGGCGCCCAGCGAGGCCATTTCCAGCATTTCCTCGAAGGCGATCTTGGGCAGGCGGCGCGCATTAGGCACGATGCGCGGGTCGGTGGTATAGACGCCATCCACGTCGGTGTAGATGTCGCAGCGTTCGGCGTTGATGCCCGCCGCCACGGCGACGGCGCTGGTGTCGGAGCCGCCACGGCCCAGGGTGGAGATGCGGGTGCCAGGCGCGACGCCCTGGAAGCCCGCCACCACGGCGACTTCGCCAGCTTCCATCGCCTTGGCCATCTCGCCGGCAGGAACCGCTTCGATGCGGGCCGAGCCATGGACGGCGCTGGTCTGGATCGGCACCTGCCAGCCCAGCCATGAACGCGCCTTCACGCCCATAGCATTGAGGGTGATGGCCAGCAGGCCCGAGGTGATCTGCTCACCGGCCGACACCACGACGTCATATTCGCGCTGGTCCGGCAAGGCCTGCACAACCTTGCCTTCCAAGCCCTCGACGGGCGGCTTTGCCGCGTCATTGGTCCAGGCCACCAGCTTGTTGGTTTCGCCCGCCATGGCGGAGACAACGACGGCGACCTGATTGCCGCGTTCGACCTCGCGTTTCACCAGGCTTGCGACATGGCGGATGCGCTCGATGTCGGCCACCGAAGTGCCGCCGAATTTCATCGTGATCTTTGCCATATGTGCGGAATTGCCCTGTTCTTTGCGGCGGCCTACATAGACGGGGTTGCACCCCGGCTCAACCCGAAAGAATCCGGGGCCGAAAACCGGAATATCGGCTTGAAATCCAAGACTTTCAGCGGCGACGGCGAGGCCGCCATCATCAAGGCGGTGAATGACTGGCTGGCGGGCGAGCGAGGCATCTCGGTCCGCAACACCAAGACCCGCCATGCGCCACCCGACCCCGTGACCGGCGGCGTCCGCATCACCTTTGAAGTCTGGTACGATCAGGCATGACAAGCCCCGCTTCTCCAAGCCCTTCGATAGACCCCGCCGAAGTCGCCAAGTTCTCCGCCATCGCAGCGGAGTGGTGGGATCCCACGGGCAAGTTTGCCCCGCTGCACAAATTTAATCCTGTGCGGCTGTCCTTCCTCAAGGGCGAGATGGCCGCCCATTTCGGCCGCGACCCGCGTTCCCTGCGCCCTTTCGATGGATTGACGTTGCTGGATATCGGCTGCGGCGGAGGCCTGCTGTCTGAGCCCATGGCGCGGCTGGGCTTCGCCGTCACAGGGGCAGATGCCTCGGAGCGCAATATCGGCACGGCCAAGGCCCATGCCGCCCAGTCCGGTCTGGCCATCGACTATCGCGCCGTCACCGCCGAGGAACTGGCCGCCGAAGGCCGCGACTATGACGTCGTCCTCAACATGGAAGTGGTGGAGCATGTCGCCGATGTTGGCGGGTACATGAAGGCTTGCGCCGCGCTGCTCCGCCCATGCGGTCTCACCGCTGTCGCCACCATGAACAAGACTCTCAAGAGCTTCGCCCTGGCCAAGATCGGGGCCGAATATGTGCTGGGCTGGCTGCCGCGCGGCACCCATGACTGGAACCGATTTATTCCGCCTGTGGAGCTTCGTGCGATGCTGGAAGAAGCCGAGCTAACCATCTGCAAAACCCAGGGAGTTACCTTCAATCTACTGACCTGGGACTGGGTGCTGTCGTCCGATGTGAACGTAAACTACATGATCACGGCGAGACGCTAATTCGCCTGATCCAGATCGGGCGGCAACGGCGCGACCGGCACGCCCTCCTCCAGAAGCGACTTCACTTCGTCCACCGAGGCCTCGCCATAGATCGCCCGCTCGTCGATTTCTCCATAATGAATCTTGCGGGCCTCTTCCGGAAACGCAGGCCCAACATGCTCAGCCTCGGCCACCAGCTTGGTGCGCATCTCGCGCAGCGCCGCCCGCGCTTCAGCCTGCTCGCGCGCCTTGCCGGCGATGGCGGGGGCCATCATCGCCTTCTCGACCTTCTTGCTGCTGCAACTCGGGCAAGTTAGCTTGCCGTCCGCCGCCTGGGCGTCAAAGGCGGCGCTGTCCTTGAACCAGCCTTCGAAGCTGTGGCCGTTCCCGCACTGAAGTTTATATACGATCATCACGCTTAGATGGCGCGGACCGCAGGGCTATTTCAAGGCCTGTGCCGGCAACAAAAAGGCCGTCTGGCGTTTCCGCCGGACGGCCTGATGCAGACAAATGAGTCTTACTTGATGCGATCGGCGATCTTGGCGATGCCGGCGCGGATGCAGACTTCGTCGGCCTGGCCGGACGGCGAACCGGACGCGGCGATGGCGCCAACCACGTCGGCGCCGGCCATCAGCGGCAGGCCGCCCGGACGGGCAACGCCCAGCGGCGCCAGGATGGCGGGATCGGCCTTGCTGCTGGCGGCGGGATCGGACGCTCCCTTGGTCTTCAGCGCGATCATCGCCTTGCCCTGCGCGATGCGCTGGGTGATGGCGCGGGCGCCGTCATCGGAGATCACCACGATCGGGGTGCCTTCGCTGTCGGTGACGACCGTGGTCACGATGGTGCCATTGGTCTTGCAGGTGGCGTTGGACGTAGTGGCGGCTTCGATCGCAAGGGCGACGGGAATGCCACGGCCGCGTTCCGGACGCGGCGCGGTGCCTTCGGCCTGGGTGGGATTGGGCAGGATGGTCGGAATGGGCTGCGCCAGCACGGGAGTGGTGGCCAGCAAGGCAGCGGCAATCAGGATTTTCTTCATGGGGCAGTCCTCCGGTTTGTTTTGCCGGAGTTTCAGCGGGCGGCGGGTCTTTGTCCAGTCGCCTAACAGAGCTTCACAGTCGAAAAACCCCGAGATTCCGCCAAGAAATCGTTATCCGACGAGAAGGCTGTCGAGCATACCCGCGCGATCGAGCGCGTAAAGCTCGTCGCAACCACCGACATGTGTCTCGCCAATGAATATCTGCGGCACGGTGTGGGCGCCGCCCGACTTGGTCAGCATCTCCTGCCGCGCCTGAGGGTCCATGCTGACGTCGATCTCCTCAAAGTCCGCGCCCTTCTTCTTCAGGAGCGACTTGGCGCGGACGCAGTAGGGGCAGATCTGGCTGGTGTAGACGGTCACGGATTTCATGGCTGAATCATAATAAAGGCTTCCGATGCCTTCACAACGCCCGCCAGGGTCAAAACGGCTATGTCCACCGCGCCCGCACGCCGCAGGGGCCGGGCACAGGCCTCGGCGGTCGCCCCGGTGGTC
>CANFDA010000122.1 GCA_947445215.1 Alphaproteobacteria bacterium | reverse complement strand
GCGGTGGCCAATCCGGATGGCCTGAGCCAGCCGAATCCGTTCACATCTTACGAATTCTTCGCGGCGCTGGAGGAATCCGGTTCCGCTTCGGCGGAAGCAGGCTGGCAGCCTTGTCATTTGACGACCGATGACGGCGTCATGCCGCTCTATCTCAAGGGCCATAGCCAGGGTGAATATGTCTTCGACCATGGCTGGGCCGAAGCGCTGGAGCGCGCAGGCGTCGAATATTATCCAAAGCTGCAATGCGCCGTGCCGTTCACGCCGGTTACAGGGCCGCGCCTGCTGGCGAAGGACGCCGATGCGAAACGCGAATTGCTGCAACTGGCGGCAGGCGCGGTGAAGCAGGTCGGAGCGTCGTCGCTGCACATCACTTTTGCCACGCAGGAAGAATGGGCGCTGGCGGGCGGGCTTGGTTTTCTGCAGCGTACCGGCCAGCAGTTTCACTGGCAGAATGACGGCTATCGCGATTTCGACGATTTTATCGCGCGCCTGTCATCGGCCAAGCGGAAGAATTTGCGCAAGGAACGCGAAGGCGTCGCCAAGGCGGGTGTCAGCTTCCAGTGGCTGACCGGTGACGACATCACCGAGGCGCATTGGGACACTTTCTTCGATTTCTACATGGACACGGGTGGGCGCAAATGGGGCACGCCGTATCTGACGCGCGACTTCTTCAGCCTACTGGGCCAGGGCCTGAAGCAGCAGACCCTACTGATCCTGGCGATCAAGGATGGCCGCGCCATCGCAGGCGCCTTGAACCTGTTTGGTGACGGCGTGCTGTTCGGACGCAACTGGGGCTGCAGCGCATACATCCCGTTCCTGCATTTTGAGACCTGCTATTATCAAGCGATCGACTTTGCGATTCAGCTGGGCTTTCGCCGCGTCGAAGCGGGTGCCCAGGGTGAGCACAAGCTGCTGCGGGGGTACATGCCGGTGGAGACGTATAGCGCCCACCTCATAACGCATCCGGGTCTGTCGCGGGCGGTGGACAATTTTCTCGATCAGGAACGCGCGGCGATGAAGGAACTCATGGCGGAACTGACGAAGGCGTCGCCGTTCCGAAAGGAGAACTGAGATGGCTTACGACCAGAACAACATCTTCGCGAAAATCCTTCGCGGCGAGATTCCATGCGTGAAAGTGTTCGAAGACGACAATACCCTGGCCTTCATGGATGTGATGCCGCAGGCGCAAGGCCATGTGCTGATCATTCCGAAGGAGCCAGCGGAAAGCCTGCTCGACCTCTCAGCGGAAGGCGCGGCGGCCGTGATCGCCACGACGCAGCGCGTCGCCAGGGCGGTGAAAAAGGCACTGGATGCGCCGGGCATCTATGTGATGCAGCTGAACGGCACGCCCGCGGGGCAGACCGTCTTCCATGTTCATTTCCATGTCATCCCGCGCGATGTCAGCGTTCCGCTGAAGCCGCATGGCGGGGGCGTGGTGGATGCAAAAGTTCTCGAAACCGTTGCTGTCCGGATCAGGGGCTCCATGTGATCCTTTGGCGTGCCTCGTGGTGCGGCTCAGATCATGTTGGTGGCGATGCACTTGACCGTTTCGGCCAGCTAGAACAGGCCGACCATCGCGATGCTGGCAATCTGGAACAGATTGTTGATGGTCTCGTGCGCGGTGACTGTCAGTTCAGTGACCTGAGTTTCCTGCTCGGTCCAGCCATGATGGGCCCAAGCAGGTGTGATGACGGGCGCGGCGAACGACACCGCCAGTGCGACGGCGGCAAGAATATTCCTGGACATGATACGACTCACTATTTGTCGATGTTTTCTTCTTTCGGCGTGGGTTTCCGTCCCCGGGGACCGGGGGCCTTGGTGTCGGCCGGGACGAACTCGAATACCAGCTTGTCGGTCTCGCGGTCGAGCAGCACACGCACGGTGCCGCCACCCTTGAGCGCGCCGAACAAAATCTCATCGGCCAACGGCTTCTTGATGCTATCCTGGATGACGCGTGCCAGCGGGCGGGCGCCAAAGGCGTCATCATAGCCCTTCTGGCCTAGCCAGCACGTCGCTTCGGGCGTGAGTTCGAAGGTGACGTCGCGGTCGGTCAGCTGGCCTTCCAGTTCCAGCACGAACTTCTCCACCACCTTGTTGATGTTGTCGCGCGACAGCGACGCGAAGGGAATGATCGCATCCAGGCGGTTGCGGAATTCCGGCGTGAACAGCTTCTTGATCGCTTCGTCGTCCTCGCCGTCGCGCTTGCCGCGGCCGAAGCCAATCGCATCCTTGGCGGCGTCGGAAGCGCCCGCATTGGTGGTCATGATCAGGACCACGTTGCGGAAATCGATCTTCTTGCCGTTGTGGTCGGTGAGCTTGCCGTGATCCATCACCTGCAACAATATGTTGTACATGTCCTGATGCGCCTTCTCGATCTCGTCGAGCAGCAGCACGCAATGGGGATGCTGATCGATGCCATCGGTCAGCAGGCCACCCTGGTCGAATCCAACATAACCCGGCGGCGCGCCGATCAGGCGGCTGACCGTGTGGCGCTCCATATATTCGCTCATGTCGAAGCGCAGGAATTCGACGCCCAGCACGGCGGCGAGCTGCTTGGCGACTTCGGTCTTGCCGACGCCAGTGGGCCCGCTGAACAGGTAGGAGCCGATGGGCTTTTCCGGCTGGCGCAGGCCCGCGCGCGCCAGCTTGATGGCGGTGGAGAGCGAATGAATCGCCGCATTTTGGCCGAACACCACCCGGCCCAGATCGGCTTCCAGCGTCTTGAGCGCCGTAGCGTCGTCCTTGGAGACGGACTTAGAGGGAATGCGGGCGATCTTGGCCACCACTTCCTCGATGTCCTTCACATGGATCACCTTCTTGCGGCGGCTTTCCGCGATCAGCATCTGGGAAGCGCCCGCCTCGTCGATCACATCGATCGCCTTGTCGGGCAGCTTGCGGTCATTGATGTACTTGGCCGAGAGATCGACGGCGGCGCGGATCGCATCGGCCGTGTAGCGCAGCTTGTGATAGCTCTCGTAATAGCCCTTGATCCCCATCAGGATCTTGAACGCATCCTCCGGCGTCGGCTCGGCGACGTCGATTTTCTGGAAGCGGCGCACCAGGGCGCGGTCCTTTTCCAAATACTGGCGGTATTCCTTGTATGTGGTCGAGCCGATGCAACGCAGCACGCCTTGCGCCAAAGCGGGTTTGAGCAGGTTGGACGCATCCATCGCGCCGCCGCTGGTGGCGCCGGCGCCGATCACGGTGTGAATCTCGTCGATGAAGAGGATGGCGCCCTTCTGGTTCTCTAGCTCCTTCACCACCGTCTTGAGGCGTTCCTCGAAATCACCGCGATAGCGGGTGCCCGCGATCAGCGAACCCATGTCGAGCGAATAGATGGTGCAGCCGATCAGCACTTCAGGCACTTCGCCATTGACGATCTTGCGCGCCAGGCCTTCGGCGATGGCGGTCTTGCCCACGCCGGGATCGCCGACGAACAGTGGATTGTTTTTCTGGCGGCGGCAGAGAATCTGGATGGTGCGTTCGACCTCGGGCCCACGGCCGATCAGGGGATCGACTTTTCCGGTGCGGGCCTTGTCGTTGAGGTTGACGCAATAGGCTTCCAGCGCCTCGGAGCCCTGCTTGGCGGGCTTTTCCTCATGCTCTTCCTCGTCGGCGCCGCGTGGCGGCTTGGGCTGGCTCATGCCCGGGCGCTTGGCGATACCGTGGGAGATGTAGCTGACCGCATCGAGGCGGGTCATGTTCTGCTGCTGCAGGAAATAGACGGCGTTGCTTTCGCGCTCGGTGAACAGCGCCACCAGCACATTGGCGCCGGTGACTTCATCGCGGCCGGAATTCTGCACATGCAGCACGGCGCGCTGCACCACCCGCTGGAAGCCGGTGGTGGGCTTGGCGTCCTCGCCATCCTCGATCACCAGGGTGGCAAGGTCGGAATCGACGAAACAGGTGACGGATTTGCGTAAGGAGTCGATACCGACATTGCAGGCCTTCATCACCTGCCCGGCATCGGCATCGTCGATCAGGGCCAGCAGGAGATGTTCGAGCGTAGCGTATTCGTGATGCCGTTCGGAGGCGAGCTTGATGGCATGATGCAGGGCCTGCTCAAGACCCCGGGATAAGGATGGCATCAGAACGTCACTCCTTTTCCATGGTACATTGTAGAGGATGTTGATGGCGGTGGGCGAATTCAATGACCTGGGTCACTTTGGTCTCCGCCACCTCGAAGGTGAACAGCCCACAAATGCCCAGACCTTGGTGGTGGACATGCAGCATCACCTCGACCGCATCCTCCCGGCTTTTGCCGAAAATCTTCTCCAGGATGTGGATGACGAACTCCATCGGCGTGTAGTCGTCGTTGAGAAGCAGTACCTTGTAGAGAGACGGCTTCTTAGTCTTAGGGCGCGTCTTGGCGACGATGCCGGTACCTGTACCGTCACCGTTGTTGCCGTCGTCGCCTGGATCGCTGTTGCCGTCGCGCATGCCTGTATATCCTAGCGCAGTTTAAGGAACTGCCTAGAGGCATATATTGGTCGCAAATGTGAACGGTTAAAAGCGGTTAGAAGCAAAAAGGCCCCGGCATTCCTTTCGGAACCTGGGGCCTTCCGCAATCTTGGGTAGGCAAATTAGGCCTTGGAGGACTGGACGACGTCCAGCCAAGATTCGGCGCGGCCCTGGAGCCGCGCGAAGCTGCTCTTGGTCGTCGCGGTGAAGAGTTCGCCGAACTTGGTCATCTCGGCGATGTACGATTCGAAGGCCGACTTGGCGAAATCGCTCTGGTATTCGAAGGCTTCGTGCAGCGACTTGGAGCCCATGATCGCCTTGGTGACGGTGATGGATTCTTCGAGCGACGACTTCGAATAGGCGTAGATTTCGCTGTTGATGGACTCGACGCCCTTGCCCGCGACGGTGGCGGACTTCATCACGGCTTCGGCAGTTTCCTTGCCATAGCCGAGGACGGCATCGTAATTCTTGATCGCCTTGTCAAAGACGGCCTTGAAGGCTTCGGTGCCATTGGCCATGGCGAATTCAGCGTTTGCGGCTGCTTTGTCGGCGGCGGTCTTGGCTTTGGTCATGACGCTATACCCTTTCCCTGTTTAAACTTCCGTGACAGCAAGGATGTCCTAGCTTAATACTGCAGTGCAGCATGCAGATATATTCTGCATGGCCCTTCGGTAGTCAAGGGTTAATTGTTG
>CANFDA010000121.1 GCA_947445215.1 Alphaproteobacteria bacterium | reverse complement strand
GTCAGCACATCGTCAACCAAAAGCACCTTGCGGCCCCGCAACCGCGCCGGATCGGTAACCTTGAAGGCCGAGAGCACATTGCGACGCCGCGCCCGCGCCGATGGCATTTCGCCCTGGCTGGCGGTGCGACGGCTGCGGACCAGCGCCAGCGGGTCGTAGACCCGGCTCCAGTCACTGGCCAGGCGGCGCGCCAGCTCGGCCAACTGATTGTAACGCCGCAGCCATAAGCGGCCGCGATGCAGCAGCACCGGCACGATCAGGTCGCAATCCTCCAGCAATGGCCGCCCCACCCGCACCAACCAGCGCGCGAAACCGGCACCAGTTCCAGCCGGTCGGCATGCTTCAGCGCCAGGATGGCGGCGCGGCTGTCTTCGTCATAGGCCAGCAATGCGCGAGCCGTGGCGAAGGCGGGCGGGCGGGCCAGGCAGGCGGCGCAGAAGCCGACCTCGCCGCCCACCGGCTCGCGGCAGGCAGCGCTAAGCGGCGGCAGCACCAGCTCCAGCATGCCAACGCCTATGCTTTTCCAAGCCGACGCCATGTGGGCTAGTTTAGCCGGAATGACTCCGCTGTTCGACCATGCCGCCGCCCTTCGCGCACAGGAACGGTCCCACCTGATCAGTGGGGACACTTTCCTGTTTGCGGCGGCGGCGGAAGGCATGGCCGACAGGCTTTCAGTGGTGAAGCGGCGTTTCGAGCATGGACTCTGGATCGGAGAGCAGGTCCCCAACACGCTGCGCGCCTTCGCGGCGCAGTGGACCCTGGCCCGCTTTGATGCGCTGGATCGGCTGGAAGCCGCGCCCCGCGCCTGTGATCTCGCCGTCAGCCTCTATTCGCTGCAGACGATCAACGACCTGCCCGGTGCGCTGGCGCAAATCCGGCGCGTGTTGAAGCCCGATGGCCTTTTGCTGGCGGCGCTGCTGGGCGGCGGCACGCTCAAGGAATTGCGCGACGCCTTTGTGCAAGGTGAAAGTCTGACGCGCGGCGGCATCAGCCCGCGTGTTTCCCCTTTTGCCGATGTGCGCGACCTGGGTGCGCTGCTGTCGCGCGCCGGATTCGCCCTGCCCGTCGCCGATGTCGAACGCCTCACCGTGCGCTATGGCGATTTCTTCTCCTTGGCCCGCGACCTGCGCGCCCATGGTTTCACCAATGTGCTGGCGGAGCGCTCGCGGGCTCCCCTGCGCCGCGACACGCTGGCGGCGATGCTGGCGCATTATGCGAAAGGCCATGCCACAGACGGAAAATTGCTAGCGACGTTCGAGACTGTCTTCCTCACCGGATGGTCGCCGCATGAAAGCCAGCAGCAGCCATTGCGGCCCGGCAGCGCCAAGGCGCGGCTTGCCGAGGCTTTGGGCACCACGGAACACCTATTGGAGCGTCGGCCAGGAAAATTGTGAGGCGGCGCGTTCAACACAATGACCGAACGGTTGCCACTACGCTGCCGCTAAGCAACTCCGTCCGGCCGCGCGACCACTAAATAAGCCCTAAAGGGCGGCAAAGACCGAATTGAAGAAGGTCTGCAGGGTTGTCCCATGGTGGTTAGCGATCCCACGACCACGATGGAGATGATGGTGGCGATCAGGGCATATTCGATGGCGGTGTCGCTGGACGTGTCGCCTACAAAAGATCGCGCAGCATAGGCAGAAGCGGCAAATCGGCTTCGGGCATGGGAAACTCGGCCCTGCGCGCGATCAGGTCCCGGAGCCGCACCCATTTGAGCGCAGCGTGGTGCAGCGGCGCCGGACTTCCATCCCACCGGCGGCAGACATAGAGCGGCATCAAAAGGTGAAAGTTTTCGTATGTATGCGAGGCAAAGGTGAACGGCGCGAGACAGGGCGGCTTCACCGTTATGCCAAGCTCCTCAGCCAGTTCGCGCACCAGCGCGCATTCCGGCGATTCCCCCGTCTCGATCTTGCCGCCCGGAAATTCCCATAGCCCCGCCATCGCCTTGCCCTCGGGCCGTTGTGCGATCAGCACGCGGCCGTCAGGATCTAGCAACGCAACCGCCGCCACCAGGACGAGAGAACGCGTTTCAGCCATATTGGGTCTTTTCGGTTCAGACGGGGTTAAGCGGCATGGTTAACAGATGCGAGCCATAAACTGAATTTGCGGCGATCCTGTCATCAACGCAAGATACTGTCGAAGCGGCTTTTCATCAGGGAGATTTTAGAATGAGCACTTATGGTACCGCCACCTGGAAGAGCGGCCTTAAGGACGGCATCGGCGCGGTTTCGACAAAGAGCGGCGCGCTGAAGAGCCACCCTTATGGCTTCGTCGCCCGCTTCGAAGGCGGACCCGGCACCAATCCGGAAGAATTGCTGGGCGCGGCCCATGCAGGCTGCTTTACCATGGCGCTGTCGGCCATTCTCGGCGAAGCCGGCATGACCGCCGAGCAGATGGATACCAAGCCCGACGTCAATCTGGTGAAGGGCGGCGACGGCTTCGCCATCACCAAGATTCACCTGACGCTGAAGGCGAAAATTCCGGGCGCCGACAAGGCCGCGTTCGACGAATGCGCGCAGAAGGCCAAGGCAGGCGATCCGTCTCCAAGCTCTTCAAGGGCGCGGAAATCACGCTGGACACTTCGCTCGTCTGATGAAGAAAGCTGGCCTGACGCTCGCCGCCCTCCTGCTTGCGGCGATCCCGGCGCAGGCGCAGATAGAACGTGCCTATCTCGGCGCCTATACGTTTAAGCCGGGAAAACCCTCCTCGCCCGGTTCGCGCGGCGAAGGCCTCTATCTCACCGAACTCGATACCGCGACGGGACGCTTGAGCGCACCCAGGCTAGTGACGCGCAATCCCTCGCCGGCCTGGGTCACGGTGGATCGCCAGCTGGGTGTGCTCTATGCCGCCAATGAGGCGGGCTCGGAGTGCGGCGTCTCCGCTTTCCGCATCGACCGCGCCACCGGCGCTCTCACGTCGATCGGCAAGACCGCCATGCCCGGGCCCGTGCAACTGGCGCTGGTGCCCGGGGGCGGCTGGTTGGTGGCGGCCAGCTTTGGCGGCACCCTGAACCTGGTGCCCTTGGGAGCGGATGGTTCGCCCGGCGCGGTGGCGCAGAGTATCCGCATGGATGGCTCGCCCAAACCTAGCCAGGTGACGCAGTCCGTTGGCAACCAGTGGACCGGCTATCGCGACCAGACGCGGGCGCATGGCGTAGCTTTTCATCCCGATGGCCGCCATCTGGTGATGAATGATTTCGGGGTGGACGAATTGGTGATCTTCGCGCTGGAAGATGGCCAGCTGCGGTTGGTATCGCGCAATCCGTAATTTTCCGGCTCAGCAACACGCCATGCGGCGTGGAACGGATCAGGCAATCTTCTCTACAGCGTGTCGGAACTGGATTCGATGGTGACGGTGAGCGCCTTCGATCCTGCCACGGGACGATTGACTGAACGTCAGCGCCTCTCGGCGTTGCCGACCGGCTATCAGGGCAGCGCCGCGGCGGGCGAAATCGTGCTGTCGAAAGACGGACGCAATCTCTATGCCAGCAACCGCTTCTACAATTCCATCGCCCATTTCCACGTCGGCGCGGACGGATTGCTGACATACGGTAGCGACACCATCACCGCCCCCCAACATGCAGCGCATGCTGGTCACCGATCCCAGCAGACGCTGGCTGCTGGCGGGCGTGCAGAACAACGACACCATCGTGAGCTATCGCATCGCCACGGACGGCACGCCGCAGCCAGTCAGAACCGCCGCCGCACCGACGCCGGTCTCGCTGGCATTCGTGAACGACTGACCCACAAAAAAAGAGCGCGTGGAATTTTGCGGACTGGCTAGGAGCGTCGCGCGGAGCGTGACGTGAGCACGCTCCGCGCGACAACGCCAGGGCGCAAAAGGGCCTCGCGTTTAGCTTCTATAAGAACCATTGATGTCGATGTAGCCGTGAGTCAGGTCGCAGGTCCAAACGCGCGACACGCCCTTGCCGATGCCAAGATCGACGACGATCTCAACATCGCGGCCGCTAACAGCCTTGGTTGCCGCCGCTTCGTTGTACTTGGCGGCGCGCATGCCCTTCTCGGCCAGCGCATGGCCGCCGATGCTGATCTTGAGCTTGTCGCGGTCGGCCTTCTCACCCGCCTTGCCCACCGCCATGACGATACGACCCCAATTGGCGTCGTTGCCCGCCACCGCCGTCTTCACCAGCGGCGAATTGGCGATGGACAGCGCAATGCGCTTGGCGGCCCTGTCGTCTTCCGCCCCGGTGACATCGATGCGGATCAGCTTCTGCGCGCCTTCGCCGTCCTTGACGACCTGCAGCGCCAGGTCGAGCAGCAGCGCGTCCAGCTTGCGGCGGAAATCGGTGAGCTTCTTGTCGCTGGCCTTGGCGATGGCTGCGTGCTTGGCGCCCTTGCCGGTAGCGAACAGCAGCAGCGTGTCGCTGGTCGAGGTGTCGGAATCCACCGTGATGGCGTTGAAACTGGGGCCGACGCCGGCGCTGAGGCATTCCTGCAGCACGCTGGCCGGCAGGTTTGCATCGGTGAAGACAAAGGAAAGCATCGTGGCCATGTCGGGCGCGATCATGCCGGAACCCTTGGCTATGCCGTTGATCGTCACCTTCACACCGTCGATCAGTGCGGTGGCAGTGGCGGCCTTCGGGTACGTGTCGGTCGTCATGACGGCGTCGGCGGCGGCCTTCCAGTTGCCGGCCGCGCCCTGCTCCACCAGGCCTTGCAGCACGGCGGTGATCTTGGCTGTGGGCAGCGGCTCGCCGATCACGCCGGTGGAAGCCATGAAGACCTCCGACGGTCTGCAACCCACGATGGCGCTGGCGCTCTCGGCGATTTCGTTGACGCCGTCGAACCCGGCCTTGCCGGTAAAGGCATTGGCGTTGCCGCTGTTTACCACCAGGCAGCGTGCCGCACCTGGCTTCAGATGCTTCTGGCACCACAGCACCGGGGCGCTGGAGGTCTTGGAGGTGGTGAACACCCCCGCCACCTGGGTGCCGGGCGCCAGCAGGGCCAGCAGGACGTCGGTGCGCTGCTGGTAGCGGATTCCGGCAGCCACCGTGGCTAGGCGTACCCCCGCCAGGGGGGGCAATTGGGGGTGGGTTTTGGGCGCCAAGGGCGACACCGGATGCGCCGCTTTGGGCTCGGGAGCGGCCTTCTTGGTCTTTTTCGTGCTTTGGGCCATGTGTTCCACCGATTGAGCCCGGATAGTGTGAAAAAACCGGCATTTGACAAGGGGTAGCACCGTT
>CANFDA010000120.1 GCA_947445215.1 Alphaproteobacteria bacterium | reverse complement strand
CCTCATAGCCTCAGTGACCACCTCTATGTATCGCTGTGTCATCGCTAGCGAAGAGTGCCTAGCGAGCATTTGAACATCCCGAAGCGACCCACCGAAGCGTCCGATTTTCCTGGCGGCTTGGGTGATGAAGGTACGCCTACCGTTATGGGACGAGAAGCCATCAAACCCTAAAGCGGCATACCAAGAGCTAAACAGGTTTACTGTCCGTCGTCAGATCATTTGGCCACAGGCGCTGACGGCGGACAGTCCTGATTTTGCTTGATTAAGATATGGTGGAGCCAAGCGGGATCGAACCGCTGACCTCCTGCATGCCATGCAGGCGCTCTCCCAGCTGAGCTATGGCCCCGTACCAATTGGGATCGGTCTGGTAGCCGATCCCATATCTGAAAGTAAAGACTTAGCCTTCGTCCTTGGTGATGCCGGCGTCGATGATGCCGGAGACATCGTCTTCTTCGTCTTCGACTTCGCCGAGCAGGTCGTTGCCTTCCTCGTCCTCGTCGTCCCCGACTTCGATATCCTCGATCAGGGCGCCGTCTTCATCCGCTTCGACCACCGACATGCCCTCGGCAGTCTCGGGTTCCTCGGCGGCTTCGTCCTCGTCTTCGTCCTCGCCGGTGGCGGCAACGTTCAGGGGCGCTTCGACGACGGCTTCGGCTTCCTCGTCCTCTTCGGACTCGGCTTCGCCGTCTTCATCCTCGTCTTCTTCATCCTCGTCTTCAGTCTCGACAGCGCGGACTACGCTAGCGGGCTCGGGCTGGCGGCGACGTTGCTTGAACAGCGCTTCGGGCTCATACGAGAAGTCGCACTTCGGGCACACGATCGGGCGCTTCTCCAGATCGTAAAAGTGGGCGTTGCACGAAGGGCAAGCCCGTTTGGTTCCAAGATCTGCCTTGACCAAGAGTGATGTTCCCATAAAGAAGGGGTTATTCCGAGGGGCGCGTTTGCCACGGCTTGTCTCCGCTGTAAAGCTCCATCTCCCCGCCATGCAAAACCTCGATCCCACCCCCCGCAGTGCCCGCCGCAAAGGGCCTTTGAAGGGCCTCGCCCAGATCCCCGGCGACAAGTCCATTTCCCAGCGGGCCATTATCCTGGGCGGACTGGCGGCAGGGGAAACCCGCATTTCTGGCCTGCTGGAATCCGGCGACGTCCAGTCCACCGCCGGGGCGGTCCGGGCCCTAGGCGCCACCTTGACCCGTGATGGGCCGGGGGCTTGGCGGGTGACAGGGGCCAAATGGGCCAATCCGAAGGAACCGCTGGATTTCGGCAATTCCGGCACCGGCTCGCGCCTGGTGATGGGCGCGGTGGCCGGGCAGGGCGTCTCGGCCATTTTTGTTGGCGATGCCTCGCTGATGTCCCGCCCGATGGCCCGGGTGGTGGACCCGCTCAAGGCTTTTGGCGTCACCTATGAGGGCCAAGGGCCCAAGGCGCTGATGCCCGTAACGGTGCATGGCGCGAAAACCATCAAGGCCGTCGATGTCATGGTGGCCACCGCCTCGGCGCAGGTGAAGTCGGCCCTGCTACTGGCGGCATTGGGCGCGCACGGTGTCAGCCGCATTGCGCAAGCCACGCTGACCCGTGATCACAGCGAGAAGATGCTGGCCGGGTTCGGCGCGAAGATATGGGTGCAGCCGCAGATCAATGGCGGCGAAGTCATTGCCATCGAAGGCCCAGTGCAACTCAAGGCCTGCGCCGTGGAAGTGCCGCGCGATCCGTCCAGCGCGGCGTTCCCGCTGGTAGCGGCGCTGATCGTGCCGGGCTCGGAGATTTCGCTGCCCAACATCATGCTCAATCCCCGCCGTGCTGGTCTGATCGAAACCCTGATCGAGATGGGCGCGGACATCACCATCAGCAACCGCCGCACCAGTGGCGGCGAGGAGATTGGCGACCTCAACGTGCGCCATTCCCAATTGCAGGGTGTTCAAGTGCCTGCGATACGCGCGGCATCGATGATTGACGAATATCCCATCCTTGCGGTGGCGGCGTCCTTTGCTACTGGTGAGACGAAAATGTTGGGGCTAGAAGAGTTGCGGGTCAAGGAAAGTGATCGCCTTGCTGCCATAGCGCATGGGCTCAAACTGAACGGTATTAAAAACTGGATTGAAGGCGACAACCTTATCGTTGAAGGCATGGGGCAGGATCATGTCTCCGGCGGCGGCACCGTGCCGACCCACATGGATCACCGCATCGCCATGGCATTTCTCACCATGGGCATGGCCTCGCAAAATCCTGTCACGGTGGACGACGTCACCATGATCGCCACCAGCTTCCCCGAATATGAGGGCCTGATGCTGAACCTGGGCGCGGATCTCGCATGAGTGTCATTATCGCCGTCGATGGCCCCGCCGCCTCCGGCAAGGGCACCATCTCGCGGCGGCTGGCGAAGCATTTCCATTTCGCCCATATGGATTCCGGCGCGCTCTATCGCCTGACGGCGCTGGCGGTGCTGGAAGCCAGCGGCGATCCCACGTTGGAGGCCGATGCGCTGTCCGGCGCGGCCACCATCGATCTCTCCCGTACGGGCGATCCCGCCATCCGCACCGGCGAGATCGGCGTCGCCGCATCCAAAGTGTCGGCCATCCCGGCAGTACGGGCGGCGCTCCACGACTACCAGCTCGCCTTCATCACCAACCCGCCGGGCGACTCCAAGGGCGCGGTGATGGATGGGCGGGACATCGGCACCGTCATCGCCCCTCATGCCCAGGCCAAGCTGTTCATCGAGGCCAGCCCGGAAGTCCGGGCCCATCGCCGCTGGCTGGAACTTTCGGGGATGGGCATCGAAAAGGATAAGACCATGCTGCTGGCCGAAATCCTGGCGCGGGACGAGGCCGACCGGACCCGTCCGATCTCCCCCTTGCGCCCGGCCGGGGACGCCGCCTTGCTCGACACCACCAATTTGGATATAAATGCGGCGTTCGCGGCCGCTCTGGCCTTGGTTTCTCCAAGGGTTGAGGGCGCGCTCAAGGAACGCCACAGGGGCTAAGGAGGCCCGGCGTCCTTTCGGGCAACCCGCTTACCTCTTTGCAAACCCATCGCCCCTATCGGGGAAGTCCAGCGGCATCTTCATTGGGAAGAGGCCCCTTCGGCATGACGCACGTATAGGAACATACCCGCATGGCTCGCGCCGCTACCGTCCTCAAGAACGCACCGTCCATTTCCACGCCGTCGCGCGACGAATTCGCCGCGATGCTGGAGCAGAGCTTCGAGACCCAGTCGCCCCAGGAAGGCCAGGTCATCAAGGGCACCATCGTTGCCATCGAAAACGACTTCGCCATGGTCGATGTCGGTCTGAAGACCGAGGGCCGCATCGCCCTCAAGGAATTCGCCATGCCGGGCGTGCCCGCCGACATCAAGGTTGGCGACACGGTCGAGGTTTACCTGGAGCGCGTCGAGAATGCGCTGGGTGAAGCCATCCTGTCGCGTGACAAGGCCCGCCGCGAGGAAAGCTGGATCAAGCTGGAACGCGCCTTCAACGACCAGACCCGCGTCACCGGCGTGATCTTCGGCCGCGTCAAGGGCGGCTTCACCGTCGACCTTGATGGTGCCGTGGCCTTCCTGCCCGGTTCGCAGGTTGACGTCCGCCCGATGCGCGATGTCGGCCCGCTGATGAACCAGCCGCAGGTGTTCCAGATCCTCAAGATGGACCGCCGCCGCGGCAACATCGTGGTTTCCCGCCGCGCCGTGCTCGAAGAGCGCCGCGCCGAGGAGCGTACCTCGTTGGTCGCCAGCCTGCTCGAAAAGCAGGTTGTCGAAGGCGTGGTCAAGAACATCACCGACTATGGCGCCTTCGTGGATCTGGGCGGCGTGGACGGCCTGCTGCATGTCACCGACATCGCCTGGCGCCGCGTCTCGCACCCGACAGAAGTTCTCTCGGTGGGCCAGACCGTCACCGTGCAGATCATCAAGATCAACCATGAGACCCAGCGCATCAGCCTGGGCATGAAGCAGCTCCAGACCGATCCCTGGGAAGGCGTTTCGGCCAAGTACCCGATCGGCGCCAAGTTCACCGGCAAGGTCACCAACGTCACCGACTACGGCGCCTTTGTGGAGCTGGAGCCGGGCGTCGAAGGCCTGGTCCATGTCAGCGAGATGAGCTGGGTGAAGAAGAACCTGGCCCCGTCCAAGCTGGTCGCGCCGGGCACCGATGTCGATGTGCAGGTGCTGGAAGTCGATTCCAATAAGCGCCGCATCAGCCTCGGCCTGAAGCAGACCCAGGAAAATCCCTGGAACGCCGTGGCCGCCGAACATCCGGTGGGCAGCCTCATCGAGGGCGAGATCAAGTCCATCACAGAGTTCGGCCTGTTTGTCGGTATCGACAGCGAGATCGACGGCATGGTGCACCTCTCCGACCTGAGCTGGACCGAAGCCGGCGAGGACGCGATCAAGGCTTACGAGAAGGGCCAGATGGTCAAGGCCAAGATCCTCGACATCGATATCGAGAAGGAGCGCGTCTCCCTCGGCATCAAGCAGCTGGAAGAAGGCCCGTCCCGTTCTTCGGGCGGCGCTGCTGCCCCGGCCGGTTCCACCGGCGGTGGCCTGCGCAAGAACCAGGTCGTCACCGGCACGGTTACCGAGGTTAATGACGGCGGCATCGAAGTGGAACTCGAAGGCGGTGTTCGCGCCTTCATCCGCCGCGCTGATCTGGCCCGCGACCGCAACGACCAGCGTCCCGAGCGTTTCGGCAAGGGCGACAAGGTCGATGCCCTGGTCACCTCGGTTGACAAGGCCAGCCGCAAGGTCAGCCTGTCGATCAAGGCCAAGGAAATCTCGGAAGAGCGCGAAGCGGTGGAACAGTTCGGTTCCTCCGACTCCGGCGCTTCGCTGGGCGACATCCTGGGCGCCGCGCTGAAGAAGAAGACCAAGAAGGGCGACCCGGAATAGGTCTCACCTCGTTTTGAATACGGAAGAGGGCGTCCCGTTCGGGGCGCCCGTTTTCTTTTTTCAATAGAATCGCTCTAGGTTCGCCCATCAAAAACCTAGAGGTATTGTTGTCATGGCTAAGAAGAAGGCGGGTGCGCAGTCCAAGCGCGCCAGTGAACTGAAGTCCGCGGTTGCCGATCTGTATGCCGCCATTGTTCCCGGCGCGGCCCCGAAGAAGAAGGCCAAGAAGAAGAAATCCAAGAAGGCCAAGGTCGTGAAGGCCGCTAAGAAGGCCGTCAAGGCCGTCAAGGGCGTCAAGAAGGCCGTGAAGAAGGCTGCCAAGAAGGTCGCCAAGAAGAAGGCCAAGAAGAAGGCCAAGAAGAAGAGTAAAAAGAAGTAGTCGTCCCGCAAGGGAAGGCCGAAAAGGCGTGCTCCGTAACCGGAGCGCGCCTT
>CANFDA010000119.1 GCA_947445215.1 Alphaproteobacteria bacterium | reverse complement strand
TTGCTCATCGTCTGCACGGCATCCCAGATGCCGTCGAGCATGCGATAACGCATGCGGGCCGAATTGCCGACCGTGGCAATGGCACGATCCTGCAGCGCACGCGTGCTGGCATAGCGCGAGCAGATTTCCAGGCCGTGTTCTTCGTGCCCTTCGTCGCCCTCGACATGGACGTGGAAAAAGGCGAGTTCGTGGTCGCTGAAGCCCATCTTGCGGCCGGCTTCGATGTAATGCGGGTAGAGCGTCGGGGTCTGACCTTCGAGCGCGACCATGATGCCGGCGGCGGCGTCTGACAGCGGACGGATGGTGGCGAGCTCATAGGTCCAGGAGCGCATCGCCATGGTCGATGGCAGCACCTCGCATGCGTTGTAGGCATTCTTCACCCGCTCCACGCGCATGCCGCAGGCTTCGGCGAAGCGCAGCAGCAGGTCGGGGTGCCGTTCCGGATACTCCTCGCCGGTCAGGTTCTCCAGCATATGGAGGCGGGCGTCGAGGTCGGGAAGGCGCATCAGCAGGCCCGCGAACATCTGCGTCACTTCCTCAATGTAGTAGTAGTGCTGCATCGCCCAGAAGCCGAGCTGGGCCTTGCTCAACTGGCCGGCCTTCCAGGCGTTGGAGAAGGGGTGGCCGCCGGAAAAGGCCGGCTTGCGGGCAGCCTGCAACTTTGCCCAGAACTCGTCCTTGGACAGCATCGTGTCGGTCATGATCCATCTCCCCGCGCTGATTGGTTTAGCCAGCCTGCCACGGGCAAGTCTTTCCATCCATTGCCGAACAGAACAACTTCATTTCATTTTGGATAACCATCCAGTCGTCAACTTGATAAACATTCCCTAGAATGTTATTTCTATTCTTGGGAATGTAAAAGGAGGCGATCATGGAAGCGACGCGGCGTGGCTTTGTGCGGGTCTTGGGCTCGGGTGCTGCAATCGCGGCGGCCGGCGGCCTCCTCTCTGGCTGCTGGGACATGCCGGACAGTGCGGTCGAAGGCTGGGAAGGACCAACGGCCGACCTACGGGACCCGCGGGTCCGAGCATTGGCCTTCGCCATCCTGGCGCCCAACTCGCACAACAAGCAGGCGTGGTCGGTCGACCTGTCGCGGGCGGACGAGATTGCCCTCCATGTCGATCGCACGCGGCTGCTGCCGGAGACCGATCCTTTCTCGCGCCAGATCATGATCGGTCAGGGCACGTTTCTCGAACTGCTCGCCATGGCGGCCGCGGCACAGGGTTATCGCGCCGAGACAAGCCTTTTCCCGGACGGCGTCTTTGCTGCCGACGCGGTCGATGCACGGCCGGTGGCACGGGTTCGTCTGGTCCGGGATGATGGCGTCGTGCGCGATCCGCTGTTCGAACAGGCCTTGCGCCGCCGGACCAACCGCGAGCCCTTCGAAGCCACGCCGCTTTCGCCGGAGCATGGAGCCGGCCTCGCGCGCGCCGTGACCGGAGGCTCGGTCCGGTTCGGCATTGCCAGCGGTGCCCCTGACGTCGCGCGTCTTCGTCGCATTGGCGAGGCAGCCTGGGACGCCGAGATCATGACGCCACGAGCGCTGAAAGAGAGCATCGACGTGACGCGAATCGGCGCCGCGGAGATCGGACGACACCGAGATGGAATTTCGGTGACCGGCTTCATGCCCTGGTTCGGCAAGGCGGTCGGACTGGTCACGCCGGCGTCCATGATCGAGCCGGATTCGATGGGCTTCCGCATCGGCCTTGAAATGGGCCGAACGCATGCACGCACCGCCGCCGCCTTTGCCTGGCTAGTGACGCTAGGCAATGATCGCGTCCAGCAGGTTGAAGTCGGACGGGCCTATCTGCGGCTTCACCTACAGGCCACCGCGCTTGGCGTTGCCTTCCATCCCATGAGCCAGGCGTTGCAGGAATATGCCGAGGTGCAGGCGGCCCAGCGCGACCTTTACCAGGCGCTGCGCATCCCGGCGGGGGAGACAGTGCAGATGCTGGTGCGCCTCGGCTATGCTGAGGTCCCGGACCCGTCGCCGCGGCGTCCCCTGCAAACCTTCCTGCGCGCCTGAGGCATGGGCGAACCAAAGCGTCTAGACACCGCCTTCCGCATCGTCACCTGGAGCCACATTGTCGCCCAGTTGACCGGGACCTGGGCGAACCGACTGTTGGCGCCGACCGATGTGCCGTTCGCCCAGTTCGGCGTGCTGCAGCATTTCGCCCGCTACCCGGAGTGGGGGCACACAGTGGGCGAAGTCGCCTCGGCCTTCCAGGCCAACCAGCCGGCGATCACCAAGACGCTGCAGAATCTGGTGCGCAAGGGCTTCCTCCGCGTGGAGCGGGCGCACGGCGACGGGCGAAAGCGGGTGCATTTCGTCACCGCCGCCGGCCAGGCCGCGCATCGCGCGGCGCTGGCGCGGCTTGCGCCCGTCGCGGCGCTGACCTTCGCCGACTGGTCAGACGTCGATCTCGAAAAGCTTGACGCGCTGATGACCCGGCTGAAAACCTGGCTCGATACGAACCGCGACGCGGCGGGGTAGTCCTAGACGAAAAGCCGGAGATCGGCACCGTTGCGCTGCAGGGCCGGGCGGGGATCGATATTCCACCATTGCCGCAGCACGCTCGCATAGATGTCGCGGAAATCGACGTGGTGTTTCATGTTGCTGTCGCTCAGGTCGGTCAGGGAAGGCGCGGCGCCGTGGAAGCCGCCGCGCACGCCAGGACCGAGAAGGAACTGCGGTGCCGCCGTGCCATGGTCGGTGCCTTGTGCGGAGTTCTCCGCAGGGCGACGTCCGAACTCGGAGTAGGTCATCACCGTCACGCGCTGCCAGTTGCCGGTTTCCAGCATGGCGAGGCGGAAGGCGGCAAGGGCGGCGCCGAGTTCGGTGATCAGCCGGTCATGCGTGTTGCGCTCGTAGGTGTGGGTGTCGAAGGAGCCGGCCGACACCTTGATCACTGGCACGTCGGCTCCGGTTGCGATCAGGCGGGCGGCGTTGCCAAACTGGCCGCCGATGCCCGTCCGCGGGAAAGTCGTCTTGACTACAGGCTGCGGACCCTGGAGCCGAGCGGCCAGAATGTCGCCGGCGCGCGCGATCTCGCCCTGGGTGCGCACGACGTGGGCCAACGCCGGGTTTGCCGGCTTCGCTGCCGGCGCATTCACCTTGCTGGCCTTGCTGGCGAAATTGTGGAAGCTGTCCATCAGCACTGCCCGGGCATTGGCGCCCATCAGCGGACCGATGCTGGGTCGGCCAAAAACCGCGCCTTCGGCAAGACGGCGCGCGGCGCCAGGCTGCTGCACCAGCACGCGCGCAAGCCAGCCATCGGGCAGGATCTGTTCGCTGTCCGATGCGCTCTCCCAGATTTCGATCGAGCGAAAATGTGACAGGTTGGGCTTGTCGTAGCCGACGCCCTGGACGATGGCGAGCTCGCCGCCGTTCCAAGCCGTCATTAGCGGCGCGAGCCCGGGATGCAGCGCGCTCTGCGTGTCCAGCTTCACCAGGCTATCCGGGGCGAGCGCGAGCGTGGGGCGAAGCTTGGCATAGAGCGGATCGGCGAAGGGTACGACGGTGTTGAGCCCGTCGTTGCCGCCATTCAGCTCCACCAGCACCAGGACATTGTTGAGCGAGGCCTGCGGGCCGGTTCGCGGTGCAACGGCGCAACCCGCCGGCAGCGCGCCGGCCAGCGCCAGCAGGGCAGCACCCTCGAGGAAACGGCGGCGGGTCAGGGACGGGTCGGTCATGTCATTTCACCTGGTAGGCTGGGTCGAGCACCAGCGCCTCGATCATCGTGCGGCCCGCCTTCCCGACGGGCGGTTCCACAGGGGCGGCGGCGAGGAGGAGTTTCGCAGCGGCTTCGGGCGAGGCTGCGAGGGTGCCATGGGCGTCCACCCAGAGCGCGATGCCGGGTGCGGGCGCCGCACCGGGCGCCTTCGTGGCGGCCGGGGTCGCGGTCATGCCGCCGCCCATCGCACTGCCCCCCATGCTGTTGCTCCCCATGCCACCGGAACCCGGCGCGGCACCTAGGTCGCTGCCATTGAGAAGCCGCAGCACGACCTCGCGCCGCTCGAGCAGCGTGTAGGTGCTGATCCACCAGGTACCGCCCGGCCAGCCTTTGACATTGGGCGGGTTGAAGATGTCCTGCCGCAGGCGCCGCCCGTATTCCACAAATGGCGTTGTGTCGGCGATCGGGATCTCGAAGCTCCGCACCGTGCCAACCAGCAGCTCGACGGGCGACTTGATCAGGGCTCCGCGCTGTTCCGCCGCCCAGAACGCGGGCGCGGCGAATATCGCCTCCAGCACCGCGCGGGTGTCATAGTCGCTGTCGCGATAGATTTTCGCCAGCCGGCTGACCTCCGCGGCATCCGGCGTGTCGGAGACGAACTCGCGCCACAGTTTGGCGGTCATGAACACAGCTGTGTCCGGCCTTGCCAGGATGATGTCGATGACATCACCGCCGTCGAACTTGCCCGTCTTGCCCAAAACCGTCTTGACGCCGTCGTCGTGCTGTCCCTTGTTGAAGCGGAACTGGCCGTCAGTATCGTTCATGTGCCAGCCGGTGAAGGCTCGCGCTGCCTCGCGGATGTCCTTCTCGCTATAGCGGCCCTCGCCGAGCGTGTAGAGTTCGAGCAGTTCGCGGGCGAAATTCTCGTTTGGGGCCGCCTTCCGGTTGGCTTGGGAATCGAGGTAGCGCACCATCGCCGGATCCTTCGCCACGGCGTGGACCAGGGTGCGGAAACTGCCGGTCGTGGTCTGGCGAAAAAGTGCGTTCTGGCGAAAGAGCAAGTCGGTATGGCGCACCTTGTCCATGCTCGAAGTGAAGTGGTTGTGCCAGAACAACACCATGCGCTCGGTGAAGGGCGACGGCGTGGCGATCATCTCGGCGTACCACCAGGCCTTCAATTCCACCGCCTCGGCGTCGCGCGCCTTGTTGAAAGCCATCTTGGCTTCTTCGTCGGTGGAGCGGTAATGCGCAGGCCAGTCGGGCCGGGTGTTCGCCATGAAGGCGGGCGGCGGCGTGACGGCCTCTGTCACCGTGGCATCGAGGATGGTGCGCACCGCGCGTGCGCGGTCCATCGGCTCCAGCGCGCGGATCTGTTGCGGGGTGGCACCGAAGCCAGTGCGCAACAGAAGGTGTCGGGCTTCGTCGGGTGACAGCGCATGGGCCGGCAAGGCCACCGCAGCCGCTGCCAGCCCTAGAAGAGTCGCGATCACATAGCGCTTCATGCCTGTACCCCGGCAGTGTTGCTGTTGCGCAGTGTACCCAAGCACGGAGCGGAAAAGTGTGACGGCCGACCAGTGCGCAATGAACAAAAAAGGAACGAACCCCGGATTATTTTCGCTCCGTCTCAGCGGCCGCCCGCAGCATGGCGCGCACCATCTCCGGCTTCGGGGCCAGCGGGGCGGGGTAGGTCTTCTTGCTGTGGCTCAGGTTGAGGCCCAGCATCAGCTCGACCAGCTTGTAGCTGAGCGGCCCCGGGTTGATCACCGG
>CANFDA010000118.1 GCA_947445215.1 Alphaproteobacteria bacterium | reverse complement strand
GGCCACTGTGTTGTGGCGCAGGAACAGTTCGGCCTCATCGGCGGCTTCATCCGGATCGTCGGCCAGCATGCGCAGATAAAGGCTCTGCTCCAGTGTGAGCGGCGGTTTGTCGCCCAGCATCACTTCCAGGAATTTCAAACTGTCGACATGCCGCGCCAGCACCACGAAGCACATGGTCAGCGGGGTCGAGAGCAGCAGGCCCATCGGCCCCCACAGCCAGGTCCAGAACACTGCCGACACCACCACCGCAACGGCGGACAGGCCCATGGAGCGGCCATAGAGCAGGGGCTCGACCATCTGACCCGCGATGATGTCCAGGATCGCGAACAGCGCCACGACCCACACCAGCATCGACCAGCCGGGATCGACCGCCAGCGCCAGGGTGGCGGGAAACAGAAAGACGATGGGCACGCCGACGTAAGGCACGAAGCGGAACAGCGTCGCCATCAGCGCCCACAGGCCGGCATTGGGAATGCCGATCAGCCACAGGCCCGCGCCGATCAACAGCCCGAACACCGCATTGACGCAAGTTTGCAGGAAGAGATAGCGCGACAGGCGCGTGGCGGCTTCGTCCAGCGCAATGGTCGTGCGTTGCAAATCGCCCGATCCCGCCAGCCGCACGGCGCGGTCGCGCAGATCATCCTTTTGCAGCAGGATGAAACCGACAAAGACGATCACCAGCGCGATCAGCGCCAGCGGCTCCAGCTGCGGGCCCGCCAAATTCTGTGCGATTTCCAGCGGGGCTAGGGTCTCGCGCTCGATGATCACCGGCACCGGCTCCATCGGGGCAGTGGCGGTATCCAGCGCCTGCGGGCGCGGCCGGTTGCCGGAAACCTGGCGGGCGATGTTGTCCGCCGTCTGGCGCAGCCGCGACAGGGTGTCGTTGTTGACGGCGCTGCCCATCACCGACTGGATCTTGGCGCTGAGGTTGGTCTGGTAGCTGGGAAGCTGGGCTGCCAGGCGCGCGAACTGCGTCCCCATGAAGAGGCCGACGGTGCCCAAGATCACCACCGCGAAGACCAGCGTCACCAGCACAGACGGGATATGGCCGAAGCGGAAGCGCCGCAGCATCGCCAGCAGCGGCGCCAGGGCGAACGAGGCCAGCACCGCCAGCGCCAGCGGCATCAGCACCGGCTGGCCGAAATAAAGTCCCGCCACCACCACCGCGGCGATCACCGTGGTCATGTACTTGTTGGCAAGGCCGGAAGAGGGTTCCAGCACGGCCCGGGGCAGCTTCAGGTCGGACATGGGTGATTCAGGTCAGCGCTCGCCGCCACGATACGGCCATAACGCCGCTGACGTTATCAGCGCCTCAATCGGCCTTCCTATAGAAGCAACTTGGCGCGCCGGTGTGGCAGGCGGGCCCCAGCTGGTCCACTTTGAGAATGATGGCGTCGCCGTCGCAATCCAGCCGGGCCTCGATCAGGTGCTGGTGATGGCCGCTGGTCTCGCCCTTGGTCCAGGCCGACTGGCGCGAGCGCGACCAGTAAGTGACGCGGCCCGAGGCCAGGGTCTGGGCCAGGGTGGCGGCGTTCATCCAGGCCAGCATCAGCACTTCGCCTGTGGCGCCGCTTTGCGCGATGGCGGGCACCAGGCCCTTGTCGTCGTACTTCACGGCCTTGAGGAAGGCTTCGGGGCTCAGGGATTCGCTCATGACGCGCTTCGTAATCTTTCCAAGCCCTGTTCCAGATCGGCGATCAGGTCTCCCGCATCCTCCAGGCCCGCATGGATGCGAAGGACCGGACCTTCCGCCTGGAAGGCCCGCGCCGTGCGCTTGATATGGGCTGGAATGAGCAGACTTTCAAACCCGCCCCAGGACCAGCCCAGCCCGAAATGCGCCAGCCCGTCCACCATGGCGGCGACGGCCTTTTCCGGCGCGGGCTTGAGGATGACACCGAACAAGCCGCAGGCGCCGGTGAAGTCGCGCTTCCACAGGGCGTGGCCCGGATCGCTTTCCAGCGCAGGATGCAGCACGCGGGCGACTTCGGGGCGGGCCGCCAGCCAGCGCGCCAGTGTCAGGCCCGTCTCCTGATGCCGCGCCAGCCGCACCGGCAGGGTGCGCAGGCCGCGCAATGCCAGAAAGCAATCGTCGCCGCTGGCATAGAGCCCCATGTTGCCATGCGTCTCATGCAGGCGAGCGGCGTGGCTTTCGTTGGCGCTGACATAGCCGAGCATCACATCGGCATGGCCGCCGACATATTTGGTCGCCGCCTGGATGGAGAGATCGACGCCGTGCTTGAGCGGCTGGAAGAAGAGCGGCGTCGCCCAGGTGTTGTCCATCAGCACCGAAGCCCCATGCGCGTGCGCCGCCTTCGCCAGCGCCGGAATGTCTTGCATCTCGAAGGTGAGCGAGCCGGGGCTTTCACAGAACACCGCCTTGGTGTTGGGCTTCAGCAGCGGCGCGATGTCGTCGCCTGGCGCGTAGTAATCGACGCTGACGCCGAAGCGGGCGAGGGTGCGGTCGCAGAAGGTACGCGTCGGCCCATAGGCATTGTCGGCCACCAGCAAATGATCGCCGGCATTGCAGACCGAGAGGATGGCGGTGGCGATGGCGTTGAGGCCGGACGGCACGGTGACGGTGCGGGCCGCGCCTTCCAGTTCGCTGATCGCGTCTTCAAAGCTGCGCGTCGTCGGCGTGCCGCGGCGGCCATAGGTGTATTGCGGCTCCGGCCCGGTGATGGCGGCATAGTCGGGATAGAGAATGGTCGAGGCGCGATAGACCGGCGTGTTGACCACGCCGTGATGCTCGCTGCTCTTGCGGCCCAGCGAGATAACTTTTGTTTCCGGCTTGTCCGACTTGCCCATGGCTCAGGCGGGACGGCGGCGCTTGAGGATTGCGCTCAGCAGGAAGAAGAAGATGCCGCAGCCGACGCCGACCCAGCCGATGGCGTTGAAGACGCCGATGGAAGTGTCCAGCGCGGCGCGCGGATCCACCACCTGACCACCGATGGTTTCGGTGCCCGCCTGCTCGGCGATAAACGCGCCCAGATACTGCGCCCAACTGGAAGACAGGAACCAGATCGCCATCATGGTGGAGACCAGCGCCGGAACCGACAGCTTGGTGATCTCCGACAGGCCCACCGGCGACAGGCAAAGCTCGCCCGTGGTGTGCAGCAGATAGGCCAGCGCCAGGAAGACCAGCGGCATGCGGTAATCGGCATCGGCGCTGCCGGCAGCCCACACCAGCACCAGGAATCCGAGGCCGACCTGCAACAGGCCCAGGCCGAACTTGACCACCGGATCGGGGTCCAGGTTGCGCTTGGCCAGCCAGGTCCAGGCGATGGCGAAGAGCGGTGCGAAGAGCAGGATGAAGCCCGCATTGAAGGATTGCGTTTGCGCCGCGCTGAAGCCTTCGGGCAATTGCGTGTTGCGGTCTGCGAACAGGTTCATGGAGGAGCCCGCCTGTTCAAACAGGGTGAAGAACACCACCGCGCCCGCCACCAGCAGCAACGCCAGCAGCATGTCGAAGCGCGCGCGGCCCACCGTCTTGGTGGCGATGTACCAGCCGACATAGCCCAGCGAGATGATCGAGCCGATGGTGAGCAGCAGGCCCACCGCTTCGTTCCGCTGCACCAGCGCCCAGGTGGAGACGACACCCAGCAGGCCACCCAGGTAGATCAGGTGTTCGCGCGTCAGCGGTCCCAGCACCGGCGCGGCCAGCTTCGCCGGATCCGGCGGCTCGCCGCGGCCTTCCAGCGTCGGCTTGCCCAGTATGAAGACGATCAATCCTGCCAGCATGCCGACGCCCGCCAGGCCGAAGCCCGCCCACCATCCCACAGTCTCACCCAACAGGCCGCACAGCACCGAGGCCCAGAAGGCGCCAAGATTGATGCCGTAATAATAGAGCGTGAAGCCGGGATCGCGGCGTGGATCGCCCTGGGCGTAGAGCTGCCCGACGATGGTGGAGATGTTGGGCTTGAGAAAGCCGACGCCCATCACGATGAAGGAAAGCGCCAGATAGAACAGGGCGAAGAAGAAGGGATCGCGTTCCTCCACCGTGTCGTAGCTGCCGGGCGCCAGAATGCGGGGCAGCTGCGCGGTGGCGGGAAGCTCGGCGATGGCGATGCCGCCGCCCTGGGCCGGCGCGTAGGCATAGGCAGCGCCATTCACCATCAACTGCGGCTTGTCGCCGGTGATCACTTCATAGCGCACGCCTTCATGCACCAGATATTGCCGCGCCGGATCGCCTTCTGCCGCCATCAGGCCATGGCCGCAGACCAGCAGGATCGCGCCGAAGACGATGGCCTTGCGGGTGCCGAGATAGCGGTCGGCTAGCACGCCGCCGATCAGCGGCATCAGATAGACCAGCGCCGTATAGGCGCCGTACTGGCCGTTGGCGGCCGCGTCATCGAGCAGGAAATGGCGGGTGAGGTAGAAGATCAGCAGGCCGCGCATGCCGTAATAGGAGAAGCGCTCCCACATCTCGGCGAAGAACAGCACTTTCAGGCCGTGCGGATGGTTGCGCATCTGCAGCCAGACCGGGATGCCGGTGGCTACCGTGATGAGGATGCCGACCAGGACGATAATGCTCATCTCGCGAACCCTTTAACTTGCGCAGAGAGTGACAGAAATTCAGGGAAGCTCAACGAACCTTTCCTCGCGCGCATAGGCGGTGAAGCCGATCCGCTGGTAGAGCGGCAGGGCGCGGGGATGATCCAGGGTGCAGGTGTTGATGGTCAGGCGGCTGATCGGGTGGGCCCAGGCGTTCTGGCAGGCGTGGTAGAGGAAGAAATAGCCCAGCCGCTTGCCGATGAAGTCGGGCATCAGGCCGAAATAGGAGATGTTGGCGACGCCGTCCTTGCGCAGGTCCAGCTCGGCCATCCCGGCGGGGCAGCCTTCGACATAAAGGACATAGAGCACGTTCCGGGGATGGCGGATGATTTCGGTCAGCGCCTCCGGCGTGAGCTTCTTGCGGTCCACCCATTTGTACGGCCCGCCGATCTGGTCATAGAGGAAGCGGTAGAATTCCGGCGACGGGTTCTCCGCCTTCAAGATGGCATGACGGCCTTTCGGCTGCGGCGGCGGCAGGGCCGAGGGTTTCGCCGTCATCTCGAAGAAGGTGACGGTCATGGGAACGCGGCTTTTGCCGCCCGGCGTCATCCGGTGCTCACTGGGGCGCCGTCGCGGCCGCCCCATTCGGCCCAGGAGCCGTCATACAGCGCGACATCGGACGCGCCCAGCTTATGAAGCGCCAGCATCAGGATGGCGGCGGAAATGCCGGAGCCGCAGGTGGTGACGATGGGCGCGCGCATATCGACGCCGCGTTCGGCGAAGACCTGTTGCAGGGCCTGATCATCTTTCAGCGTGTTGTCGTGGTTGAGCAGGCTACGCCAATGAATATTGGTGGCGCCGGGCATGTGGCCGGATTTCAGGCCCACGCGCGGTTCCTTCTCTTCGCCGGTGAAGCGGCTGGCGGAGCGGGCGTCGAGAACTTGCGCATCGTCATTGTGCAGGTGCCGCAGCACGGCATCGTAATCGC
>CANFDA010000117.1 GCA_947445215.1 Alphaproteobacteria bacterium | reverse complement strand
GGCATTGCGGTCCTGGGGCAGCAGATGGACATCCGCCAGATTGAGCAGCTCGCACAAACGCTCTTCCGGCTGCAGCGGCAGGTAACGCACGTTGCGCAGATGTCCGTACCTGGCCTGCAGCCTGGCTTTCTCCGGCCCCTCGCCCGCGATGACGAAGACCAGGCCGGGCTCGTCTGACAGGCTCTGGGCCGCCTCCAGCACGACATGCAGGGCCTGCTTGGCGCCGATATTGCCGGCATAGAGCGCGACGCAATCGGCCTCCGCCAGCCCCAACTCGCGCCGGAAACCGTTTTCCCGCGGCAGGGGCCGAATCCGGCCCAAATCCACCCAGTTGCGGACCACCGAGAGCCGGTTGTCCCGGACGCCCTTGGCCTGCAGCCGCGAGCGCATTTCGCTGGAGATGGTGACGACATGATCGAAGCAGGACAGCAGCACACGCTCGCAGAACAGGGCGAAGCGGCGCGGCAGGCCGCCCGACAGATGGCCGACGGCGAAGGCCGCATCCACTTCCAGGTCCTGAACATGGAGTACGGCGCGGGCCCCGGTCAGCCAGGCGCCCAGCACCGCGACCGGCGCGATGCCGAGGGTCGGCTCCACCGCCAGCACCGTGTCGGGCCGGGTGCGCAGGATGCGCCACAGCGCCAGCGGCGCCGAAAAGAATGCAAAGCTCAAGGGTGCCAGGATGCGCCAGGTGCCACGCATTTCCTTGCGCATCAGCATGGGGCAGCGATGGACCAGCGCGCCATCGCGCATCTCCTTCTGGAAGGCAAAGGCGCGGTAGGGGGCCTGCACCTGCCAACCGGGATAATGCGGCGCCGTGGTTACCACCTCGACATCGGCACTGCGCGCCATATAGGCGCCAAGCTCGCCGGAATAGCGGCCGACGCCTATCAGTTCCGGCGCATAATTCATCCCGTAGATGAAAAGGCGCGGCCGCCGGGCGGGCGGGCTGTCCGCCGCTGGGATCACGGCTGCCGCGACCCCTGCCCCAGGAACCAGGCATAGGTGGATGCCAGGCCCTCGCGCAGCCCGATGCGCGGATTCCAGCCCATCCCCTTGAGCTTGTCGGCGCTCATCAGCTTGCGCGGCGTCCCGTCGGGCTTGCTCGTATCGGTGACGATCCGGCCCGTATAGCCCACGACTTCGCAGATCATTTCGGCCACTTCCAGGATGGTAAGGGCGCTGCCGGAGCCGACATTCACATGGCTGTCGCCGCTATAGACCTTCATCAGGTGGATGCAGGCGTCGGCGCAATCGTCGACGTGGAGGAATTCGCGGCGCGGCGTGCCCGTGCCCCAGATCACGATCTCCGGGCGGTCCTGCGCCTTGGCTTCGTGCGCCTTGCGCATCAGCGCCGGAATGACGTGGCTGCTCTGCAGGTCGAAATTGTCACCCGGGCCATAGAGATTGGTGGGCATGCCGGAAATGAAATCGCGCCCATGCTGCCTCCGATAGGCCTGCGCCAGCTTGATGCCCGCGATCTTGGCGATGGCATACCATTCGTTGGTGGGCTCCAGCGGGCCGGTCAGGAGCGCCTCTTCCGTGATCGGCTGCGGCGCCAGCTTGGGGTAGATGCAGCTCGACCCCAGGAACATCAGCTTTTCCACGCAGGCACTGTGCGCGGCGGCGATGATGTTCGCCTCGATCATCAGGTTATTGTAGAGAAAATCCGCCGGATAGGTGTCGTTGGCGAGGATGCCGCCGACCTTGGCGGCGGCCACGAAGATCGCATCCGGCTTGTTGGCCCCGATCCAGGCCGAAGTCTGGGCCTGGTCGACCAGATCCACCACGCCGCGGCCTGCGGTGATGATGTCGCAACTTTCCTGCTGCAGCCGGCGCACCAGCGCGGCACCCACCATGCCTCCATGGCCGGCAACCCAGACGCGTTTGCCCGCCAGGGAAAAAATCTCAGCCGGCATTGCCGCGCTTTTCCCCGGCGACGCCTTTCAGGTCCTCGCGCACCATCTCGGCGCACAGATCGCGCACCTTGGTCTCGTGGCTCCAGCCCAACTTCGCTTTCGCCTTGGCAGGATTGCCGATGAGCAGATCTACCTCGGTGGGGCGGAAATAGCGCGGATCCACCTCAACCAAGCATTTGCCACTTTTAGCGTCATAGCCCTTCTCGTCAACGCCCACGCCTTTCCACTCCAGGGTGACGCCGGTCTCGGCGAAGGACCATTCGACGAATTTGCGCACCTCGGTGGTCTCGCCGGTCGCCAGCACGTAATCGTCAGGCGCGTCCTGCTGCAGCATCAGCCACATGCCGCGGACATACTCGCGGGCGTGGCCCCAGTCGCGCTTGGCGTCGAGATTCCCGAGATAGAGCTTGTCCTGCAGGCCCAGATGAATGGCCGCCACGGCACGGGTGATCTTGCGCGTGACGAAAGTCTCGCCGCGCAGCGGGCTCTCATGGTTAAAGAGGATGCCGTTGGAGGCATGCAGACCATAGGCCTCGCGGTAATTGACCACGATCCAGTAGGCATAAAGCTTGGCGGCGGCGTAGGGGCTGCGCGGATAGAAAGGCGTGGTCTCGCTCTGCGGCACTTCCTGCACCAGGCCGTAGAGCTCGGAGGTCGAGGCCTGGTAGAAGCGTGTCTTTTTCTCGAGACCCAGGATGCGGATGGCTTCCAGCAGGCGCAGCGTCCCGATCGCGTCGGCATTGGCGGTATATTCCGCGGTCTCGAAGCTGACCTGCACATGGCTCTGCGCCGCCAGATTGTAGATCTCGTCCGGCTGGGTCTGCTGCACGATGCGGATCAGGTTGGTCGAATCCGTCATGTCGCCATAGTGCAGGATGAAGCGCGGGTCGCGTTCGTGCGGGTCCTGGTAAAGGTGCTCGATCCGCCCCGTGTTGAAGGAAGAAGAGCGCCGCTTGATGCCGTGAACGGTATAGCCTTGGCTGAGCAGGAGTTCCGAAAGATAGGCGCCATCCTGTCCGGTGACGCCGGTTATGAGTGCTACTTTGCCAGTCATTATGGTATCCTAATGCAGCCGCCTTGTAGCGCAGTTTCGCTTGAGCTGGAAGGCCAATAACGGCCACATTTCAAGCTCCTACGTCCCCATCTTCAGGGACTGTGCGCATCCAGCGGCGGTTTGCGCGCCTCGATGGCGAAGGCCTGAATTTCGTTCATCCGCGGATCGGCGCGCCGCATATGCCCATCGGCATTTTCAAAGATTGAGGCGATGCCGATGCCACCGCGGCCAATTTTTAGATCGACAAATCCCGCCTGGGTGAGCAGGGTGGAAAGTTCTTCGACGCTATAAATATAGCGGTGCCCGAAATTGTAGAAAATGTCGTTCACGGCATCGCAGACACTCAATGCTTTTCCCTGCGTGCGCCGCAGAGAGATCATATACTCTTGCCGTTCGTCACATGCATCCTGCGTGATGAAGCGGGAAAACATGTCGAGATCCGGCGTCACCACGCGAAAATAACCCCCAGGGCGCAGGCCACGATATACGCGCGCGATGATCTCGATCGCGGTCGCCTTGGGCACATGCTCGATCATGTGCTCGCAGAGGCAGGCTACGAATGTGCCGTCCGCGATAGGCCACCTACGACTCGCATCCATCTGGACGCCACCAAAATTCGGGTAAAGATCAGTGTTGAGCCAACCCGGAATCAGGTTGCTGCCGCCACCGATATTTAAGCAGGGCGCCGCCGTCCGCTGCAAGTAGCGCGCAATCGCCTTTCGTGCGGAGCGCCGCTTGTAGATCGACAGTATGTAAAGTTTGACAAAGTGACGAAGGGTCACGATTTCTTCCCCAAAAGCGCCTGCAGCCTCTCAGGAAATGCAGTTGACCCGAAAAGGCAGAAGCACCTTAAACCTGACAAAATGGGTACTGAATTATCCACTCAATATCCAGACATGACCCTCCCTGTACAAGGCTGAAGAATCAGGTTTAGCCACCAGTTCAATCTGTGGTATTCAGCCGCAGGCACCCTTTAACCCTAGTTTGTACCATCCATGCCTTGGGCAGAGAATCATATATTCCATCAAGGGCACTTTAATTTTCTCACCGGCTGCTGCCGTGCGCGGCGGGCATGAGCAAGGACTCAGAGCGCCGATCCATCCGGCGCATTGTCACCAACTCAGCATCCCTGCTTTCCGGGAACATCGCCGGTGCCCTGGTCGCATTCCTGGCACTGAGTTTGACCGGCCATCTGCTCGATCCGACCGACTTCGGAATTCTGGTTCTCGTATCATCTTATGCGCAGATAGTTTCACGCCTGGTCGGCTTTCAATCCTGGCAGGCTTTGATTCGTTTTGGCTCGCAGGCGCTCACGGATCCGGCCCAATTTCAGTATGTCGTGACGGCAGGACTGATACTTGACGGCGCGGCGGCGCTCGGCGGCACAATTTTATTTCTCGCTTCGGTGCCGTTTTTCGCCGCTTTCTACCATCTGACCTCCGACATGACGCTACTGGCCTACGGATTTGGCTTGACGCTTCTGACGAATTTGGCCGGCATGCCGATCGGCGTACTGCGCCTTTTTGGCCGTTTTCAACTTCTAGGTATGCAGGAATTCGCAGCCGCACTGATCCGGCTATTTCTGCTGGCCGCCAGCCTGGCGCTGCCCGTCAGCGTCACTAGCATAGGGATCATCTGGATCGTTTCACTGACGGCCGGGCAGATGCTTCTACTGTACCTCGGCATCCGGGAAATGCGGGCAAACAAAATCCGCTTTTGCCGCACGGCAGCGGCCGCGGATTTCCTGCGCAGCAATCCGCAAATCGTTCGATTTTTCCTGATAAGCAACCTTGATGCAACCATTCGCGTATTGCGCGATGCCGACATCCTGATCGTGGGCGCCCTTCTTTCGCCTGGAGCCGCGGGGTTCTATCGGATTGCTCGTCAACTCGGCGCCCTGGTATCCCGGCCTGCCGACGCCATGCATGCGGCCCTTTATCCCGAATTGGTCAAGCAAATTCAATTGCGCGCGAAAACCCTTGTCATCAGCACTCTTGTACGCTGCTCCTCCTATGCCGCTGCCATTGGAGTTGCGGCATGCGCGATATTCGTGGTGACAGGTCAAGAAGCGTTGCGTGTGTTTCTGGGCGCCCATTATGCGCCCGCCTATGTCATCTGCCTGTTCGTGCTCGCGAGCAACTTAATTTGGGCGATGGGCCACCCCTTGGCGCCAGCGATGCTGGCGTTGGAGCAACAAAAACAAGCAGTCACAATTCACCTGGTTGCCACCGCAATCTATCTTCCTGCCGTCGCATTCCTGACGCATGAGTTCGGGCTCAATGGCGCGGGAGTGGCGCAGGTCGGTTTCATCGCGCTATGGACTGGCCTATCGACTGTGTCTGTCTGGCGTGCGTTGTCGCAGATGTCCGCCAGCGCGAAGCTGAATTGACAGGCGTGCAACGCTGGTACAGCATATTATTTGCAAACAAAAAGTGGCGCGAGCCAGACCATTCATGGGAATTTCTGCCTTCCTATCGCTTCTTCGGTATCGCAGCGAGATTCCTGAGGCATACGAGGTAGATCAACTACGGTTC
>CANFDA010000116.1 GCA_947445215.1 Alphaproteobacteria bacterium | reverse complement strand
TCGGCCGGCAGGCGGAACTCGATATGTTCCTTCTTGCCGTCCATGGTTTCGACGGTGACGGGTTCGATGCGCTCCAGCGCCTCGATGACATGCCGCACCAGTTCTTCGGGGGCCGAGGCGCCAGCCGTGATGCCCACCACCTTTTTGCCTTTGACCCATTCGGGTTTCAATTCGCTGCCGTCATTGATCAGGTAGGAAGGCAGGCCTTCCTCGATGCCGATCTCGCGCAGGCGGTTGGAGTTGGACGAATTCGCCGCGCCCACCACCAGGATGACGTCGGCCAGCTTGGCCAGTTCGCGCACCGATGTCTGGCGGTTCTGGGTGGCGTAGCAGATGTCGCTGGTTTCCGGACCGACGATGTCGGTGAAGCGCAGCTTCAGCTTGGCGATGATGCCCTTGGTGTCGTCGATCGAAAGCGTGGTCTGGGTGATGTAGGCCACGGGCGTGTCGCTGGGGATGGTCAGGGCGTCGACCTCGGCCTCGTCCTGCACCAGTGTCACCGGCGCGCCGACCTGGCCCATGGTGCCTTCGACTTCCGGGTGACCGGCATGGCCGATGAGAATGAGCTTGCGGCCATGGGCGACATAACGCTTGCCCTGGTTGTGCACCTTGGAAACCAGCGGGCAGGTGGCGTCCAGAACGGGAAGGCCGCGATCCTTGGCGGTGTTGACCACCGACAGCGGCACGCCATGGGCGGAAAAAACGGTGAGGGCGCCTTCGGGGACTTCGTCCAGTTCCTCGACGAAGCGGGCGCCCTTGTTCTTCAGCGACGCCACGACATGCTTGTTGTGCACGATCTCGTGGCGCACATAGACGGGCTGGCCGAACTTATCGAGCGCCTTTTCGACGATATCGATGGCGCGGACGACGCCGGCGCAAAAGCCGCGTGGCTGGGCTAGAATAACGCGCATGACGCTCCCGGTACTGGCGCAAAAGGGGCCGCCCCGAACGGGGCTGACCGCATTGCAGCATTGTTCCGCATTTGGGGGGCGGGCCGCAACCCTTTAACGGCCTGATCCTGTGGCGGAATAGCCGCGTCGCGCAAAGGGGTTAGCCGAAACAGGGCTGGGGACTGGCGGATTTGCGGCTGGTAGGGCTAAAAGCGGCGTTCCGGCCGGTTTTTTGGGCGAGGCCGGACTTTCAGCAGAAACGAGACCAATTTTGACCGCGCGCAGCTACGACGCTCAATCCCTCAAGACCGCCATCGCAGAATCGGCGGGGCTGGTGGACGCCGCCCTGGACGCGATGCTGCCCCAGCCCTCCGGCCGCCAAGCCCGGGTGCAGGAAGCCATGCGCTATGCCATCCAGGCGGGCGGCAAGCGGCTGCGCCCCTTCCTGGTGCTGCAATCGGCGCGGCTGTTCGGCGTGCCGGATGCGCGGGCCTTGTGCGTCGGCGCCGCCATCGAAGCCCTGCACACTTATTCGCTGGTGCATGACGATCTGCCCTGCATGGATGACGACGATCTGCGCCGTGGCCGCCCCACCACCCATATCGCTTTCGACGAGATGACGGCGGTGCTGGCGGGCGATGCGCTGCTCACCATCGCCTTTGAATTCCTGGCGGGCGCGCAAACCCATGCCAATGCCGAAGTGCGTTCCGCTCTTGTTTTGCGGCTTGCCCAGGCGTCCGGCCATGTCGGCATGATCGGCGGCCAGATCATCGACATGTTGGCCGATGAAAGTTTCGGCATCGCCGATGTGATTGGATTGCAGGGAAAGAAGACCGGCCAGCTGTTCCAGTTTTCCTGCGAGGCCGGCCCGATTCTGGGCGAAGCTTCCGCCGAGGACCGCGCCCGCCTCAAGGCCTATGCCGAGGAGATGGGTGTGGTCTTCCAGATCACCGACGATCTGCTCGACGTCACCTCGACGGCTGAAAAAACCGGCAAGGCCGTGGGCAAGGATGCCGAGATGGGCAAGCAGACCCTGGTAACGCTGCTGGGGATCGAAGGCGCTCGTGCTGAGGCGCTGCGCCGGGCCCAGGCGGCCGTCGACGCATTGGGCCCCCATGCCGCCCGCGCCCCCCAGCTGGCGGCGCTGCCATTTTATTTGCTGGATCGGGATTCCTAGGGCCTGGACCCCCGCCTTCGCGGGGGCTGCCCGTCACGGCACGTGCGCGTTGCGCATGCCGTCCGGGCAGATTTTCGCCTGATTCCCGTGGCACTTTCTCCGGATTGCGCGTTTCATCCGCAAGAGTTCCCGAGGTTGATGCCATGATCGCTCTCTCCCGCCGCCACACCCTGCTTCTGACCGCCGCTGCCCTGGTCCTGCCGGGGACAGCCTTCGCCCAGACCGACCCCGCCGCCCAGGTGGTGCAGGATTTCTATGACGCCCTGGTGGCGCAGATGAAGAAGGGCGGCCCGGCCCGGGCGCGCTTCGACACGTTCCGCCCGGCGGTGCAGAAGGCTTTCGACATTCCCGGCATGACGGCAGTGGCGGTGGGCCCGACCTGGGCCTCGCTCTCCGCGGGTGACCAGAAGGCGCTGACGGATACGTTCGAGCGCATGACCGTCGCCAACTATGTGAAGAATTTCGGCAGCTTCGGCGGCGAGAAGTTCACCGTCGATCCGGCCCCCGTGCCGCGCGGCGCGGAAAAATTGATCCGCAGCAAGCTGGTGGCGGGCACCGACACCATTCCCTTCAACTATCGTATGCGGCAGGTGAATGGCGACTGGAAGGTGTTCGACATCTTCCTCAACGGCAATATCAGCCAGATGGCGCAGAAGCGTTCCGACTTCGCGTCGACCCTGGCCGCGGCGGGGCCTCAGGGCCTGGCGAAGCGGCTCAACGCGCTAGCGGATCAGGAACTGAGCTAAGTTTGTCATACCCGCGAAAGCGGGTATCCAGGCCTGTCTTCAAAGACCGCTGAGATGTCTCTGGATTCCCGCTTTCGCGGGAATGACAGGTTGGCTCACGCTTAGTGAATCAACGCCGCGTCGATGCGATCTTTCTTGGCGGGCGCCGGGCCCAGCAGCGCGGGCGACAGGAACAGCGTCGTCATCAACGTCCAGAACAGCGAGATCAGCAGCAATTCGCCCATGCTCGACGTGCCGGGATGGATCGACAGCCAGAGCGGGCCGAAGCCGGTGGCGGTGGTGGCGGCGCTGAAGATCACTGCCCTGGTAAGGCTGGATTGCAGAAGGTTGCGGGCGCCCGCGCGCCAGGCCACCACGAAATAGATGTTGAAGGCGACGCCGATGCCCAGCAGCAGGGGCAGGGCGATGATGTTGGCGAAGTTGAGCCGCTGGCCCATCACCACACAGGTCGCCAGCGTCAAAAGCCCGGTCAGGATCAGCGGTAACAGGGTCATCAGCACGTCGAAGACCCGGCGCAGCGTGATGAACAGCAGGATGATGATGGCGATGAAGCTGAGCACGCCCGCCTGCAGGAAGGCGCCGACAATGGTCTTGCCCGATTCATAGATCGAGATCGGCGCGCCGGTGGCGCCCGGTGCCACGGCCCGCACTGCATTGGTGAAGGCCAGCACCGATTCCGGCGAGTTCGAGGTGTCCTTGGGCGAAGCCTGGATGCGGGCTGTGCCGTTCGGTGCGACCCAGTCGCGGCGCATTTCCGGCGGCATGCTCTGCGGCGTCACTTCCTGCGCCTGCAGCGACATCACCACCTGGTCCAGCATGGTCTTGAGGCCCGGCACCAGCGCTTCGGTGGCGCGGGCGCGCGCGTCGGCGCCTGCCTTCACCACCGCGTCCAGCGCCGCGGCCAGGCGGTGGGCATCCTGCGCAGGCGCACTGTTGCCCCCTTTTTCATTAGAAGATTGGGCGGCGGTGCGCAGCTTGGCGGCGGTGCCGGTGAGCACGGCGGCCACCTGCGCATCCGTGGGCGGCTCCATCACTTCGAATGGCGCGATGGTGATGCCCAGCAAATTGTTGGCGTCGGCGATCAGCGCCAGCTTCTTGTCCTGATCGGCGGGAATGAAGCTGGACAGGGTGATGGTCTGGCCCACCTCCGGAATCGCCGCGATCTTTTCCGTCAGACGGTCGGCTTCCGGCAGCGAAGGGGCAGTGATGTCGATGGTGTTGGGCGAAGTCATGGGCGAGTTCATCAGGTCGCGCAACGTCGCCACCGATTCCACCGCCGGACTGCGCAGGTTGAGCGGATCGGAATCGAAGCGCACGAAGAACATCAGGCCCGCGCAGACGACCCCCAGCACGCCCGCGCCGATAACGATGGCGCGGCGGTTGCGTGTGACGAAATGATCGGCGGGCGCCATCCAGGTGAAGCCCACTTCCTGGCTTTCGTCGCGGAGCTTCAGCAGCTTGACCAGCGCCGGCAACAGCGTGATCGACAGCAGGAAGGCGATGACCATGCCGATGCCTGCGACCATGCCCAGCTCGGCCACGCCGGTATAGGTGGTGGGCAGGAAGGAGAAGAAGCCGGCGGCCGTCGCGCCAGCCGCCAGCGCCAGCGGCGCCCCTAGCGCCGCGCCGGTGCAGGACAGGGCGTGGTTCGAATCTTTGGTGTGCAGCCGCTCATGGCGGTAGCGCACGGCGAACTGGATGCCGAAATCGATGCCAAGGCCGATGAACAGGGCGATGAAGGCGATGGAAATGATGTTGAAGACGCCCACGGTCAGCAGGCCCGCTGCCATGGTCATGATCAGGCCCGCGAAAAGCGTCACCAGCACGGCCGCCATCAGGCGAACCGAGCGCAGCGCCAGCCACAGCAGCAGCAGTACGCCCGCCAGCGTCGCCGCCGCCATCAATTCGGCGCGGTCGGCCAGGGTGGCGAATTCCTCGTCCGACATCGGCACGTCGCCGGTCAGGCGCGCCGTCACGCCATGGACGGGATCGATATTCAGGCCGCGCGCTTCGGCGCGGATGGCCTCGCTGGCGCGCTGGCCCGGTTGCAAGGCGGAAAAGTCCAGCACCGGCTGTACCGTGATGAAGCGGCGGATCTCTTCCGGCTTGGCCTCGGCGCCGGTGATCAGCCCGCGCCAGGACAGGTAGTTCACCTGGCCCTTGGCGGCGTCCTCGAACACCGGCGTCAGCGCCTTCATCGGCGTGCCGATATCGGCCAGCGTCGCCTGGCCCGCAGTGATGCCCATCATTACCGTGTCCAGGCTGCTCATCAGGCCGCGCAATGACGGATCGGAAGCCAGCGAACCCAGGAAGGGCTGCGCCTGGATCAGCTGCGCCGTGGTGTCCTGCACTTCCTTCTCGGAAAGAAAGAGCATGCCGTTCTGGTTGAAGAATGCGCCGCCATCGGGGCGGCGCACCGTGGTGAAGAGTTCGGGCCGCGCCTGCAGCCTGGCGGTGAGGCGCGCGGCGGCGGATTCCGCCAGCTCTGGCGTCTTGCCGTCGATCACCACCAGGATCAGGTTGGTGCCGCCGGGAAAGGTGGCGTCGTACTGCGCCTGCCGCATGCGCCAGGCGACCTCGGCATTGATGAGCTGCGAGGAGTCCGTGTTCATGGCGAAATTGTTCGCCACGAGCGTGAAGGCGCCCGCGGCCAGACCGGCGCATATCACCACCACGCCGACGGCATGGCGGGAGCAGGCGGCGACAAGGCGCTGGATGACGGACATAGTGG
>CANFDA010000115.1 GCA_947445215.1 Alphaproteobacteria bacterium | reverse complement strand
GAGGGGGAGGGGGAGGGGGCGTCATGAACCAGCGCAGACCGATGATACCCGCATGCTCCGTGAAGTTGCCGACGCTCATCGGCGAGAAAGCCGTGTAGGCGGACTGCGCGAAATTGTCGTTCAGGACGGTGCGATAGCGATAGTCGAGGAACAGATCGAGGTCCGGAGCGACATGCCAGGTCAGGCCAGCGATGCCCTGATAGGCGAAGTTCACGTCCGAAGAGCACACGAAGTCGTAAGTCTTGCCAGCGGTGACGGTGGTGGCGCGCAGGTAGGCGTTGCCGACACCGATACCGCCGCCGATCGAGAAGCTCAGGGCCTCTCCCAGCGGGATGTCCCAGATCGCGTTCACGAGGGTGGACTTGGTCTGCGAATAGCCGCCGTTGAAACCACCGACCGGCTCAACGTCGCGCCAAGCGTAGCCGGATTCCACTTCGAGGCGGAACATGTTGTCAAACTTGTAGCCCAGGCTGATAAGGGCCAGGCCACCGGTTTCGCTTTCGACCTTGCCGCCGATGGCGGCGTTACGGGTCGAGACGACCGAGACGCCGTTCTGCTGGGCGATGCCGCCACCAAGACCCAGGTACCAGCCTTCACCAGCCATCGCCGGGGAGGCGGCGGCCAGAGCCGAAGCGGCCACGCCCGCCAAGGCGATCATTCGAAGTTTCATTGCATACCCTCTAAATAAGATCGACGACAGGAATTCCCGCCAGCCAAAAGCATTGTAGCGCTTATAAAGGCTATACCCCGGAATGTCTCCATGAGACGTTTTACTTTGTCGTAGGCTGTTCCACTAATCAGGGTCTTTATCCCGGATATTTTACCGCAAAGACACAGAATCAGGGGAAAATCAGTCCCGATTTACCTTTGCACGGCTTTCTGCTCAGCAAAAAATTACGCGCATGTAAGTTATTAAATTACCATTTCGTACCAATGGGTTAAAGAGGTGCCCGCAGGCCGCCCCGACTTGTGCTTAAACTGCCCCATGAAACCCGCCGTCGTCGAACTGATTCGTCTGCTGGACCTGGAGAAGGTCGAGTAGAACATCTTCCGGGGTCTGAACCCTGTCGATCTGTCGCAGCGGGTCTTTGGCGGCCAGGCCCTGGCCCAGGCGCTGGCGGCCGCGACCCGCACCGCCCCGCCCCGCCGGACCTGCCACTCCCTGCACGCTTATTTCCTGCGGCCGGGCGATCCGGCGCTCCCCATTCTCTATGAAGTGGACCGCAGCCGGGACGGCGGCAGCTTTTCGGTCCGCCGGGTGGTGCCATCCAGCATGGGGCGCAGATTTTCGTCCTGGCGGCCTCGTTCCAGGCGCCGGAAGACGGGTTCGCCCATCAGGCGGTCATGCCCGAGGTGCCGCCGCCCGAAGCCCTGCCCAATCCCTTTGGCGAAAACGGCAATCTCGATGAAGGCGGCGACGCCACGGTGATGAAGGGTCTGTGGCGTTCGCAGCCCTTCGAATTCCGGCCCGTACTGCCGCGCGGGTTGGGCGACCGTCCGGCCCGCGCCCCGCTGGACCATATCTGGTTCCGGGTGCCGCCGCCGCTGAGCGCCGAGCCGGTCGTGCACCAGGCCTTCCTGGCCTATGCCTCCGACATGTCGTTGCTTGACACCGTGCTGCCGCCGCATGGCAAGGGCATCTTCTCCGAGCTGCAAGTGGCGAGCCTCGATCATGCAATGTGGTTTCACCGCCCCTTCCGCGCCGATGACTGGATGCTCTGCAGCCAGGACAGTCCATCGGCGTATGGCGCACGCGGCTTCGCACGCGGCGCGATCTTCGCGCGTGACGGGACTTTGATTGCCCCCGTTGCGCAAGAAGGTCTGATCCGTCAGCGCTGAATTTAATGAACCCCCATCCGTCGCAACTCGGGTTTGCAAGCAAACGCCTCATTGCGAAACCTTCCCACTTTGGGTGCGCTACGCGCAAAAGGGGGAAGGAAGCTGGTGCCTGACGGAAGGTCGCCCGGCGGAATGTCGGGCATGCGCTAGCGCGTCAGTAAACCCAGTTCGATTTCCTTACTTGCCATGAGGCCCCATGCGATCATGCCGGGCAGCGCCATGACACGCGCCATATATGCGCTGACGGCGGGCGACGTCTTCACGCCATATGTTACAAAGCGCGACACCACCGGCGCATACATGGCATCGGCGATGGAGAAGCGGCCAAACAGGAACGGCCCCTTATGCGTCTTCAACGCGGCGCTCCACACCGACAGGATGCGCGCGATCTCCGCTTGCGTGTTATCCCGCAGATCGGGCAGCGGCAGGGACTTCGCAAATTGCAGGTCGAGCTGGTCGCGGACATTGGGAAAGCCAGAATGCATTTCGGCTGCATAGGCGCGGGCGGTGGCGCGGGTGGCGGCATCGGCGGGCCACAGCTTCGCCTTGGGGTGGCGTTCGGCAAGCGTCTCGCAGATCGCAAGACTGTCCCAGACCTTCAGCGTCTTGCCGCGTTCCGAGATTTTTATTACCGGCACCTTGCCGGACGGCGAATGCGCCAGGATGGTCTTCTTGCTGACGCCCGGCACCCGCAGCGGAATCATCAATGTTTGGAAATCTGCGCCGATATAGCTGAGTGCCAGGTAGGGCCGCAGCGACCAGCTCGACCAGTTGGCGGTGCCGATCACCAGCGTATAAAGGGCAGGCATGGGGGTTTCCTTGCAAGCAGCGCCCGCCATTCATAGTGTCTGCTTCAGAAGAACATAAGAGCTTTCCATGCACCCCAGTCTTGTTCGTGCCGCGAAGAATGCCGTGCCGGTGCATCTGGTGACGGCCAAGGACGCCAAGGCCTTCCTGGCTGGGCATCGCAGCCGCGCCGGTCTGGCCGCCGCCGGTTTCGCCGGGCGCGAAGGCGAGCCCGTGCCGCTGATGCTGGGCGCGAAGGTCAGCGCCTGGGTGCTGGGGCTGGGCGAAGGCAACGACATCTTCGCCGCCGCAATCCTGGCGGAAAAGTTGCCCGACGGCGTTTATCGCCTGGGCGAGATGCCCGCCGCGATCAGCGCCGAACAGGCCGTGCTGGCCTGGCTGCTGGGGACCTACAGCTTCACACGCTACAAGGCCAAGACGCGGAAAGTGCCGCGCTTGGCTCTGCCCGAAGGCGTCGATGGCGCGGAGATCAGCCGGATCGCGCAGGCCATCTTCCTATCGCGTGACCTGATCAACACGCCCGCCAACGACATGGGTCCGGACGAACTGGCCGCCGCCGCCAAGGCGCTGGCGGCTAACCACGGCGCCAAGGTCCGCATCATCAAGGGCGCGACGCTGAAAAAGAATTTTCCGCTGATCGAAGCGGTGGGCCGCGGTTCGTCGCGCGCGCCGCGCCTGATCGATTTTCGCTGGGGCAACGCATCCGCGCCTCGCGTGACGCTGGTGGGCAAGGGCGTCTGCTTCGACACGGGCGGGCTCGACCTCAAGCCATCGGCCGGGATGCTGACCATGAAGAAAGACATGGGCGGCGCGGCGGTGGCGCTGGGGATCGCGGCCATGGTGATGGGCGCGAAGCTGAAGCTGAATTTGCGGGTGTTGATCCCGGCGGTGGAGAACGCGGTCTCGGGCAACGCCTTTCGCCCCAGCGACGTCTTCACCAGCCGCAAGGGTCTGACGGTGGAAATCGGCAACACCGATGCCGAAGGCCGGCTCATTCTCGCCGACGCGCTGGCGCTGGCCGACGAGGAGACGCCAGAACTGCTGATCGATATCGCGACATTGACGGGCGCGGCGCGCGCCGCCACCGGGATGGAGCTGCCGCCCTTCTTCACCAATGACGAAATCCTCGCCGCCGAACTGTCGCGCCTGTCGATGACGGTGAGCGATCCGCTGTGGCGGCTGCCGCTATGGCAGGGCTACGATTTCTCGCTGGGCAGCCGCGTCGCCGATCTCAATAACAATCCGACCTATGCCTATGCGGGTGCGATCACGGCGGCGCTGTTCCTCAAGCGCTTCGTCACCAAGACGCGCGGCTGGGCGCATCTCGACATTCCGGCCTGGAGCGACCGCGCCCGTCCCGGGCGCCCTATCGGCGGCGAAGCCAACAGCGCCCGCGCCATCTATGCGCTGCTGAAGGAGCGGTATGCCTCTCCCCCATTGCGCGAAGCGCATAAAAGGGGAGGTGGCCGTAGCACGCAGACCGCGAAGCGGTCGTTGCGTGCGAAGGTCGGAGGGAGCAACGAATGAGTTTCGACAAGCGCATCACGCCCGCACGGCCCGACCTCGCCGCTGCCCAGCTCAAGGGCAAGGTGGAAGCGATGCGCTTTGTGGAGGGCGATGCCGCCTCCATCGCGGTGGGCCGCGCGTCCTTGCGCAATGCACCTTCCGCCGATGCGGCGCAGGATACCGAATTGCTGCATGGCGAGCGCGTCACGGTTTATGAGCGCAAGGATGGCTGGGCTTGGGTACAGGCAGACAATGATTCCTATGTCGGCTATCTGCGTGAAGCGTGTCTCGGCAAGCCGTTCGAACCGCAATTGCAAGTCTCGGCGCTGATGACGCCGGTGTTTCCCAAGCCGGACCTGAAAACGCCGGTGCGCGACATGCTGCCCATGACGGCGGAAATCGCGCTGCTTGACCGCGAAGGTGATTATCTCAAGATCGGCGCGGACGCCTGGGTGCATCGCCATCACGTCGGGCTGCTGGCGGAAGCGCAGCCGGACTGGGTCGCAGTGGCGGAAGCGTTCTTTGGCGTGCCTTATGTCTGGGGCGGCAAGACTTTCTCCGGGCTGGATTGCTCCGGCCTGATCCAGACCGCGCTGGCGGCGTCGGGCACGCGCGCGCCCCGCGACACCGACATGATGGAGCGCCAGTTCGGCGACAGCCCCGACATCACGATGTTCCGTGGGGACCTGATTTTCTGGAAGGGCCATGTCGGCGTGATGCTGGACGACCAGCGCCTGCTGCACGCCAACGCCTTCCACATGATGGTGGCGATCGAAGACCTGCCTGAAGCGATTCCGCGCATCGAGAAGATTGCCGGACCGGTGACCTCGATCAAACGGCCGCGCTGAAAGCATAAGGGCCGATCTTGCGACCGGCCCTATGCGTCTTTTTCGAAGAAGATTTTTAGTTTGCGCCAGCCTTGCCGATCGCAGCGGCGTCGGGGCCGGTGAGATTGGCGCCTGCGGCGGGCGCGGCGCTGGCAGCAGCCGGAGCAGCAGCGCCTTCCACCGGAGCAGCGGCGGCTTCGGCGGGCTTGGGCGCCGGGATGGCGGCGGGCGTGTCGGCATTGCTGCGGAGGAAGGCGATCAGGTTGATGCGGTCCTGGGCGTTGCGGATACCGGCGAAGCTCATCTTGGTGCCGGGCATGTTGGCGCCGGGCGAACGCAGGAAGGCGAACAGCTCGTCATAGTTCCAGTTGCCGCCACGGGTCTTCAGCGCGGCGGAATAGGCAAAGCCTTCATGCATCGCTTTCTGGTGCTCGACCACGCCAAAGATGTTCGGGCCGATCTTGTTGGCGCCGCCCTTTTCCAGGGTGTGGCACTGCACGCAGCGGCTGGAGATTTCCTTGCCCTTGGCGGCGTCGGCGGAGGCCAGCACCGTGCCCCAGTCGGGCGCGGATTCGGCCACGGGCGCGGCGGCGGCGTCAGGGCCTTTCTCGATCACGCCTTCGACGACATAGCCGGGCTTTGCCGGTGCTTC
>CANFDA010000114.1 GCA_947445215.1 Alphaproteobacteria bacterium | reverse complement strand
TGCTGCTGCTGCGCCTGACGGCCGCGGCGCTTCTCATTCTCGCGTTGGCCGATCCCATCATCGGGCGCGGCGTCGCCATTACCACGCCGGGCCCCACGGTGTTGGTGGTCGACAATGGCTGGACCGCTGCCGAAGGCTGGGATGGCCGGAGCCGTGCCATCGCCGACCTGCTGCAAAAGGCGGGCGACCGGCCCGTGCTGCTGCTGCAGACCGCCAATCCGCCCAATGCCACCCAGCCGCCCAATCTGCTCAATGCCGGTGAAGCTGAACAGGTGGCGCGCGGGCTGCAGCCGATGCCCTGGGCCGGGGACCGCACCGCCACTGCTGCCGCACTATCGCGCTGGAATTTCAATGGCACGCCGTCGATCTTCTGGCTCAGTGACGGCATCGAGGACGGATCGTCGCGCAAATTCCTGGCGGCGTTGCGCGCCAAGGGATCGGTGACGCTGATCGCGCCGATCCCGGCACAGACTGCGATGGGCCTGCTGCCGCCATCGCGCGAAGCCAGCGGCTTCACCGTCACCGCCGTGCGCGCCGCCTCCGCTTCGCTGACCGATGTCGAAGTGGCGGCGCTGGGCGCCAATGGCGAGACGCTGGCGGCCACCAATCTGCGTTTCAATCCCGGCATGGGCCGCGCCGAGGGCAAGCTGGCGCTGCCGCTGGAACTGCGCAACCGGGCGCAGCGGATCGTCGTGCGCGGGCAGGAAAGCGCGGGCGCGGTGCAATTGCTGGACACCGGCAATGTCCGCCGCCGCGCCGGCATCGTCGCATCCAGCGGCGGCGAGCAGTCGCTGCTGGCGGACTTCTATTATCTCGACCGTGCGCTGAACCCCTATGCCGAGGTCTCGCGCGGCAATATCGCCGCGCTAGTCGCGCAGAAGGTTTCGGTGATGGTGCTGGCCGATGTCGGTCGCATCGCAGGCGACGACGCGCCGCGCATCGCCGAATTCGTCAAGAATGGCGGCGTGCTGGTCCGCTTCGCGGGCGGGCGCTTGGCGCAGGGCGTCGACGCGCTGGTGCCGGTGCCGCTGCGCGTGGGCGAACGCTATCTGGCAGGCGCGATGGCCTGGGGCCAGCCGCAGCGTCTGGCTTCGTTTGGGCCCGACAGCCCGTTCAACGGGCTTTCCATTCCGCAAGACGTCACCATCTCGCGCCAGGTGCTGGCCGAACCGTCCGCCGAACTCGCCAACCGCGCCTGGGCGCGGCTGACCGACGGCACGCCGCTGGTAACCGCGCGAAAGGAAGGCAATGGCTGGATCGTGCTATTCCACACCAGCGCCAGTCCCGGCTGGTCCACCCTGCCGCTGTCGGGACTCTATGTGGACATGCTGCGCCGCGTGCTGGCGCTTGCGGGCGGCGCGCCCGCCGAAACGCTGGCGGGTTTGACGACATTGCCGCCGGTATCGGTGCTGGACGGTTTCGGTCACGCCACCGCGCCTGGCGGCGAAGCCATGCCCATAGCGGCGCGCGATTTCGCCAACACCGAGGTCAGCCGCATCCATCCGCCAGGCCTTTATGGTGCGCAGGGCGTGGAAAGCGCGCTCAACACGCTGGGCGCGGGCGATGCGCTGCTACCGCTGCCGGATCTGGGTCTGGGTCTGGAACGTCATGCCTATGGCGAGATCGATGCCCGCGCCCTGATGCCGTATCTACTGGCTGCCGCCGCCGCGCTGCTGCTGCTGGACGCGATCCTCTCGCTCTTCCTGCGCGGCCACACGCCTGGCCGGCTGCTGGCCCACGCCACGGCGGGCGCGCTGGCGCTGGCGCTGATCGCGCCCGCCTTCCACGATGCACAGGCGCAGGACGCCGCCATGAACCAGGCGGCGGCGCTGGACACACGGCTGGCCTATGTGAAGACCGGGCTCACCGACCTGGACAATACCAGCCGCGCCGGACTGACCGGGCTTGGCCTGCTGCTGAAGCAGCGCACGGCCTATGAGCCGCTGGAGCCGATGGGCGTCGATCTGGAGCGCGACGATCTCTCCTTCTACCCCCTTCTCTACTGGCCGATGGACCCGCGCCAGCGCGCCCTATCGGCGCGGGCTCTGGCGCGCGTCAGCGATTACATGCGCCAGGGCGGCACTGTGCTGTTCGACACCCGTGACCTGTCCATCGGCGCGCCGGGTGCGGGCCAGCAGATCCTGCGCCGTGTCACCAGCGGCCTCGATATTCCGCGGCTGGAACGTGTCTCAAGCGATCATGTGCTGACCAAGGCGTTCTACATCCTCAAGGACTTTCCCGGCCGCTGGCAGGGGGCGCCGGTCTGGGTCGAAGCCCTGCCACCCGCTGAGCGCGGGCGCGAGCGCCCGCCCGCGCGCGGCGGCGATAGCGTCTCGCCCGTCATCATCGGCGGCAACGACTTCGCCGCCGCCTGGGCGGTGGATAGCGGCGGGCGCTTCCTCTCCGAGCCGACGCCGGGCGGCGACAACCAGCGCGAGATGGCGTTCCGCTTCGGCGTCAATGTCGTGATCTATGCCCTGACCGGAAATTATAAAACCGATCAGGTGCATGCGCCCGCGCTCCTGCAACGGCTGGGGCGCGAAAAATGACCCGGCTTGCCTTCGCGCCGCTGCTTCCCACCGAATGGCTGATCGCGCTCGCCTTGGCGGCGCTGGCGATCTGCGCTTTCGGCTTCTTCGCCCGCGCCAAGGGCGCCTGGGCCCGCACTCTCGTCTTTGTGCTGTTGCTTGCGGCGCTGGCTGGCCCGATTTCGGTGCATGAGACCCGCGCCCCGCTCAACGATGTCGCGGTGATCGTCACCGACCGCTCCCAGAGCATGAACACGGGTGCGCGCGCCAAACAGGCCGACGCTGCCCAGGCCGCCGTCAAGCGCGCGCTAGCGGCGATGCCCAACCTGACGGTGCGCGAAACCTCGGTCACCACCACGCGCGGCGGTGACAATAACGGCACCCAGGCCTTTGCGGCGCTGAACGCCGCCATCGCTGATGTGCCGCCGGGGCGCATGGCGGGCGCGATCCTGATCACCGACGGCCAGTTGCATGACGCGCCGCTAGGCGCCGAACAGATGCCGCTGAAGGCGCCTTTGCAGGTGCTGATCGCGGGCGCGCGCGACGAAAAGGACCGCAAGCTGACCGTCACCGGCGCGGCGCGCTTCTCCATCGTGGGACGCAATGCCGAGATCGAACTGCGTGTCGACGATCTGGGCGGCGGCAGTGGCGGGACCTCGGAAATGACCATCGCGGTGGACGGCAAGCCTATCGGCAACCGCAGCGTCACGGTAGGGAAAGTCAGCCGCATCACCGTGCCGGTGGCCCATGGCGGCGAAAATGTCATCGAGATCACCGCCGCGCCGGGGCCCAGCGAACTCACTCTGGCCAACAACCGCGCCGTGATCACCATCACCGGCGTGCGCGACCGCCTGCGCGTGCTGCTGGTCTCGGGCGAGCCGCATGCGGGCGAGCGCGTCTGGCGCAATCTGCTCAAGGCCGATCCGTCGGTGGATTTGATCCACTTCACCATCCTGCGCCCGCCCTATAAGCAGGACTTCACGCCGACCGACGAGCTGGCGCTGATCCAGTTCCCCACCCGCGAACTCTTCCTGGAAAAGCTGGACGGCTTCGACCTGGTGATCTTCGACCGTTACAGCGAACGCGGGATTTTGCCGCCGCTCTATTTCCAGAACATCGCCCGCTATGTGCAGGAAGGTGGCGCGCTGCTGCTGTCGGTCGGGCCAGAATTCGCCACCGCCACCAGCGTCTCGCGCACGCCGCTGTCGCAGATCCTGCCGGTGCAGCCCACCGGCGAAGTCATCACCGGGCCGTTCAAGCCTACGCTCACCACCGAAGGCCAGGCGCATCCGGTGACGTCGGGGCTGGCGGGCGCGGGCGACGCCAGCACACCACCCAACTGGGGCCGCTGGTTCCGCACCATCGGCGCCAACAAGCTCACCGGCACGACGGTGATGAACGGCATCGGCGGACGGCCGCTGCTGGTGCTAGACCAAGTGGAGCGCGGCCGCGTCGCCGCGCTGCTGTCGGACCAAGCCTGGCTGTGGTCGCGCGGCTTTGAGGGTGGCGGACCCGATGCCGAGCTGCTGCGCCAGGTGGCGCACTGGTTGATGAAGCAGCCAGAATTGGAAGCCGAAAGCCTCACCACCACCGTCGCCAATGGCGAGATCAGCATTGCCCGCCGCACCATGGCCCCCGCGGCGCGCCCCATCACGGTCACCACGCCGTCCGGCAAGACCATAACCGTGGAACCGGCCAAGGCCTCGCCCGGCCTATGGAACGGGCGCGTCACCGCTGACGAACTGGGACTCTATCGCCTGACAGATGGCGCACTGACGGCGGTAGCGGCGGTGGGACCGCTCAATCCGCGCGAAGTCGCCGACATACGCGCCACCGACGCGATCCTGAAGCCGCTGAGCGAAGCCACCGAAGGGGGCGCGCGCTGGCTGGCCGATGGCATTCCGCAAGTGCGCGAAGTTGCGCCGGGCGCGACGGCATCAGGCTCCAACTGGATCGGCATCGTGCGCAACAACGCCTATCGCGTGACGCAACTGGAGCAGAAGCCGCTTTTGCCGCAATGGGCGACATTATTGATTCTAGCAAGCGCTTTATTGCTGGCGTGGAGAGTTGAGGGACGTTGACCCCCCCTTCGGCCTTCGCTGGCTTAACCGCTGCGCTGGCCAGCCACGACTCGCCCCCCTTGGGCACGCTTCGCGTGCAAGGGGGAGGTGGTCGTGGCCCTAGCGGATGGTCGCGCTGCGGCGGTCTACGCTGTCGCTAACGCCCGCTGCGTCGCTTGCGTTTAAACTTCAGCCCAGCGGGGCGCTATCCGCGCAATTCTGGTAATCAATTCTTGCGCGGCGAATCTGGCCCGACACCGTCAGCATCTCGCCGCCCTTGAGCGACAGACCCAGCACGCGGCGCTCGTCCACGGGACCTGGAAATCGCACACGACCAGGTGGCAGTCGTGAGAAGCCAACCTTGGCGTAATAGGGCTCGTCGCCGACCAGCAGGATGCCCCGCCAAGGCCCCAGCTTCGCGGCTTCGATTCCCATCTGCATCAGGGCGATGCCGATGCCCTTGCCACGCTGGTCGCCGCGCACCGCCAGCGGACCCAGCAGCAATTCCTCATGGCCGCCGACGCTGATCGGCCAAAAGCGCACCGAGCCCAGCAATTCATTCTTCTCGAAGGCGACAAAGCCGAGACTCATCACCGCATCGACACCTTCACGCAGACGATAGGCCGATTTGGCGAAACGGCCCGGGCCAAAGCCGGCATCGTTCAAAGCCTCCACCGCCGCCGCGTCGGCGGGTGTTTCAGGCCGGATCTGCCAGCTGGGATCGCTCATGGGCCGTTCCGCTAAGGGCAAAGCCCGCCAAAGGCAAGAATTACCACTGCGGCCGGACGGCGGCGCCGCGCAGCTCGGCCAGCCGCCGGGCAGTGGCGGGCGTCACGCCCGCGAACGGTGCGGCGGGATCGGCCCAGATGATGTCCGCTATTTCCCAGTTGGGCTTGAGCGGGAGAGGTATGCGCTTATATAAGCGCGGCGCGGATGCGCTTGTCATGCATTTGCGAAGGAATGGTAGCACCGGACGGATTTGAACCGCCGACCAAGAGATTATGATTCTCCTGCTCTACCACTGAGCTACGGTGCCATGGAGCGATCCTTCCGGATCGCAACCATTCAAGAAAGCCGGCCACAAGTGCCGGGA
>CANFDA010000113.1 GCA_947445215.1 Alphaproteobacteria bacterium | reverse complement strand
TACGCCCTGTGGGTGGACTGGCAGCTTTGCGTCATAGCGCTGATCGCCATGCCTGCCGTGGCCTGGGCGATGGAGCGGCTGGGCGGTTCGATGCGCCGCGCCGCGACGCGCGGCATGCAGGAAACCGGCGATCTTTCCGTCGCACTGTCCGAGGCGATGGATGCGCGCCGCATCGTCAAGGCCTATGGGCTGGAGAGCCATGTCAGCGAGCGGGTGCAGGCCAGCCTCGCATTGCGCCTGCGCACCTTGCTCAAAGCGGTGCGCTTGCGCGCCGCAGCAGCGCCCACCACCGAAATCTTCATGGGCGCGGTGATTGCCGCGATCCTCTATGTCGCGGGCTGGCAGAGCCTGAATGCGGGCCTGACCGCCGACACCTTCGCGGGCTTCCTCACCGCCCTGCTGCTGGCGCAACAACCAGTGCGCAATCTGAGCCAGCTTTGGCCGAGCGCCCAGCCCGGCATCGCCGCCGCCAACCGCATCTTCGCGTTGATCGATGCCCGCCCCGCCATTCTCGCTGCCCCGGATGCCACGACGCTGAAGCTGGCGCGCGCGCCGCAAGGCGGTGCGGTGCGTTTCACCGGAGTCAGCTTCGCTTACCAGGGCGGCGCCGACACGGCGATCACGGGACTCGATCTCGACATCCCGCCCGGCAGCAAGGTGGCGCTGGTGGGACCCAGCGGCGCGGGCAAAAGCACCATCTTCAACCTGCTGCTGCGTTTCTATGACGTCGATACGGGCGCTGTCACGATCGACGGCGCAGACATCCGCAGTGTCACGCTGGCCAGCCTGCGCGGCAACATCGCGCTGGTGACACAGGAAGCGATCCTGTTTGACGAAAGCGTAGCCGATAATATCGCACTTGGCCGTCCCGGCGCCTCGCGCGGCGAGATCGAGGCCGCTGCCCGCGATGCCGCCGCCCACGATTTCATCGTCGAGCTGCCGCAAGGCTATGACACGCAGGTGGGCGAAGGCGGTCTGAAACTGTCGGGCGGGCAGCGCCAGCGCATTGCCATCGCACGCGCCATGCTCAAGAACGCGCCCATCCTGCTGCTGGACGAAGCCACCAGCGCACTGGACACCCATTCGGAGCGTCAGGTGCAGGAAGCGCTGTCGCGCCTGATGCACGACCGCACCACCATCGTGATTGCCCATCGTCTCTCAACCGTGCTCGACGCCACCCGCATCTATGTGCTGGACAAGGGTGGCGTGGCGGAATCCGGCACCCATGCCGAGTTGCTAGCGCGCGGCGGCCTCTATGCCCATCTCTACAGCCAACACAATCTCGATGGGGCGGCGTGATGCGCGTCTCAAACAAATCCACGCCGTTCGGCCTCAAGGCCTGGTCGGCCATTGCTGGTGCGCTGGAGCCTTTCGCGCCGCTGTTGCTGCGCCAGCGCGCCGCGCGCGGCAAGGAAGACTCGATCCGTCGCGGCGAGCGGATGGGATACGCTGCACGCCCACGGCCTGACGGACGGCTGGTGTGGTTGCACGGCGCCAGCGTCGGCGAGAGCCTCGCTGCCCTTCCCCTGGTCAGCAGACTGATGGCGGATGGCTTTCATGTACTGGTCACCAGCGGCACCGTCACCAGCGCCACGTTATTGGCACAGCGCCTGCCCGCAGACGCCATCCATCATTATGTCCCGCTCGATACACCACGTGCGGTGGCGCGTTTCCTGGATCACTGGAAACCAGAAGCTGGGCTGTTCGTGGAATCCGATCTCTGGCCCAACCTGATCGGCGCGGCGCAGGCGCGCGGCGTCAAGCTGGCGCTGGTCAATGCCCGCGTCTCCGCCCGGTCGGCGCGCAATTGGCAGCGCGCGCCCAAGATGGCGGCGGCGCTTCTCAGTGCGTTCGACCTTGTCCTGGCGCAGGATGAAGAAATCGCGAAGCGTTTCCGCGCCATCGGTGCCCGCAACGTCACGGTGGTGGGAAGCCTGAAAGCAGATGCGCCGCCGTTGGCTGCGGATATGCAAGCGCTGACCTTGTTGCAGGAGATGATCGGCGGGCGGAAACTATTGATCGCCGCACAGACCCATGCGGGTGAAGACGAGACTATCCTGCCCGCGCACGATCAGTTGCGGGCGCAGTTTCCCGACCTGCTGACCATCATCGCGCCGCGCCATCCTGTGCGCGGCGCCGACATCGCCATGCTGTGCGGATCGCGCGGCGCGGCACGGCGGGCGCTGGGCGACCCGATCACGGCATCGACCTCGATTTATATCGCCGACACGCTGGGCGAACTGGGCACCTTTTATCGCCTTGCCCCCTTCTGCTTCCTAGGCGGGACGCTGGTGCCGATTGGCGGACACAACCCCCTGGAGCCAGCTCTGCTCAACTGTGCCGTTCTCGCTGGACCTCACACTTACAATTCCCGCGCTTCTTTTGCGGCCGTGCTGGGCAGCCAGGGCTTGGGCATCGTCCAGTCCAGCACCGACATTGCACGCGAAGCGGCCTGGCTGCTGACCGATGCCGAGGCTGCAGCGCGTGCCGGTGAGGCCGCGCGCCAGGGCGTCGCCGCCCTGCAAGGCGCGCTGGACAAGACGGTGACGCTGCTAGGGGAGGTGCTTGCCGATGCGCGCACCTAACTTCTGGCAGCATCGCGGCGCGATTGCCCGGCTGCTGGCCCCGCTCGGAACGCTCTACGGCATGAGCGTGGCCTGGAAGGCGTCGTATGCCAGCCCTTATCACGCCACCATGCCCGTGCTCTGCGTCGGCAATCTGACGGCGGGCGGCAGCGGCAAGACTCCGGTGGCCATCGCCATCGCGCAGATGCTGCAGGCGCGGGAAAGCAAAGTGGTTTTCCTCACGCGTGGCTATGGCGGGAAGGAACATGGGCCTGCGCGCGTGAACCCGCACCATGACGCGCGGCTGATGGGCGACGAAGCGTTGCTGCTGGCGCGCACCGCGCCCACCCTTGTCAGCCGTGACCGCGCCCTGGGCGGCGCACTTGCCGGTGACGAGAAGGCCGACGTGATCGTGATGGATGACGGGCACCAGAATTTCAGCCTGAAGAAAGATATTTCCCTGGTGGTGGTGGACGGCGCGGGCGGCATCGGCAACGGCATGGTGCTGCCGGCCGGGCCGTTGCGCGAGCCGGTGGCGCAGGGACTGAGGCGTGCCGATGCAGTCATCATCATGGGCGCAGGCAATCCTGATCTGGTTGATTATGGCGGGCCGGTGCTGCGCGCCTGGCTAGAGCCGCTGCCGCACGATTTCGCGGGGCGCAAGGTCTTCGCCTTTGCCGGGATCGGGCGGCCGCAGAAATTCTTCGACACGCTGAAAGCGGTAGGCGCTTTCGTGGAAGATACGGAAAGCTTCGCAGATCACTACTTCTACCAGGCGGACGATCTGGCGGGGTTGCGGGCACGGGCGCAGGCCAAAGGGGTGCAGCTGGTGACGACCGAAAAGGATCTAGTGCGTATCGAACCGGCGCAGCGGACGGGAATTGCAGCGCTGGCGGTGCGCGCCCGTTTCGAGAATGAAGCGGCGCTGCAGGCCATTCTCGACAGGCTCTTCGCATGACCCTGGGCGAGAACCTGCGCTATGGCGCGGAAGCGGCGGTTTTCTTTTTCTTCATGGGCATCTTTCGCCTGCTGCCACTGGATGCGGCCTCGGCGCTGGGCGGCTGGATCGGCCGCAACCTGGGACCGCTGCTGCCGCCCGACCGCACGGCGCGGAGAAACCTGGCCGCGTCCTTCCCGGAAAAGTCCGCCGCCGAGCGCGATGCCATCCGCATGACCATGTGGGACAATCTGGGCCGCGTGGTGGCGGAATATCCGCATCTGGGCAAGTTCACACCGCTGGGCGAAAACCCGCGCATTACCCACAGCTTCCATACCGAAGTGACGCTGGACAGCTTTCCAAAAGGGCTGATGTTCATCTCGGGCCATTTCGCCAATTGGGAGATGATGCCGATACTGGCGCAGCAGCTTGGCTACGAAGGCGCCACCATGGTGCGCCCGCCCAACAATCCCTTCGTGGCGCGCTACATCGAACGCCAGCGCGGTCTGACCGGCCCGCCGACGCAGATCGTCAAGCTGAACGCGGCCCGGCGCATGCTGGCGACACTGCGCGGCGGCAAGGCGATCTACATGCTGGTGGACCAGAAGAACAATGAAGGCGTGCCCGTGCCCTTTTTCGGTCGCGATGCCTGGACCACGCCCGCTGCCGCAGCCTTCGCCATCAAGCTGGATTCACGCCTCGTCGTTGCGACGAACAAGCGCATGGGTGGGGCGCGCTTCCACGTTACCATTCATCCGGGCCCAGACTTTACGCCCAGCGGCGACGAGACGGCGGATATCCAGCGCCTGACGACCATGATCACCGCGCGGATAGAAGAATTTGTGCGCGACGATCCCGGCCAATGGCTCTGGATTCACAATCGCTGGCCCCGCGCCAAGGACCTGGCGCAGATGACTCCGAAAACCTAAAGCGGCGGCGGCGCAGGCGTTCGCGTCGTGCGCGACGGATCGAGCCGCACCTGGAACCAGTTCATCGCCCAGTGCAGGTGTGGTCCTGTGGCGCGGCCCGTGGCGCCGATATTTCCGATCACCTGCCCGCGCCGCACCGTATCGCCCGCGCGCACGAAACGCCGAGACTGGTGCAGATAGGCGGTGGTGACGCCCTGGCCGTGATCCAGCAGGGTGAATCCGCCATTGAGGAAGTGATCGGCGCTGACCCGCACCACGCCGTCGGCTGGGGCGCGAATGGGTGTGCCAGTGGGGGCGGCCATGTCCAAGCCGTAATGCGGCGTGCCGGAAACGCCATTGTTGATGCGGCGGCTGCCGAATATTCCCGACAGGATTCCCGGCGCGGGCCAGTCGAAGCCGGAATAGAAATCGGAGCCCGGCGTATCGTCGAGATGGGCCAGGAAGATTTCCTCCGCTTCGCGATTGATGCGGGCGGTCTCCAGCGGATCGGGCGTCACCGTTGCCTGCGGCAGGCCATTGATCCGCTCCTCGTCATATTTGCGGGGTGCGGGCTTGAACGAACGACTGTCGCCGTTGCCGTCGGGATAGCGCACCGTCACCAGATTGGCGCTGGTCTGGTCATAGCCGAAGCCGAAGGTGAAGCGCCCCTGCGGCGTGACATGCAGCGGCCGTCCATCCAGCGCCACCAGTGAACCCGGCGGAGCGCTGCCCAGCGCCAGGCTGCCCTGCTCCAGCGCCCCTGTTACCGTAAAACGGATGGAAGGCTGCGCCAGCGCGGGCGAAGCGGCGACAACGGCCAGCCCGGTGACAAAAGCGCGACGCGTCGTCACTTCGGCACCAGCCCCTTTTCCTGCATCCGCGCGGTGGCGACGCGCGGATTGGCATAGGGCTCATGCAGGTCCACGCTCCAGTAGCGCAGCGCTTCCAGCGGAATATGCGTGCCGGTGACGGCGCAGACGACATAGGCGCCGGGCGTCAGCACTTCATATTCGCCGTCATGATAGACAAGCCGCGCTTCAGTGCCCTTGCCGTCAAGTTCCATCTTGTTCATGGCGCAAATCTACCGCGTGGCATCAGAAAAGCGAGCCCTGATCCTTCTTTGGGTCGCCGCCGGGCTTTTTGGCCTTTGCCGATTTTTCCGGACCCGGATTGCCGACCGCCACAGCAGCGGCCTCGCCATCCGCAAATACCAGTGTGAGCGCTTCGCATGCCGCCAAAGCACCGGCGCGGCGGCGCAGCTTGCCGTCCGGACCCCGTACCAGGGCGAAACCGCGCG
>CANFDA010000112.1 GCA_947445215.1 Alphaproteobacteria bacterium | reverse complement strand
GCGCCTCCACGATCGGCTTGAGAGCCTCGAACTGGCCCGCCGCGTCCAGCCCGCCCTCGGTCGTGCGCTCCTCGCGCTTCTCCGGCACGATGCAGGCGGCGTGGGGCGTGTGCTTCAGGGCGATGGCGAGCATTTCCTGCGTCGCCGCCATTTCCAGGTTGAGCGGAATGATGAGATGCCGCTTGAGGGCGGCCACATCCTCGTCGCGGATATGACGGCGATCCTCGCGCAGATGGGCGGTGATGCCGTCGGCACCCACCTCCTGCGCCAGCCGCGCGGCGCGCACGGGATCGGGATTGTCGCCGCCGCGTGCATTCCGCACGGTGGCGACATGGTCGATGTTCACGCCGAGACGAAGCCGGTTCATGGGGGCATTCTATAGCAGGTCGTCCGCCGTCAGACACGCGTCGGCCACAGACGGGCCGTGCGTCAGGCGAAGACCCGGCCTAGGATCAACAACAGGGTCAACAGCGCATAAGGCAGCGATACCGCCGTCATCACCACCGCCACGAAGGCTGGCCCAAGCGTGCGGGCGCCCAAAAGGCCAAAGGCCCAAGCCAAGGCGAGGTTCAAGCCTATCGGGACGCCCTGGTTCACCAACAGCCCGGCCTGAACATTGGCCGTCTGGAACAGATGTGGCGCTGCGGTCCACCAGGCGATGGTCAGCACCGCCGACAGCAACAACCAGACTGGAAAGCGCCACTTCATCAAACCAGTCCGCGGGAGCCCGGCTTGGTCGCGGGCTTGTTGCGCAGGTGCGGCGGCAGCTTGTCGGGTGCCCAGGCCTGCACCTTCCACTCCGCCAGCGCGATAAGGGGCACGCCGATCTTGGCCTTGCCGGCGCTGCGGTCGATCAGGCAGGCGGCGGCGACGACTTTTGCGCCGGTCCTCTTGATCGCGGCAATGCATTCGCGCGACGAGACGCCGGTGGAGACGATGTCTTCCACCAACAGAACCTTCTGGCCCTTCTTCAGGGTGAAGTTGCGGCGCAGCTGGAATTCTCCGTCGACGCGCTCGACATACATGGCGGGCAGGCCCATTTGGCGGCCCATCTCATAACCCGGCACGATGCCGCCAATGGCGGGCGAGACGATGGCGGTGATTTCCTTGCCGACTTGCTTCTTCACTTTCGCGGCCAGCGCCTTGCACAGCTTGGCGGTGCGCTTGGCGTCCTGAAAGACTAGCGCCTTCTGCAAAAACTTGTCGGAGTGCAGCCCCGACGAGAGAATGAAATGGCCTTCGAGCAACGCCCCGGCCTTCTTGAATTCGTTGAGAACCTGTTCGACCTTCATCGTGATTTCTTCTTTATGTTTTGCGGGACCTGGATGGCCCGCTTTCGCGGGCCATGACAAATGAAATTATGTCGCGGTTTCCGCCTCGCGGACGCGATCCGCCGATTCAACGGCGTCGTTGACCCGCAGCGCGCCGACGATGTTCTGCAGATGGGTAACGTCGCGCACTTCGATGTCCACGGTGAATTCGAAGAAGAGCGGATTGCGGCTGGTCACCTTCATGTTGAAGATGTTGCCGCCATTGGCGGCGATGGCTGTCATAACCGCCGCCAGCGAACCAGGCGCGTTCCTCACTCGCACCAGCACGCGCGCCACCGACAGGCCGCTTTCGGCGGCGTTGTGGCCCCACGAGACGTCCAGCCAGTCATTCATGTCATGCGCCTTGTCCAGCTCGGCGCAATCGATGGTGTGGATCACGGTGCCAAGCTCGGGCGACATGATGCCCACGATGCGGTCGCCCGGCAGCGGATGGCAGCACTGGCCCAGCGTATAGGCAATGCCTACGGTGAGGCCGCGAATGGAAATGGGCTTGGCCTTGCCACCGCTTTGCCCGCCAGACTTGGGCGGCTTGCCCGCGCGCTTCAGTTCGGGGAAGACGGCTTCCAGCACTTCATGGCCGCGCAACGCGCCGCGCCCGACATCGGCATAGACGTCGGAAGCGGTGGGCAGGCGCAGCTTCTTCGCCACCTTCTCCATCGCCTTCTCGGTCATTTCGCGGGCTTCGTCGGTGAAGGCTTTTTCCAGGATCTTGCGGCCTAACTTCACATGTTCGTCGCGCTGGGCGTGGCGCAGGAAGCGGCGGATTTCGGCCCGCGCCCGGCCCGTGACCACGAACTTCTCCCACACCGGCGACGGTGTCGCGTCCTTGGTGACGATGATTTCGACCTGGTCGCCATTCTTCAGTGGCGTGTGCAGGGTGACGTGATTGCAATTCACTTTGACGCCGACGGCGGTGTTTCCCAGATCGGTGTGCACGGCATAGGCGAAATCGATCGGCGTGGCGCCGCGCGGCAGCGAGATCAGCGAGCCCTTGGGCGTGAAACAGAAGACCTGGTCCTGATAGAGCGCCAGCTTGGAATGTTCCAGCGTCTCTTCCGCCGTATCGCCCCGTTCCAGCAAATCGACCATGTCGCGCAGCCAGCCGAAGGTGGCGCTGTCGGGCAGGCCCTGGTCCGGCACCCGCTCGCGATATCGCCAATGGGCGGCAACGCCGCGCTCGGCGATGTCGTGCATTTCCTGGGTGCGAATTTGAATTTCGACGCGTTGCTTTTCCGGCCCGATCACTGTGGTGTGGATCGAGCGGTAGCCGTTGGGCTTGGGCGTAGAGATGAAATCCTTGAAGCGCTCCGGCACCATCTGCCAGTTGGTGTGGATGATGCCCAGCGCCTGGTAGCAGTCGGGGGTGGAGCCCAGGATCACCCGGAAGGCGAAGATGTCGGAAAGCTGCTCGAAGGAGAGCTTCTTGGTCTGCAACTTGCGCCAGATCGAGAAGGGCCGCTTGGCGCGGCCATAGACCCTGGCTTCCAGCCCCAGTTCGGCCAGCTTGCGCTTGATCTGGTCGGCGATGCGGCCCACCCGGTCGCCGCTCTGCATGTCCAGGCGGGCGAAATGGGTGACAATGGAATTGCGGGCTTCGGCGTCCAGCTCGGCGAAGGCCAGATCCTCCAGCTCCTCGCGCATGTTCTGCATGCCGATGCGCCCAGCCAGGGGGGCATATATGTCCACCGTCTCCTGGGCGATGCGGAGGCGCTTCTCCGGCTTGTCGATGTAGCCAAGCGTCCGCATGTTGTGGACACGGTCCGCCAGCTTCACCAGCAGCACCCTTATGTCGCCAGTGATCGCCAGCATCAATTTCCGGAAATTCTCGGCCTGCTTGGTGCGCTCGGAGAAGAGTTCGAGCTGGGACAGCTTGGTGACGCCATCGACCAGATTGGCGATTTCGTCGCCGAACTTTTCCTTTATATCTTCATAGGTTACGAACGTGTCTTCAATCGTGTCATGAAGCAGTGCGGTGGCGATGGTGGCCACATCCAGCTTCAGGTCGGTGAGGATCGCGGCCACTTCCAGCGGGTGGGCGAAGTACGGGTCGCCCGAGGCGCGGAACTGCTTTCCGTGCGCCGTCATGGCGTAAACATAGGCCTTGTTCAGCACCGCCTCGTCGGCCCGGGGATCGTAGTACAGCACCCGTTCGACCAGGTCGGTCTGGCGCATCAGCTTCCTTCGCCCGCGCGGCGGCGAAGGAGCATTCGGGGCGGCCTTGTCGGCCTCCGGAATGGGCGCGTGGGTGCTCATCCCTTAAATATAGGCAGATAACCCACAAATCAGAAATGAACCAAAAAGCAAAAAAAGGCCTGATTTGGCTTAGCTTTTCTTGGCGAGCCCTAGGGCGAGACTAAAAACTTGCCCCTCTTCGAGCGAAGGGAGGGAGGCATTCGGCCAGCCAAAAAGCATGAAACCCGCACGACTATCGTGCGGGCTCCAAAATAAGGTGAAAAGGACCGGACTACTCTTCGTAATCGGCTTCCGGTTCCGGCTGCGGCTCGGCGCGACGCTGGGCTTCCGAGGTGAGCGCACGGAGCAGCTCTTCCTCGGTGATGGCGCGGCTGGCGGCATCTTCGCGCTCGTCGGCCTCCGGGCGGGCTTCTTCCGGCTGGTCCACTTCGGCGTGTTTCTGCAGCGAGCGGATATAGTCTTCCTTGGCCTCGTCCGGCTTGACTAGCTTGGCGGCGATCTCGCGTAGTGCCACGACGGGGTTCTTGTCGCGGTCGCGTTCCAGCATCGGCTCGGCGCCGCCGGAGAGCTGGCGGGCGCGGAAGCCCGCGGTCAGCACCAGGTCAAAGCGGTTGGGAATCTTGTCGACGCAGTCTTCGACGGTGACGCGGGCCATGGAATTCCTTCAGTCTCAGGCGTTTAGCCGGGAATCCACGCATGAAGCGCGGAAAGCGGGGGGAAACTATACAACAGACGCCTGCACCGCAAGCGCACTACTGTACCCTTGCCCTACGACGGGATATAGGATTCGGACAAGGAAAATCGCCGGAAAACGGCGAAAATCAAGGGAAAGGGACCCCATGCTCCGGAAAGCCGCTCTTTATGCCCTGAAGTGTGGGGTGGGCATTGCCGCCGTCACCCTGGCCGCCCTTCCGGCCCTGGCCCAACCCGGCGCGGCCACGGGAACCCTCAGCGCCCGGATCGGCCGCCACGACCCCGCCAGGCTCAACACCTCCGCCAGCGTCCATGGCGGCGCGGGCCCGATGCGGTTCGGCACGCTCTTGGGGGCGCAGGCGCTGTCGACCAACCTGATCTTCGTCCACCGGGGCGAGATCCTGCCCGGCGGCGGCATCGGCCAGCACTTCCACAATCACTGTGAGGAAATGTTCGTCATCCTCAGCGAAGGTTCGGCCGAATTCACCCTCAACGGACGCACCAGCGCCATCCCAACACCCGCAGGCGTGCCCAACACGATGGGCGCCAGCCACGGCATCTACAATTCGGGTTCGACGCCGATCCAGTGGCTGAACATCAATGTCGGCATGTCGAAGACCTATGACAATTTCGACCTGGGCGACACCCGCGTTGGCGCGGCCAAGAACGCCATCCCGCAATTCATCAATTTCCGCATCGATCCCACGCTGCTGCGCCCAGCCCCGCCGATGCTCAACGCCACCGGCGCCGTCACCTTCCGCCGCCTGCTGGGGCCCAACGTGTTCTACACGCCCTGGTCCTTCTTCGATCACATCGTGATCCCGGCGGGCGGCCACATTGCCCCGGCAGCCTCGCCGACCATGAGCGTGGCCTATTACGTCTACAAGGGCGCGGGCAGCGTGAGCGTGGGCGGCGAGACGGTGGCGATCAAGGCGGGCGATGCCGTGCCTTTTGACCTGAATCAGACCGGCACCCTCACCCAGACCGGCGCGGAGCCTCTGGAAGTGTTGGCCATCGGCGTCGCCAGGGACATGGCGGCCAAGCAGGCCTATCAGGTGCTACCACCGCCGGGTGGACGTGGCGCACCGCCGCCGCCTGCTGCCGGGCGCGGCGCGGCTACGGGCCGCGGCAACTGACCTGATCAGTCCGGCAAGCCGAAGACATAGAGCTGCTGCCCCGTCGCCGGGCGATTGACCGCGCCACGCAACAGCGTCGACGGCTTCTGCTGAGGGCTGCCGCCGCCCAACCCGCTCGCCACCGCGATATACTGCTTGCCGCCGACCGTGAAGGTCACCGGATAGCCCTGCGCCGTGTTGCCCAGACGGGTGCGCCACAGCTCCTTGCCGGTCTTGACGTCGAGAGCGCGGAAAACGCGGTCGAAATCGCCGACAAAGGCCACGCCCGGCCGCGTGCTGAGGATGGCGGTGAGGAAGGGCGATTGCTGCGTCCATTCCCAGACCGGCTTCATGGTGGTGGTGTTCACCGCCATCAGCTTGCCCATGTGCCGGTTGCTGCCGGGCTGGAAGTAGAAGCGCTGCGAGTTGGCGGTGCCGCCGCTGCCCAGCCGCAGCTCCACATCGCGGCCCGTGATCAT
>CANFDA010000111.1 GCA_947445215.1 Alphaproteobacteria bacterium | reverse complement strand
AACGGGTCGAGAAGCTCGGCCAGATGGGCGAGGAAGTCCGCGTCAAGGACGGTTTCGCCCGTAATTTCCTGCTGCCCAAGAAGAAGGCCCTGCGCGCCACCAAGGCTAACCGGGAATACTTCCAGGGTCAGAAGGCCCAGCTCGAAGCCCGCAATCTCGCGGCCAAGGGCGAAGCCGAGAAGATCGCCAAGAAGCTGGACGGCCAGAATTTCACGATCATCCGCCAGGCGGGCGATCGCGGCCAGCTCTACGGCTCCGTCAGCCCGCGCGACGTCGCGGACGCGATGGAGAAGGGCGGCTTCAAGATCGACCGTCATCAGGTCAATATCAGCGTCGCGATCAAGTCGATCGGCCTTGTCACCCTCCCGGTTGTCCTGCACCCGGAAGTGAAGGTGAACATCGTCATCAACGTCGCCCGCAGCGAGGACGAAGCCGAGCGCCAGGCGCGCGGCGAGAACGTCCTGGCCGAGAAGACCGACGCCGAGGAGGCCAAGATCGCCGCCGAGGACCTGTTCGAGGAAGGCGCGGCCCCGGCCGGTGCCGAGGAAGAAGTGAGCGAAGAGGCCTAGGCCTCCCTGCCATCGCAAGGGCAAAGGCCCGGTCGCGAGACCGGGCCTTTTCTTTTACGGCGCGAACATCCAACGCAGGATGCCCGGCAGCAACCAGCCGCCATGCGCATCGGAATGGGCGCCGTCGCCCCATTCGAACTTCACGTCATAGCGCGGCCCATTCTTGCGCGCGGCATCGGTGCTGGCATCCGCCGTGGCATTGGCCCAGTTCAGCGCCGACAGCATGGACTGGTTGGCAAGGAACCAGCTGCCATGCTCGTTGTTGAGGTCGTTGGCGCCGTCCTGCAGAAAGATGCGCATCTTGTGGATCGGACTTTTGCGGATCAAGCCGGGATAGGTATCGCCACCGGGAATGAAGGGTGTCGTTGTGGTCGCCGGGCGATAACCGATGGACGTATAGCTGCCGATGAAGCTGATGACGTTGCCGAAGGCTTCCGGCCTGTGCCACGCCACGGTGAAGGCGCAGATCGCTCCCGACGAGGTGCCGCCGATGGCGCGCTTTGCCGGATCGCTGCTGAAGGCATAGCGTTTCGCCACTTCCGGCAGCAATTCCTCGATCAGCATGCGCGCATAGGTTTCGCTCAGCGCGTCATACTCGTTGGCGCGGTTGTTAGGATTGCCGGTGCCCAGATTGTCGGGATAGCGGTCGGCGTCGCGTTGGCCCGGCGTGATGAAGACACCGAGCGTGGCCGGGATTTCCTTCTTGGCGATCAGATTGTCCAGCACCAGGTTGATGCGCAGCGGCTGGCTGATCGGCAGCGCGCGCTGCGCGTCCTGCCACACCAGCAGGTTGGGCGGGCGGGCGCGGTCATAACCAACCGGAACATAGATCCAGTAACGGCGCACCGTGTTGCCGGGAATCAGCTTGCTCTTGAACTCGATGGGGCCGATCAGCTCGCCCTTCTTCACATCCGGTTGCGGGATGGAATCGATGGTGGACGGATACTCGCCCGGGCGGCGCGGTTGGGCGGCCTGCGCCGCACCGGTGATGGCCACGCAGATGAACGCGGCTGCGATCCAGTGTTTCATGTGTTTCTCCCTGTTATGATTTTTCGCGAGTGTGGTGGAAATCGCGCCGGCTCACAACGCCCGCAAAGTTACCGAGCCCGGCGGCGCGACAGTTTCTCGGCCAGGACCTTGTCGACCCGGCGGCCATCCAGGTCCATCACCTCGAAGCGCCAGCCCTAGGCGTCAAAATGCTCGCCCACTTCCGGCTGCCGCCCAAAGCCCTGCACTACGAAACCTGCCGCCGTGTGGGAATGATTGTCGTCCGGCAGGTTGATGCCGGTGAGGTCGTGCAATTCGTCCAGCGGCATCCAGCCCGAGATCAGCAGCAAACCATCCTCGCGCCGCAAAAGGCGGGCTCGGGCGCATCATGCTCGTCGGCGAACTCGCCAACGATGGAACCGAGAATGTCGGCGGTGGTGACCATGCCGCGAAAGTGGCCATACTCGTCATGCACCAGCCCGACATGGATGGGGGAATCACGCAGCCCGCAGCGAGGACGAAGCCGAGCGCCAGGCGCGCGGCGAGAACGTCTTGGCCGAGGAGGCCAAGATCGCCGCCGAGGAACTGTTCGAGGAAGGCGCGGCCCCGGTCGACGCCGCCGAAGAAGAGTAAGCAGAAGAGGCGTAAGCCCTTCGGCATCAAGATCAGAGGCCCGGTCGAGAGACCGGGCCTTTTTTCTTGCCTGCGCCGGAAGGTTACAGGTTAGTCATGATTTTGCCGCAAGCCGGGCAGAGCCTCCCCGCTAACAAGAACACAGGAGCGACTGGCGACCCGAGCCTAGCGAGGGGATGTTTAGCGCGACCACTTCAAAAAGGGAGAAATTCATGACTTTCCGCGCACTCGGCTTCGCTGCCGCACTCACGCTTCTGCCAGCCGCCGCTTTTGCCCAGGACGCCGCCCTGACCGCCGCCGCCAAGGGAGCGCAGCGCGACCCCACCAGTACGGCGCGCGACGGCGCGCGCCGCCCGGTGGAGTCGCTGGCCTTCTGGGGCCTGAAGCCCGGCATCACCGTGCTGGAGATTTCGCCCGGCGGCGGTTATTGGAGCGAAATTCTCGCGCCCTATGCGGTGGCCACCAAGGGCCGCTACATCGCGGCGATGGGCAATCCCACCCAGAAGCTGCCGGCCAAGTTCGAGAACGCCGCCACCTTCGGCCCCATCAGCTACACCGTGTTCAGCCGCGATTCCGCTGCGCTCGCTCCCGCCGGATCGGTGGACCTGATCCTCACCGCCCGCAACATCCACAACTGGATTCCGCAGGGCACTGCCGACAAGGCCTTCCGCGATTTCTTCGCCGCGCTGAAGCCGGGCGGCATCCTGGCGGTGGAAGAGCATCGCTCCGATCCCCTGCCCACCGCCGAGAAAGTCTCGACCGGTTACGTCCACACCAACGACATCATCGCCCTGGCGACCAAGGCGGGCTTCCGGCTAGATGCACGTTCGGAGATCAACGCCAATGCAAGAGACACCAAGGACCATCCCTATGGCGTCTGGACCCTGCCACCAACGCGGCGCGGACCGGCAGCGGGTGCAGCCCCGGCGCCGGGCTATGATCGCGCCAAGTATGACGCCATCGGCGAAAGCGACCGCATGACGCTGCGGTTCGTGAAACCCTAAAGCGCAACCATCCGCGCGCGTCAACGCCTCTAGCGCGCGCGGCGGCGGGACAGTTTTTCGGCAAGTATCTTGTCAACGCGGCGTCCATCGAGATCGAGCACTTCGAAGCGCCAGCCTTGCAGGTCGAAATGATCGCCGACTTCCGGCAGCCGCCCGAACCCCTGTACCACGAAGCCGGCCGCAGTGTGGGACTGGCTGTCCTCCGGCAGGTTGATGCCGGTGAGGTCGTGCAATTCGTCCAGCGGCATCCAGCCCGAGATCAGCAGCGAACCATCCTCGCGCCGCAAAAAGGCGGGCTCGGGCGCATCATGCTCGTCGGCGAACTCGCCCACGATGGAACCGAGAATGTCGGCGGTGGTGACCATGCCGCGAAAGTGGCCATACTCGTCATGCACCAGCCCGACATGGATGGGGGAATCACGCAGGGCGATGATCACATCGCGCGCATCGGCGCTGTCGGGGATCACCGGCGCCTGGCGCACGAATTCGCGGACATTGGGAACGGAACCCTTCAGATAGGCGTCCAGCAACTGCTTGGCCTGGACCACGCCCACCACCTGGTCGAGGTCGCGGTCATAGACCGGCAGGCGCGAATGAGTGCTGCCAAGCAGCGCGGCGCGGATGGCGTCGTCATTGTCATGGAGGTTGATCGCGTCCACGTCGTGGCGCGGCGTCATCACTACCTTCACGCTGCGGTCGCCAAGCCGCATCACGCCCGCGATCATTTCCTTTTCGCCCGGCTCCAGCACGCCGGAGCTTTCGGCCTCCGCGACCAGCGCTTTGATCTCTTCCTCGGTGACGCTGCCTTCGGTGGCTTCTTTGTGTCCCAGCAGCGCCAATACCAGGCGGCCGGACATGTCCAGCAACCACACCATCGGCGACGTGACCTTGGCCACAACCGTCATGGCGGGGGCGACGCGAACCGCCACGGCTTCGGGATCGCGCAGCGCAATCTGTTTGGGCACGAGTTCGCCGATGATCAGCGAACCGTAGGTGATCAGCACCACCACGATGCCGACACCGGCAGGCTCGGCATAACTTGCATCGATGCCTTGGGCCGTCAGCCAGTTGCCCAACCGTATGCCCAGCGTGGCGCCGGAAAAGGCACCGGACAGGATGCCGACCAGGGTGATGCCGATCTGCACGGCGGACAGGAAGCGGCCCGGCTCGGCGGCCAGCGCCAACGCACGGCGCGAACCGACCACTTCGCGCTCCGCCATCGTCTTGAGGCGGCTGATGCGCGACGAGACGATCGCCATTTCGGAGAGCGCCAGCAGGCCGTTGACGACTATGAGAAAAACGACCGCCGACAGTTCGAAGAAAAGCATGGGGTGGTTGGAAATCCTGAGAGATCCCTACTTTAGCAGGGAAAGGCCCTCCCCGCTAATAGGTCAGCCAGCCCCGGATTGCCCGAAAACTACTGGCGCGTCAGCCCGCCCGGCGGATCGCCGAAGAAGAAGGTGACGGATTTCAGCCTGCCGCCTTCAAAGGCATGGCGCACCAATGGGGTCAGGTCATTGGGTATGTTGGATCAGGTCCCATATGTTGCCATACAGATTATCGAACACCGCCACGATGCCATAAGCCTCGGTGCGCGTTTCTTCCAGAAAAGCGACGCCCTTCGCCCGCATGGCGGCATGATCGCGCGCGAAATCATCACTGTGCAGGAAGAGGAAGACGCGCCCGCGCCCTGTCTGCCAATCATCTCGGCCTGAGGCCCGAAAGCTTTGGCCAGCAGCAGAGCCGTGCCGCCCCCACTTCCAAGATCAACCGGCGGCGTCACCGTCACCCAGCACTTGCCGCCGCCAAGGTCCGTGTCGGCGGTGAGAACGAAACCCAGCTTGCCGGTGAACCAGGCAATAGCCTCATCATACTAGCGGACGAGGAAGGTAAGCGCGACCAGTTTCATGCGTTTTCCAGCGTCTTGGCCAGCGCATCCATTAGCGCGTTGGTGCCATGCTCGCGGCTGCCCTTGTCTTCATAGACATCAAGATAATCGCCATATCTCGGTCAGTACGAACCTTGTCCCATCGCCGTCGGGGTTCAGTTCGATGCAGGCCTGGCTGACAGAGATTTTCACGGTTTCGATGCGCATCGTGTAGCTGGAGAGAATCCGCTTATCCGGCACGATGTCGAGATAGATGCAGTCGAAATCGGTGACGATGCCGATCGCCCGCCAGGCGCCTATAGCGGTCTCGCGCCCACCCTCGCGGAAATCGAAGCTGCGGCTGATTTCCTCCCACGCGGTGCCGCCACCGAACTATTTCTGCTTCTTCACCGGATCGGCAAAGGCGGCGAAGACCCGCGCGGGCGACGCTTTCCAGTGGCGGGTGATGGTGAAGCTGGTATGGACAACGGAAAGGGCGGTCATTCTTTCTCTCCTTCGGATTCCAGGAAGGCGCCCAGCCTATCCACCCGCGACTCCCACAGGCGGCGGCGGTCGTTCAGCCATTGCTCGGCCAGCGACAGCGCGACGGGCTCTATGCGGCAGGTGCGGACCCGGCCCTTCTTCTCGCTAGCGACCAGGCCGCTTTCCTCCAAAACCTTCAGGTGCAGCATCACGGCTGGCAGCGACATGGGCAGCGGCGCGGCTAGTTCGCTCACCGTGGCGGGACCACCGGCCAGGCGCTCGACAATGGCGCGGCGGGTGGGGTCGCTCAGGGCGTTGAAGGCGCGATCCAGCTGATTGTTCATCATTTGCTTAAGTATTATCTGGCCCACCAAACTGTCAAGCGATCACTTAAGTATTTCCTACCGCTCTCAAAACGCGGGGCTTGGCGCATTATTT
>CANFDA010000110.1 GCA_947445215.1 Alphaproteobacteria bacterium | reverse complement strand
GAGCGCGGCACCAAGGGCATCGACAATCTCCTGTCCTTCGCACTGTTTAGCATCTTCCCCACCTTGTTCCAGCTTCCGATCTTCAGTGGGATCATGGCACTGCGGCTGGACTGGAGCATCGCCATCGTCACGTTGACGATGGTGGCGGCCTATACCTGGTTCACCTTTGCCATCACCAACTGGCGCATCTCCTTCCGCCGCGAGATGAACCAGTCCGACACCGACGCCAACACCAAGGCGGTGGACAGCCTGCTCAACTATGAGACGGTGAAGTATTTCAACAACGAGGCGCACGAAACGGCGCGCTTCGACAAGTCGATGGAAAAATATTCCCGCGCCTCGATCCAGTCGCAGATCTCGCTCTCGGTGCTTAACACCGGCCAGGCCGCCATTGTGGCGCTGGGCATGGGCGCGGTGATGATCCTGACGGCGCTGGGCATCCAGGAAGGCCGCTTCACGATTGGCGATTTCGTCATGGCCAACGCCATCCTGATGCAGCTCTATCTGCCGCTGAACCTTCTGGGCACGGTCTATCGCGAGATCACCCAGGCGCTGGTGGACATGGACGCCATGTTCCGGCTGCTAAACAAGCCGCAGGAAGTGCAGGACAAGCCGGGAGCGCAGCCGCTGATGGTGACGGGCGGCGAGATCCGCTTCGACAATGTCGTGTTCGCCTATGACCCGGAACGCATTGTGCTCAAGGGCATCAGCTTTACCGTGCCTGCGGGCAAGACCGTGGCGATGGTGGGCCCTAGTGGGGCAGGGAAATCCACCATCAGCCGCATTCTCTACCGCTTCTACGACATCAAATCGGGGCAGGTGACCATCGACGGGCAGGATGTCCGTGATGTGACGCAAGCCTCGCTGCGCTCCGTCATCGGGATCGTGCCGCAGGACACGGTGCTGTTCAACGATACGGTGCGCTACAATATCGGCTATGGCCGCATCGGCGCATCGGAAGAAGAAATCCGCGAAGCGGCGCGGCTGGCGCAGATCGACAAATTCATCCAGCATTTGCCGCTGGGCTATGAAGCCATGGTGGGCGAGCGCGGCCTGAAGCTGTCGGGCGGCGAGAAGCAGCGCGTCGCCATCGCCCGCACCATCTTGAAAAATCCGCCCATACTGATGCTGGACGAGGCGACCAGCGCGCTGGATACCGGCACCGAGCGGGACATCCAGGGGGCGCTCAACGAGGTCAGCCGCAATCGCACCACGCTGGTGATCGCGCACCGGCTGTCCACCGTGATCGACGCCGACGAAATCCTGGTGCTGGACCATGGCACCATCATCGAGCGCGGGCGGCATGCCGCCCTGCTGGCGCAGGGCGGTCACTATGCCTCGATGTGGGACAAGCAGCGCGAAGCCGCCGCCGCGCGCGAAAAGCTTAAGGAAGTTGAGAACGATCCGGATGTGGCGCCGGGAATCGTGAAGGCGGAGCCAGCCTAGTGCCGTAAGGCGACTTAGATGATCTCGACCCGGTCCACTTCTACGCCCTTGTTACCTTGGCGGGTGGAATAGCGGATGCGCTGGTCGGGTTCGACCACCGAGATGCCGGACCGGCGCAACGCGCTGGCGTGCAGATAGATGTCGCCGCTGCCGCCATCGGACATGACGAAGCCGAAGCCTTTTTGCTCGTTGAAGAACTTGATCTTGCCTTCGACCATCGGGCCGGCCGGACCGCTGTCGCGATAACCGCCGCCGCCGCCGCCGAAACGGCCGCCACCGCCGCCGCCGTCACCGAAATCGCGGCGCGGGCCGCGCGCGGGCGTTTCCGCGGTGGAAAGATCGACGCTGTGAACCGCGACCACTTGCAGGCCGCGCTGGGAATCCGCCAGGTCGCAAACGATGGTGGCGCCGGGCGGAAGTTCCGCATGGTCCGCCGCCTGCAACGCCGAAGCGTGGCAGAAGGCGTCGCTGCCATCATCCATGGTGATGAAACCGAAGCCTTTGGTGGCGTTGAACCACTTTACCTTGCCCTTCGCGGATGCCTGCGCGATGGAGAGGGAACCTTCATTGCCAAAATTTGCCATGCGACTGACAAGCTGCCTCAGCCGGAAACCCCCAAAACGCCTCCCGGCCGGCTGCCGCAGGATACGCCTAGACGTAATGATGACTACAGAAACCGAACTCCGGCAAGAGAGGGTGACTTCGGTGTTTCTTGTTGCGCCGCAACATGTGGGTTGACTTTCCCGGCATTAACGGCAATACACCAATTGTCCGCAGCGACCGCACAGGACGGTTTGGCCGTTTCCATCGCGCAGACCTAACAATCTCCCGTTTGCTTCCAGAGTGCGTGGAAGACGGCAACCAGCCGTTTCCGCTCACCTTTTCCGGTGTGCGCCCGGTTTTGAAGGATTCAAATTGACGGACGTTACCTTTGCCGGGCTTGGCGTTGCCGAGCCCATCCTACGCGCCCTGGCGCAGGAGAACTACACCATCCCCACCCCCATCCAGACCCGCGCCATCCCGGCGCTGCTGGCGGGCCGCGACCTGCTGGGCATCGCCCAGACCGGCACCGGCAAGACGGCGGCGTTTGGCCTGCCCCTGCTGCAGAAGCTTTCCATCGGCCATGTCCCGCCTGTGCCCAAGCAGTGCAAGGCGCTGATCCTGGCCCCTACGCGCGAGCTGGCGGTGCAGATTGAAGACTCGCTGCGGGTCTATGGCCGCTTCCTCAACCTGAAGCGCGCCGTGATCCTGGGCGGCGTCAGCGCCAACACCCAGATCAACACCATGAAGGGCGGCGTCGATATCGTCGTCGCCACGCCGGGCCGTCTACTCGACCTGGTGCAGCAGAAGATGATCCGCCTCGACGCGGTGCAGGTGCTGATCATCGACGAAGCCGACCGCATGTTCGACATGGGCTTCATCCGCGATGTCCGCAAGATCGTGAACTATCTGCCCCGGGAACGGCAGTCGATGCTGTTCTCTGCCACCATGCCGGACGACGTCATCAAGCTGGTGGGCGATGTGCTGAAGAATCCGGAACGGATCGAAGTCGCGCCGCAGAGCAAGACCGCTGACCGCGTCGTGCAGAGCCTTTACTACGTGCCGATGCCGCAAAAGCGCCAGCTTCTCAGCTATCTGCTGGAAGATGTCTCGCTCAACCGCGTCATCGTCTTCACCCGCACCAAGCATGGCGCCAACCGCGTCGCCGAGCACCTGTCCAAGACCGGCGTCGCGTCGGAAGCTATTCACGGCAACAAGTCGCAGAATGCCCGCCAGCGGGCGCTCGAAATGTTCAAGACCGGCAAGGCGCGCGTGCTGGTGGCAACCGATATCGCCGCCCGCGGGATCGACATCGACCATATCAGCCATGTGATCAATTTCGAGCTGCCGAACGAGCCTGAATCTTACGTCCACCGTATTGGCCGCACGGCCCGCGCCGGTGGTGAAGGCATCGCCATCAGCTTCTGCGATGCGACGGAGCGCACTTATCTGCGCGACATCGAACGCATCATCAAGATGAAGATCGACGTGGTGGCGCACAACCTGCCCGACCTGACGCCGGAACAGATCAAGGCGGCGGAAGAGCGCCGTCCGCCCCATGGACATCGCCATGGCAGCGGCGGCAAGCCGGGCGGCCATCGTGGCGGCGGTCACAAGCCGGGCGGCGGCGGTTCGCGCGACGGTGCTTCGGCAGGCGCCGATCCCTATGCGCCCAAGAATCGCAATGGTTCGCGCCCGCACTGGCAGCGCGGCAAGGACAGCAAGAAGCGCACGACTGCAGGGTAACGTCTCATGCAGCTGTTTGTTGACGGCGATGCCTGCCCGGTAAAGGCGGAATTCGAGAAGGTGGCGGGCCGGCATGGCCTGTCCGTCACCATCGTCAGCAATGGCGGCCTGCGGCCTTCGGCCAATCCCCTGATGCGCCATGTCACCGTGGCGGAAGGGGCCGATGCCGCCGATGACTGGATCGTGGAGCATATCGGCACGGGCGATATCTGCATCACCGCCGATATTCCGCTGGCGGGGCGCTGCCTGGACAAGGGCGCGCGCGTACTGGCGCCCAACGGCAAACCTTTCACATCCGAAGGCATCGGCATGGCGCTGGGCATGCGCGAACTCAGCCGACATCTGCGCGAACTAACGCCCGGCGGCCAGACCCATCATGCGGTTTTTTCGAAGCAGGACCGTTCCCGCTTCCTGGGCGAATTGGAAAATTGTATTCAGACGCTGAAGCGCGAAGCATCAAAACCATGAGCAGCTTCGGCCTCAAGCTCGAAAACCATTTCGCCAGACTGGGCGAAGGCTTCTTCACCCTGCAATCGGCGGAGAAGGTGGGTTCACGGCCGCAGCTGCTGCATGCTAATCCAAAAGCGGCGGCGCTGATCGATCTCGATCCGTCCGCCTTCGCCGATCCGCGTTTCACGGCGGCGATGGCGGGCCATCTGCCGCTGGAAGGCTTCGAGTCATTGGCGATGGTCTATTCCGGCTATCAGTTCGGAGTCTGGGCGGGCCAGTTGGGCGATGGTCGCGCCCTGCTGATCGGTCAGGTGCGCAACACGCGCGGCGAACTCTGGGACATCCAGCTCAAGGGCGCGGGACGCACGCCCTATTCGCGTTTCGCCGATGGCCGCGCCGTGCTGCGCTCCTCCATCCGCGAATATCTCTGCGGCGAAGCAACGGCGTCGCTGGGCATTCCCAGTAGCCGCGCTTTGTCGCTAATAGCCACCGGAGAAACGGTGATGCGCGAGCGGCCGGAGCCCGGCGCGGTGATCGCGCGGCTGGCGACGTCGCATATCCGCTTCGGAAATTTCGAGCATTTTCACTATGCTGGAAAGACCGAGAAAGTGCGGGCGCTGATGGATCATGTCATCGCTGAGCATTTCCCCGGCCTGTCCGGTGCGGAATTATTTGGCGAAGTCGTGCGGGCGACGGCCATCATGGTGGCGCACTGGCAGGCAGTGGGCTTCGCCCATGGCGTGATGAACACCGACAATATGTCCATCCTGGGTCTGACGCTGGATTTCGGCCCCTTCGGTTTCATGGACGCCTATGATCCGCATTTCATCTGCAACCACACCGACGAACAGGGGCGCTATAGCGTCATCAACCAGCCCGGCATCGCGCACTGGAATCTGCGCGCCCTGGCGGTGGCGCTGTCGCGCGTCGTGCCGTCGGAGGCGCTGGTGGAAGAACTGAAAAAATTCGAAGCGCATTTCGCGGGTCACTATCGCCTGCTGATGCGGGCCAAGCTGGGGCTGACGCGAGAAGACGAGGACGATGACCGCCTGATCGGCGCGCTGCTGGCGGCGATGGCGAAGGGCCGTGCCGACTACACGCTGACCTTCCGCCAACTGCCGCGCGCCGATGTTGACTGGCTGGATCGTTTCGGCGCGGCGCGCGATGACGCCGAAGCCTGGCGCATCCGTTGGCGCACCCGCACGCAAGGCGAAGACCTGTCGGGCTTGGATCGCGTCAATCCGAAATACATCCTGCGCAACTGGGTGGCGGAAACCGTGATCCGCGCCGCCGAGGATCACGGCGATCTCGCGCCGCTTGAGCAGGTCTTCCGCCTGCTGCAATCGCCCTACGATGAAAATCCGGAAGCGGAAGCCTTCGCCTCGCCGCCGCCGCCGGACTTGTGTGATCTCGAAGTGAGCTGCTCGTCCTAGGCCGCTTTTTCTTCTTAGCTCCGGACATTACCCAGGCTATTTTGGAAGGCCATCAGCCCTTGGATTTGACGCTTGATCGCCTTTTGCATCTCTCGCCGCTTCCAATCGAATGGTCAGCGCAGAGATCGGCCCTCGGTCTCAACTAAGGTCTAACTCAATCGCAAATGGCGCCAGTTTTTTTGCCATCATTGCATTGCTCTTAGATCGGGACCGTAAGTCCAAAAACGGCCTCCGGAGAAAAACCTCCATGATCGGCCTAAAACCACCTGTTTTGCTGCCAGAGACTGACGCAGAATAGGTTTTGTGGCCGACAAGGATTTGAAAATACGTGGCTATTTTGGGGAGGTGGAGAATGCCACTTGGAGAGCAAACTGGGTGGCTG
>CANFDA010000109.1 GCA_947445215.1 Alphaproteobacteria bacterium | reverse complement strand
TAAGAATCCGCATCCAGACCGCGAACACAGCGGGCGTAAACTTGTAGCTGATATTGAAGTCGCAGAAAACGAACCCCGCTTGCGGAAGCTGGTTCTCAGACCGGCGCGGCATGCCTTGTGGCATGTGCCTTTTGGAATCGTTCACCTGATACGTGTCGGGAAGGTGGACCACCTTTTCCGTATAATATTGCCGTTCGTCATCCGGAATCACAAAGCGATCGGCCAGAAGGTAGTCGATGTATGCGGCGCCCAATGTACCCGGAAACCCAAGATAATTGACCTGAACCGGTGCAGGCTTCTGTGCAAAAGCGCCCATCCGGTGATTTCCGAAATAGCCATTGAGATTGACGAGGATGTCGATTTCCTCATCGGCGATTTTCTCCGCTACGGCAGCGTCGGACAGATGCGATATTGGAACGAAACGATCGAACGCGGCTTCCAGGCGCTTGCGCATTTGGCTGTCATCGCGCGGCCCATTGTCGAAAGCGATAATCTCGAATTTGCTCTTGTCATGGCATTCATAAAGGCCTGCGGTGAGATAGGCCGTCGCCTGCGCGCGGAATTCCCCGGACACATAGCCCAGGCGAAGTTTTCTGTTGCCGCGCTCCACTCTTTTCCGCGGCGCCGGGGCCGGCGGATGAAAATGATTCGTGAAAATGGTGGCGCAGGCCTGCAAATCCGCAGGCGACTTCGCGATCGCCAGATACATGAAAGGATCAATGATCCGCTTGCCGGCGCGCACGCCCGCATGGACAAGCGCCACCTGCTCTTCAAAACCCGTCCAGTCCGCGCCATGCATCCGCAAATGCAGCAGGTCGCCGCGCGCATAATCCTGATCCGGATTTGCACGTATGGCGGTTTCCAGATCCCGTACCGCCGCTTCGTAATTCTGGCCTTCCCGCCATCGGATCATGCCTCGGCTATGCAGCGCATCCGCATATTCCGGCCTGATCGCCAGTGCCCTGTCATAACTCTCCAGTGCTTCGTCCACGCGGCTGAGGAAAAAGAAGCAGATGGCGCGGTTGTTCAGGGCTTCCGCATTGCGCGGGTCGGCGCTGAGAGCTTTGTCATAACTCGCCACCGCTTCGGAAAAGCGCCGCAGATGCCGCAGCATGTCGCCGCGATTGTGCCACGCTTCCGCATAATCCGGCTGGATCGCCAAAGCCCTGTCAAAACTAGTCAGCGCCTCTTCCTGGCGATTCACAGCCTGCAAGGCGACGCCATAATTCTTCCAGGCTTCGGCAGAGCCGGGCTGGATGGCCAAGGATTTTTCATAGCTCACGAGCGCTTCTTCAACACGCCCCAGGAAATGCAGAGAAGCACCGCGATTGTTCAGCGCTTCCGCATTGTCCGGCTTGAGCGCCAGAGCTTCGTCATACCGCGTCAAGGCGTCTTCGCTGCGCTTCATCTGATACAGTGCAAGGCCCATATTGTTCAAGACCTGGGAATTGCCAGGTTTGATCGCCAGCGATTTTTCGTAGCTGGTCAACGCCTCGCCAAAGCGCTTCAGGCGCAACAAGATGTTGCCGCGATTGTACCACGCCCCTTGATGGTTCTGCTCTGTCGCCAGAATCTTGTCGCAGGATGCCAAGGCTTCCTGATCGCGGCCGACCGCCTGGAGCACGTTGCCATAGTTCAGCAGCGCGGGCGGGAAATTGGGATCGACCTTGAGGACGTCCTCGATGAGCACAAGCGCTTCCGCATTCCGGCCCTGCTGGGCGCGAATGACGCCGAGCAGAAGAACAGTCTGGAGGCTGTCCGGCATGCTCGCGAGGATTTTCTGACATTGGCGTTCCGCTTCGCCGAAATTCCGTTTCTGAAGAAAGCCAACGGCGCGTTCAAATATTTTCTGCATTGTTTGCGAATTTTCCCCGCTGATTTCGCGTCTTGTGAATTGCCGCCAATATGTCAGGGATAGCCTTGCCGGAAAAGACATGCGGCTGTGCGCCCGCGCAAACATGTGGCGGGGCGGCGCGGCGTCGCCATTAGGCGGCCAATAATGTCGTCCGCCCCTTCTCGGAGCGGCGATCCCTTTCGGGACCTCGCGTAAGCCTCACGGCGCTGCCAAGCCCGGCGATTTTGGACCGCTTCAAGCTTTTCCAGCGTCGGCCCACCTTGGTGAAGCGGACGCCCAGGTTCGTCTCCTGCCTAGGTTACAAGGCATGCGATCCGCCCGGCTCCCAGGGATTCAAGAAGCGGACTCGTGGCCGCCCGGGTTCGTTGCTCCTTGTTCGTCAACGACGCCTGCCTGCTCCACGTTACGGACGTTCCCGAACGTCCCCGCCCAAAGCAGGCGTAAAAGAAGTTAGGCGCGATTTTCGGAAACAATAGAGCGGGAAGGAAATAAGCGCAAAATCTTAGACGTTGACCATGCCGCGTATGAGCATTGGAAAGATGATTCATGCGCTTAATGCCTAGCGTAACCTAATAAGCTAGCTACTTCTCCGGATAAACGACCCTGAGATGCAGCTCCTTGAGCTGCTTACTGTTCGCGGGGCTCGGCGCGTTCATCAGGAGGTCCTGTGCCGACTGGGTCATGGGGAACATGGTGACCTCGCGCAAGTTTTCCTCGCCCGCCAGCAGCATCACGATGCGGTCGATGCCTGGCGCGGTGCCGCCATGCGGCGGGGCGCCATGGCGGAAGGCGTTCAGCATGCCCTTGAACTTCTCTTCCGTCTCTTCGCGGGCGTAACCCGCGATCTCGAACGCCTTTAGCATCACATCCGGGTCGTGGTTGCGGATCGCGCCGCTGGACAGTTCATAGCCGTTGCAGACGATGTCGTACTGATAGGCCTTGATGCCGAGGATGGTGTCCTTGTCGGCCTTGTCCAGCGCCATGAAGGCGTCGCGGTCGAATTGCGGCATGGAGAAGGGATTGTGGGAGAAGTCGATCTTCTTCTCTTCCTCGTTCCACTCATACATTGGAAAGTCGACGATCCAGCAGAATTTGTATTCGTCCTGCGGGATCAGGTTCAGCTCGCGGCCTAGGCGGGTGCGGGCCTGGCCGGCGATGTTGGCAGCGCGGTCGGCTTTTGCATCGGCGGAGAAGAACAGCGCATCGCCCGCCTTCGATCCGCCGATCTTAGCCATTTCGGCCAGCGCGGCGGGGGGAATAAACTTGGCGATGGGGCCCTTGCCGACCAGGGCACCGCCCTCGTCTTCAAATTGGATATAGCCCAGACCGGCAGCGCCTTCGCTGCGGGCCCATTCGTTGAGCTTGTCGAAGAAGCTGCGCGGCTGCGGCCCGGCGCCGGGCGCGGGAATGGCGCGGACAGTCTTGCCCTTGAACGCCTTGAACTCGACATCGGCGCGTTCGAACACCGCCGAGACATCGACGATCTCGATCGGGTTGCGGATATCGGGCTTGTCGGTGCCGTATTTCAGCATCGCTTCGGCATAGGGAATGCGCGGGAAGGCCTCGGGTTTGGTCACCTTCTTGCCGCCCGCGAATTCCTCGAACACGCCCGCCAGCACCGGGGCGACGGCATTGAAGACATCGTCCTGGGTGACGAAGCTCATCTCGAGATCAAGCTGATAGAACTCGCCCGGCGAACGGTCGGCGCGGCCATCTTCGTCGCGGAAGCACGGTGCGATCTGGAAGTAGCGGTCGAAGCCCGCCACCATGATGAGCTGCTTGAACTGCTGTGGCGCCTGCGGCAGCGCATAGAACTGGCCGGGATAGCGGCGCGACGGCACCAGGAAGTCGCGCGCGCCTTCCGGCGAGCTGGCCGTCAGGATGGGCGTCTGGAATTCGGTGAAGCCCTGTTCGATCATGCGCTTGCGGATCGATGTGATGATGCCCGCCCGCAGCATGATGTTCTTGTGCAGCCGCTCGCGGCGCAGATCGAGGAAGCGGTAGGTCAGGCGGGTGTCTTCGGGATATTCCTGATCGCCGAACACGGGCAGCGGCAATTCCTGCGCCTTGCCTTGCACCGTCACCTGTTCGATGCGCAGTTCGATCTCGCCGGTGGGCAGGTCGGCATTCACGGTGCCTTCCAGACGATCCACCACCTTGCCGGTGAAGGTCAGCACCCATTCCGAGCGGGCGGTATCGACGGCGGCGAAGGCCGGGTTCTCCGGCGTGATGACGCACTGGGTGATGCCGTAATGGTCGCGCAGGTCGATGAAGATCAGCCCGCCATGGTCACGGCGGCGATTGACCCAGCCGGACAGGCGCACGGTCTTGCCGACATCGCCCTTGCGAAGCTGGCCGCAGGTGTGGGTCCGGTAGGCGTGCATGGTCGAAAACCCTTGAGAATCCGCGAGAATTGCCGCTTTTGTGGCCGTTTCCGAAAGGACGGTCAAGATTGGCGGGGATGGGCTGTCTGGAGGGCCAGAAGCCGTCAAAAACCGCTGGGGAAAGCGGCGAATCCCCGCTAAACGAGTGGCCATGCAGATAATTGAAACGAATGAACAGCTGGCGGACCTGGTGGCCGAGCTGGCGGATGCCCCCTACATCACGGTCGACACCGAATTCCTGCGCGACCAGACCTATTACCCCAAGCTGTGCCTGATCCAGGTCGCCGCGCCCCCCCTTAATTCAAATGGGCCGGGGCCCGAAGCGATCATCGATCCCCTGGCCGAAGGCATGGACCTGACGCCCTTCTATGACCTGATCCGGCGGCCCGACATCATCAAGGTGCTGCATGCCGCGCGGCAGGACATCGAGATCTTCTTCCTGCAGGGCGGCGTCATTCCCGCGCCGCTGTTCGACAGCCAGGTGGCCGCCATGGTCTGCGGCTTTGGCGAAAGCGCGAGTTACGAAACGCTGGCGCGGCGGCTGGCGCATGTCGAGATCGATAAATCCGCGCGCTTCACCGACTGGAGCCGCCGTCCGCTGTCGAAGCGGCAACTGGAATATGCCCTGGCCGACGTCACCCATCTGCGGGTGATCTATGAAAAGCTGTCGGCGCAACTGGAAAAGACCGGCCGTACCGCCTGGGTGGCCGAGGAAGTGGCGGCGCTGCAGGACCCGGCGCTATATCGCATCGAGCCGGAGAATGCGTGGAAGCGGCTGAAGCCGCGCACCGCCAACAAGAAATTCCTCGCCATGCTGGCGGCCATCGCCGCCTGGCGCGAGCGCGAGGCCCAGACGCGCGACATTCCTCGTGGGCGGGTGCTGAAGGATGAAGCGTTGAGCGAGATCGCCGCCCATCCACCCGAAAGCGGCGAGGCGCTGGAAAAGGTGCGGGCCGTGCCCAAGGGCTTCGCCAATTCCAAGCTGGGCAAGGGACTGTCGGAAGCTATCGAGGTTGGCCGCACCGCCGCGCCGCCAGAAGACGCCGAGGGCGAACGCGCGCGCCGCCGCCGCCGCGAGCCGTCGCCGGCCGCCATCGACCTGCTCAAGACCTTGCTGCGGCTGCGGGCCCAGGCCGTGGGCGTTGCGCCGCGCCTGATCGCCAATGGCGAGGACATCGAAAAGCTGGCGGCCCATGAAGATGACGGCGTCGCCGCGCTCACCGGCTGGCGGGCCGAGGTTTTCGGCAACGACGCCAAGCTGCTAAGAAAGGGCGATCTCGCCATCGCGCTGGAGAATTGTGAAGCGGTGATCGTGGAACTGGAAGACTGAGACGCGCAAAGCGTCCGCTAACAATAATCTGGGAGAACGCCATGAAGAAAATGTTCGCCGCCGCGCTGATCGCGCTGGCCTCGCCTGCCCTCGCCCAACCTGAGCCCGCGCCGGCGGCAGCTCCCTCACCGGGGCGCGGTGGACCGCAGGCGCCGCTGCAGATTCCCAATCCGCGCTATGAGACGGTTTCGGTTAGCGCTGACATCAATGCTTCGGCCGATGCCGTGTGGGCGCGGGCCGGCAAGTTCTGCGATACCAGCAGCACCGATACCATAGCGGGCGGCTGCACCTATCTTTCGGGCAATGGCGAGCCCGGCACGGTGCGTTCGATCGTAAATGAGGTTCTGGTCGGAACCAGCAAGTACAGCTACACCTATGCCCAGGCGCCGCGCGCGGACGTGCTCTACAATTTCTATCACGGTACGGTGATGGTTACGCCGCTCACCGCGACGACGTCGCAGCTGAACAAGACGATCTTTCTCGATACCTCCATGCTGGCAGCCGATGCGCGCG
>CANFDA010000108.1 GCA_947445215.1 Alphaproteobacteria bacterium | reverse complement strand
TCTTGGACGCGCAGGACTGGATGAATGACGCTCAACTGACGGATCTGTGGACCCAGGTGGACCGCACCGCCGCGCCAGGCGCGCGGGTGATCTTCCGCACAGCAGCCGACGAACGGCTTCTGCCAGGCCGGGTGCCGGCGCGGATTCTGAAATCCTGGCACTATGACGAAAGCGCCAGCCGCGACATGTGCCGGCGTGACCGATCTTCCATCTATGGTGGTTTTCACCTTTACACTCAGCGGACCACAGCATGATCGAACAGGGCTCCAGGGAGCAGGCCCGGCGCATGGACGCCATGTATAGCTTTCAGCGCCATTTCTATGACCTGACGCGCAAGCCATATCTGCTGGGGCGTGATGTGGTAATACGCGGCCTTAATCTGCCAAATGGCGGCACTGTACTAGAAATCGGCTGCGGCACGGGCCGTAACCTGGCCTGCATTGCCCGCGCTTATCCCACGGCGCGCTGCTTCGGCCTGGATGTATCGGAAGAGATGCTGAAGACCGCCCGCGCCAAGCTGGCGCGCGAAGGCCTGGGAGGCCAGGTGAAGCTGGCAGCCAGCGATGCCAACTCTTTTGATCCCGCCGCGCTGTTTGGGGTTCAGAAATTTGACCGGGTAGTGATTTCATATGCCCTGTCCATGATCGAGGAATGGGAAGCGGTGCTGGAAGCGAGCGTGAAGCTTCTGTCACCCACCGGCACGCTGTATGTGGTGGATTTCGGCGACCAGTCCGGATTGCCGGGCTGGTTTCGCAAAGCGCTGCTGGCCTGGCTGGTGCGTTTCTCGGTCACCCCGCGCGATGAATTGGCCGACCAGATCGCCAGCACAGCCTGGACGAATGGCTATGGCTATAACTTCCGCAACATCTACAAAGGTTATGCGGCAGTGGCGGAAATAACGGCGCGCTAGGCTGGCTGCACCGCCCGCCCGGCTAGGCAGGGTGCAGCCGAGGCGAATGGCCGTGGAGCGTTCTGGCCGTCGTGCACGTCTGATTGAGCTTGATCCCAAATACGGCGACGTCATCGTCCATCGTTGGCAAGATTTTACCAGCGGTAGTGAGTGGCTAAATGGATCGGGAAGACTCTTCGCGGCCTCAACTGAAAAACCGCAAGCCGCCGATAGCAAGATCGGCTGAAAAGGCGCGCCCAATGGCGGCTATACCCAGGCGGCGCAATCGACGCAAATCGAGCTGGATCTCGGTGCGGTGGGCGCTGAAGCCGGGAAAAGGTAGCCGGATCGTCTGCCACTTTGGCAAGGCCCTAAAGCTCTGCCGGTAGGACTGCCAAGGACGCGTGAGATCGGATGTCCTAAGGTGCATCCCATAGTCTTGATCGTCGCCGAAGAGATCCAGCTCGATTCCGCTCCATGCGCTGGCATCCACCATCGCAGAATCGGGCGAAAGATCGAGCGCCATCTGTACGAAGCCGCCATTGTTCTCAAGCCGGACGTCCCCCCGCATGCGGATGGCAAGACGGCCGCCAAAAACTTCTCGGCTCATGGTGCCCGTGGAAACACCACCCATTACTTGGTCGGTGAATAGCTGCCAGGGCGTGCCAATACTGGCGGCGGGTGCTTCGCGACTCAGATCATCGATGATCGAGGCGTTTCTCGGGATGGTTTCTGCCATTGCAGGAGTGTCGGCCACCGCGCAGATTGCAGCAAGGATGGACGCGCGGCCACTAAATTTCATGGCTTGATGGTATCCCAGCACCGCCACAGCCATCCCAAGATTCTCGCCCAGCGCCACCCGCCCATATGTTGATGCGCCGCTGAACCCGTGAGGCTATCCTAAGAAATGGTGATCCATGCCCCCGCCAATCTCGTAAAATAGGGCATGTTTAGAAGGGCTGACCCATGAAGTCGTTTTATCTAGGCCTTATGTTGGCGGTAGCGGTATCTGCACCGGCTGCGGCCGCCCTAAAACCGGGCGCAAAGGCGCCTGACTTTTCTGCTTCAGCTACCCTTGGTGGCAAAGAGTTCAAGTTCTCGCTGGCTGACGCGCTAAAGCAAGGGCCTGTAGTTGTATATTTTTATCCAGCCGCATTCACAACTGGGTGCACCATCGAGGCACACAATTTCGCAGAGGCCGTACCGCAGTTCAAGGCTTTCGGCGCAAGCGTAATTGGTGTTTCGCGCGACAATATAAGAACGCTGAACAAGTTCTCCGTTGAGGCGTGCAGGAGCGCCTTTCCCGTAGCCGCTGACAGCACTGGTGAGATAACAAAAGCTTATGACGCTCAATTGTCCTCCCTATTGGCCATGTCAGATCGGACTTCCTACGTGATAGCGCCAAACGGTATATTGCTTTACGCATATAGGGCGCTGGACCCTGACAATCACGTTTCCAATACCCTGGAAGCGGTTAAGGCGTGGTCCAATTCCAAAAAAAAGTGAAGCAAAAATATACAGCCGCTCGCTGTCTTCCTCGGTCCTGTATTCGCCTGGTCCAAGTTTAACCAATTACAGACTGGCCGAATGACTGCTTTTGGCGCCTAGCGGACACTGAGCCGACCGGAACTAAATGCCCGCTTTGGAGAAAAACGGGCATTCGCTGTTGCAGCACAATAAGCCAGCGTTTTGCAACATCATCGCTCGCCTAGATACCCCCTATAAGCCGCCACCAAACCGCCGCTATGGACTTCTGCGCGCCATGGACTAGTGGGACGGATTGCTTGCTCCCGCTACTGCGCCGTGCTCATGGCCGCCTTCTGTGTCAAAGCCGGAACAGAAAGAGCAATGGTCTACTCCACGCGATCTTTCGCCTTAGCCTCATCGATAGTCTGCCACTGCATATTGGCCGGGGTGTCCGGTCCGCCGCGCTTCAGGGCGATCACATGGTCGATCACATAGCCGGGGCATGGGCCTTTAGGCTGCTGGGTCGCCGGGCAAGGATGCGCGCGCTTGAAGGCTGCCCTGGCGGCTTGGCTACGCTCTATGCGCCAGTGGGCGTCACGCTGGGTTTGCCGGGTAGTGTTCGCCAAATCTGGTAAGCTCATTAAGTGTGCAGCGCATCGGCTGACACAATTCTTGACAAATTCGTCACTTCGCCGCGCGCGGGAATGCTTGATTGTGCGGCGCACCTTGTGTCCTGCTTGCCTCTACATCGGCATGAGGGGGAAATCCATGCGCACGACCAGTCTCTATACGGCACTGCCGCTCATCGCGCTGTTCGCTGGCACCGCTGCCGCACAGGAAGTTGCCTGCACCAAGCAGCTCAAGATGGTGGACGAGATCCAGATGGAATCACGCGGCCCAGGTCCTTCCAGCGTTCCGGTCGAGATCAACGGCACCAAGCAAGCTCTGACATTTGCCACAGCCACTCCCTTTACCCAGATCAGTGAAGCCATGGCCCAGAGCCTTGGGCTGCCCGTCGCCGACAAGCAGATTACGGTCAGCAAGCTGACCTTCGGCAAGCTGGAAGGCACCAACGTGAAGATGCCCGTGATGGGTGGTCGTGGCGGTCGCGGCGGTCGCGGCGGCCCCGGTGACCCAGCTGGCCCAGGCGGCGGCGCAGGTTGGCTCGGGCTCAACCACATGCTGTCCTATGACGTGGATGTGGATTTTGGCACCGACAAGTTGAAATTCTTCGACCAGGATCATTGCCCCGGCGGCGTTCTGTATTGGCAGGCATCTGTCGTTGGCGTGATGCCGATCACGATCAGCAATGGCCGCGTCACCGTGCCGGTGATGATTGATGGCAAGGAGCTGACGGGCGTTATTGATACGACGGCCACGGGCCTGAACGTGAAGGAAGCGGTGGCCGAAAAAATCCTGGGGCTGGCACCGGGCATGGAAGGCAAGACTCATACCGGCACCCTGGCGCTGGGAACCATCGGCCTGAAGAATACCCGCTTCAACATCGTCACCAATGGCGCGCAGGTTGGCGGCAGCGCCGTCGCTTCGGCCATCAACCGTTCCTCGGCCATGCAGTTTGCAGTGGCCCAACCGGAAGTGATTATCGGCATGGACCTGCTCCGCAAGCTTCATCTCTACATGGCGTTCGGGGAGAAGAAGCTCTACGTCACGCCCGCTTCGCCCCGGCCTGCCGCCACCAACACGAACTGATTCTCCACTAGCCGCCACAGCCATTCCGTGTCTCGCCCAGCGCCATCCGCCCGCCCGGCTAGGCAGGGATTCAGCCAGGGAAAATGGCAGCCAGTGGAGTCGCTATAGGCCTATGAGCCACGCCTAGTCAGATAGGTTAGTTCCACCTTCTCACCCGGCGTCAGATCAAGCCCGGTGGCACCCCAAGCGGCCATTCGTTATGCGTCACGTCTTGTCGGCCACAGCCAACTTCCCAAGGTAACCCCGATCAGCATCCCGGCCATCTGGGCAAGGATGAACCCCAAGACCCCATCCGGGGCGATCCCGGCAAAGGTGTCAGACAGGGACCGTGCCACCGTGACAGCCGGATTCGCGAAGCTGGTGGAGGCGGTAAACCAGTAAGCGGCGGTGATGTAGAGGCCAACAGCGTATGGAACCGAAGCCGGAGCACAGGACCGGCAACCCAAGATGCACAGGATCAGGCCGAATGTCGCCACCACTTCCGCAAGCCACTGACCCGGCCCGGTCCGCACATGGGTCGAAAGCTGCCAGACCGGCAGTTCAAACATCAGATGAGCCAGCCACACGCCCAATATTGCTCCGGCCACCTGACATGCGATGTATAGCGCCGCATCCCGCCAAGATAGTTCACCACGCAGAACGAAACAGATAGAAACAGCCGGGTTGAAATGCGCGCCCGACACCGGGCCAAACATCTGGATCAGTACCACCAAGACCGCGCCTGTCGGCAAGGTGTTGCATAACAGCGCCAGCGCATCGTTTCCGCTCGATAGCTTGGCGGCCATGATTCCAGAGCCGACAACGGTAGCGAGCAATAAGCCCGTGCCCAAAACTTCGGCGACGGCACGTCTGGCGATACTCATACAGCCTTCGCAATGAACGCGGCGATGTGCTGTGTCAGCAATCTATAGGCTTCCTCAAATGCCTGTGGTACGTCGCCAGCGGCGGGCGGATCGGGAATGTCCCAGTGGTACTTTGCGGGCTTTCCGGGGATAATGGGGCAGACTTCACCCGCCGCATTGTTGCAGACAGTGATGATGTAATCGATTTGAACGCCATCGGGTCCAGTGAACTCGTCCCATGATTTTGAGTGTAAGCCGCTCACATCGTAGCCCCTGCTTTCCAGCAACCGGATGGTGCCGGGATGTACCCGCCCCTTCGGCTGGCTTCCGGCGCTGTATGCTGTGAACTTGCCAGCACCCAGCCGGTTCAGGATTGCCTCGGCCAAGATAGAGCGCGCCGAATTGCCAGTGCAGAGAAACAGGACGTTGCGGGTCATCGGCGAGCGCGGTTCTTGGGAGGACAACAGTCTTTCGTAATCGATGCGAGCGGGGCACATACTTCGGGCCGTCCCCCACAGCAGTCATCAGTCAAAAAGATCAGAAGTGAGCTCATGGCCTCGAAATCTGCTGCATAGATGATGGAGCGCCCGTGTCGGCGGGCATGGATCAGTCCTGCATTAAAAAGCAGGAGAAGTTGCGCGGACATGGTATTGGGCGGCGTCTTGAGCTTGCGGGCAAAGTCGCCCGCCGCCATCCCTTCAGGGCCGGCTTTCACCATCAGGCGAAAGAGCGCCAGCCGGGCGGCGTGTGCCAGCGCGGATAGCTGTTGAACCGCCTTTTTATTTTCCATATTTCAACGAATATTGAAATGAGTGGCAGCCGTCAAGATCGCGTGAGACTGAATGTCCGCTTTAGGTCAAAAGCGGTCATTCGACTCTCGTCAAACGAATGGCGGCTTTCGGGGGTAAAGCGGACATCCATGCATGAAGTGATTGGCCGGCCAGATCGGCCCTTCACATCTTAGACTTCACGACGCCGCCACAGCCATTCCGTGACTCGCCCAGCGCCATCCGCCCGCCCGGCTAGGCTTATATCGCGCTGACTGCTGGTTTGGGAAGCTCCCGTTCACCCGGCGAAGCACACTCGCGCCCCCCAATTTTCCCGCCAGCGCCTGTTGTGGCTCTCTACTATAGTCAAAACAATGCTGGGGAGATAAAAATGTCCGATCCCAAACTTCAGATATCAGGAATACGGATATGAATTTGGTGCATTTCAACAGGCGGCGGCTGATGCTGCAGGCAGCGGCTTTGGCCGGTGCGGCGCTGACTCCGGCGGCGATCGCGCCGCGGGCTTTCGGAAATATCTCGCCAGACGATCCCTTCACGCTTGGTGTCGCCTCAGGTGAGCCGACGCCTGATGGCGT
>CANFDA010000107.1 GCA_947445215.1 Alphaproteobacteria bacterium | reverse complement strand
GACGCCGCCGACAGCGGTTTCGCCGCGCTGCTGTCGGGCCGCGAGATGTCGGAGCTGCGCCGCTGGGTGCGGGGGCCGGAGCAACGCACCCGCAGCCGCATGCGCGGGCTGGAAGAACGCCTGAAAGACCTGATCGCGGACGACGAGCAGGCACAGCGTGCCCTGGAAGACGCCGTGATGGCGTCATCGGAGCTGGCGGGCGAAGGCTGGACACAGCGTCTGAGCAGCCCGCGCGGGCCGGGCGAAGTCTTTCTCGCCCTGGCCTACAGCCACGTGCGCGCCCGCAGCGGCGACCAGGATAGCTTCTACACCTTGGAAGCCGAACCGCATCCGATGCCGGAGGATTTGGCGGAAGCGGTGCGCGGCCTGTCGCGCGCCCTGAAGCGGCTGGCCGATCCGCTGGCGCATCTGGCGCATCTGCTACGCAAGAAGATGGCCGACAAGACCGCCGAGATAGAGCCGCACACCCGCGCCCGGCTGGATGCCGCCGCGCGCGGGATGGATAGGAGAGCCAAAGGCATCCTGCCCGCCTGGATGGCGATGCTGGAAACGCTGGAGACCGGCGAACTCAATGACGAGTTCATCGACTGGTTTGAACTGAAGCGCGAGGATGGCCGCGACAGCGATATCGGGCTGGAGCGGCACTGGATCGATCCCACCATTCCGCTGGCCAAAGAAGTCTTCGCGCCTGCGCATGGCGCGCTGGTCACCTCTGCGACGTTGCGCGATTCCAGCGCCGACGACTGGACCGCCGCCGAAATCCGCACCGGCGCCAGCCATCTGCTGGAGCCGCCCCGCCGCGCCATGTTCGGCTCGCCCTTCGACTATGCGAAACAGGCGCGCATCTTCGTGGTCACCGACCTGCCACGCCGCGAGCCGGAAACCTTGGCGGCGGCGATGCGCGAACTGTTCCTCGCCAGCGGCGGCGGCGCGCTGGGATTGTTCACCGCCGTGCGCGCGCTGAAAGACGTGGCCGCCCGCATCACCGAGCCGCTGGCCCATGCCGGGCTGCCGCTCTATGCCCAGCATATCGACCGGCTCGACACCGGCGCGCTGGTGGACCTGTTCCGCGCCGAGGAGAATGCCTGCCTGCTGGGCACCGATGCGCTGCGCGATGGCGTCGATGTGCCCGGCCGCTCGCTGCGGCTGGTGGTGTTCGACAAGGTGCCCTGGCCCAAGCCCACCATCCTGCACAAGGCGCGGCGGCTGCGCTTCGGCAAGGGCTATGACGACCTCATCACCCGCTTCCGCCTCAAGCAGGCCTTCGGGCGGCTGATCCGCGGAGAAGGCGACCAGGGCTGTTTCGTGATTCTGGAAGGGGCGACGCCATCGCGGCTTTTGAACGGATTGCCGCCGGAAGCCCCGGTGAAACGGGCCGGGCTGGCCGAGGTGATTGGGGATATCCGGATGTTCCTGGGGACGTACGCGAGCGCCCCACTTATAAGTCCCTGATGGCCCAGCCCGCACAGACCCCGGACTCCGATTTTGGCCGCCACTCCAGCGGCATCCTGCCCAGCCATGTGCTGGAACGGCTGATCGCGGATGGCCGCGAAGTCATTCCCGCCGAGCCGCTGGTGCCGGGCCAGGTGCAGCCCGCCAGTCTCGATCTGCGGTTGGGGGCCAAGGCGTGGCGGGTGCGCGCCAGCTTCCTGCCCGGCCCCCGTGCGACGGTGGCCGAACGCCTGGCATCGGTCTTCATGCATGAGATCGACCTGACCAATGGCGCGGTGCTGGAAACCGACTGCGTCTATATCGTGCCGCTGCTGGAAAGTGCCTGCTTGAGCCCCGGCATTTCCGGCGCCGCCAATCCCAAAAGCTCCACCGGACGCATCGATGTCTTTGTGCGGCTGATCACCGATTATGCCGCCGCATTCGACCGCATCGCGCCGGGCTATACCGGGCCGCTGTTTGCCGAGATCAGCCCGCGCACCTTTCCGGTGCTGGTGCGCAAGGGGTCGCGCCTGAACCAGTTGCGGCTGCGCCATGGCGCGCCGACTTCATCCGATACGGCGCTGAAGGAACTGCATCTGCGCAGCTCACTCACTGACACCACGCCGACGATTGAGGGCGGACTTTGCCTGTCCATCGACCTGAAGAGCGCCGACCCGCAGAGCGGCCGTATCGGCTGGCGCGCCAAGCGTCACACCGGGCTGATCGATGTGGACAAGCCCGGCCTGCTCGATCCCTGGCAATATTGGGACCCGATCATGGCCGATCCCGGCGGCTGCCTGGTGCTGGACCCGGACGAGTTCTACATCCTGGCCAGCCGCGAGCGCGTCGCCATTCCGCTCGATCATGCCGCCGAGATGGAGCCCTTCAATCCGCTGGTGGGCGAGTTCCGGGTTCATTATGCGGGCTTCTTCGATCCCGGTTTCGGGGTGGAATCAGGCAAGCCACCGAGTGCGCGCGCCGTGCTGGAAGTGCGGTCCCGCGAAGTGCCCTTCATCCTGGAACATGCGCAGGTGATCGGGCGGCTGGTGTTCGAGCGCCTGACCGATCCGCCGCCCAACGCCTATGGCGAGGGCCTGGGTTCCAATTACCAGCGCCAGGGTCTCAAGCTTTCCAAGCATTTCCGCGAGCCGTAAGGCGCGGGCCCAGGTTCCGCCAGCGCCGCATGTTGCGGGAAACACACAGCATCGCCCCAAAAGCCCGTAACGGCTGCTGGAACCGCAAAACTCCGTTGCGTCCGGTTACCGCTACGGCACATTAGAGGGGCTGCGGATGGACGGTTTGGGGAAACCCCGCAGTGTTTGGGTCGCAAGACCTGAAGGTCCAATTTCAAGGGTGCAGAAGTGAGGCGGCTACGGCGCAAATGTGCCGGCCGCCTCATGTTCTTTACGGCCTCTTTTTTCGAACCAGACCGGCGATGGCAAACGGCAGATAATAAATGCCGAGCGACAGCATGCCGATTCCCACCAGCTGCGGGATGTACCAGGGCCAGGGCGCCAGCATGGTCAGCAGATTCTGGCCCAGCGGCTTTTCGCGCAGGAAGCCGTAATTGACCGCCAGCAACCAATCCACCAGCCCCGCCGCCGCGAGATAGACCAGGCTGGCCAGCGCCACACGCGGCAGCGAGCGCAATATCGGGCGCATCCGCGTTCCCAGCGTCAGATACAGCAGCGCGGCGATGACGCCGCCATGCTGGATGAAGAAAGCAAAATAGGCCGCGTCAGGATAGTCGTAATAGACGGTGGGCGTGATCAGGCCTTGCAGCGTGCCGCCCAGGCCCCAGAAATAGCCCAGCTCGTAGGCGAACTGGTTGCGCGTCACCAGCGCGGTCATCAGCGTGATCTGGGCCCAGTCGCACAGATGCATCGGCAGCGAACGCTCCAGGGCCAGGTCGCCGCGCACCGCGTTCAGCCCGTACCAGAAGATCCAGCCGCCCAGCAGCAGCGCCGCCAGGCCGTGGCGTGTGGCACGATCGCAGCGGCGGCCGAGATGTTCGTGCCGCGCCGCCAGCGCCATCGCCAGCGGCATCAGCAACGTCAGCGCGACAGCCACCAGGTGCGACGGCCCGAAAGGGACGAATTGCGGCGACACGCGGCCTCCAGCTTCAGCGGAGGGAGCCTACTTGAACCACACGAAAAGTTTAAGACCTGTCCCGGCCCGCGTTACGCAAGCGCGACACGATGGTGTCGAGGCCCTCACGGTCCATGTTGGGCCCCTTCCAGCTCTTCGAGAAGCTGCGATGCCCGCCGCGCGGCACGACGCGCTTGCCGATATCGTCGAATCGCACCCGCATCGGCATGGAGGCGCCCTGCCCCAGCACCAGCGCCTCGCGGTCGCCCAGCAGCGGAAAGAATTCGATCAGGTCACACATGCCTTACACGGGCGCGGACCCGGCGGGCGCGGCAAGCTTCGCAGCGGGAGACGGCGATGCGGGACGTTCGATATGCAGGGTCATGCCGTGCGTCCTTGAGCAGTGGCGGTGAGAGACGTAGCGCCTGCGCTACGTCCCGGCAGGGTCAGCACCACGGTAGTGCCGGCGCCCGGCTGGCTTTCGATATGCAAAGTGCCGCCGTGCTGGCGGGCCAGGCCCAGCGCCAGCGGTAGGCCCAGGCCGGTGCCTTCCTGGGCAAGGGCGCGGCGGGCATCGACCTGTGCGAAGGGCTACAGCGCCAGCATGATATCTTCGTGGGCCATGCCGATGCCGGTGTCGGCAATGGCGATGGCGATGGTGACGCCGCCATCGGCGGCAAGGCGCGCCATCAGCAGCACGCAGCCGCCGGGCGAGTTAAATTTGGAGGCTTTGGACAGCAGATTGACTAGGATCTGGCGCACCCGCTTGTGATCGGCCTCGACCTCGCGCAGCGAATGGTCGAGCCGGATATCGAGCAACTGCTTCTTGGCGTTGAACTCCGGCTTGATCTGCTCCACCGCCACGGCGACGACATCGCCGATGGCGACGGAAGCCTTGTTGAGCGACAGGCTGCCGGATTGCAGCTTCGACATGTCGAGCACATCGCCCACCACATCGAGCAGGCGGCGGCGCGACTTGGCGATGGCTGGCGTATTCGGCATTGTCGGCGGCGGTGACGGCGCCGGGTTCGCGCATCAGGTAGGAGAGGCCAATGATGGCGTTCAGCGGCGTACGCAGCTCGTGGCTCATGGTGGAGAGAAAGGCGGATTTGGAGCGCGCATTGAGTTCCGCTTCATGGCGCGCGCCGCGGATGGCCTTTTCCGTTTGCTTGCGCAGATTCATCTCGCCGAGAGTTTCGGAATACCTCGCAAGCAGACCGCTTTTCTGGCGCTTGGCGCGCGAGCCCGGCAGAGACATGACTAAACCCCGGCGAATTGCCCGCAAAGATAGCGTTCAAGGGGTTCAGAGCCGGTTAAGTAAGACAGGCCAAGCCGCTCAAACCTGCAACCAGAAGTAGAATAGCGGCGGCTAATTGCGGCTTTCGGCGGAGACCGGAACCAGCTTCGCGCCGGCTACAGGCTTTTCGCCCGATGCCAGGCTGCCGCGGGCATTCTGGAAGGGGTAGCTGCGGGCGACGTTGAGGATGACGCTGACGAAGGTATCGCCATCGGCTTTCACCTTGGCGACGATGTCTTCCACCGCCGGGCGGTCGAAGCCCTGGATGCCGCGCCCCAGCGCATAGGAAAGAATCTTGCGGATGAAGGCGCGGCGGAAATCATCCTTGCGCTCGGCCAGCATCAGGCGGAATGCAACCGGCCCGGCGAACGCCTTGCCGTCGATCACGCCCGAGGCATCCACCGCGTCGCCATTGTCGGCCAGACGCCAGGCGCCGTTGCCGGCGTAATTCTCCAGCGCGAAGCCGTAAGGGTCCATGCGGGCATGACAGCCGGCGCAGGAGGGGAAGTTGCGATGCTGCTCGAAGATCTGCCGCACCGTGCCCTTGAGCTGGGCGTTGGTGTCCAGCGCCAGTGCCGGGACATCGGGCGGTGGCGGCGGAAGCTTCTGGTTGAACAGGTTTTCCAGGATGAACTTGCCGCGGATCACCGGCGAGGTGCGAAGGCCTTCACCCAGCGGCTTCGACGTCAGCGTCAGGATCGAGGCATGGGTCATGATGCCGCCGCGCTGCGCCAGATCGACCGGCACCTTGCGGAATTCGTCGCCAGTGACGCCGCTGATGCCATAGAGCTTGGCCAGGCGCGCATCGACGAAGGTGTAGTCGGCATAGAGCAGGTCGGTGATGGGGCGGTTGTTGGTGACGATGTAGTTGAAGAACTGCTCGGTCTCGCTCTTCATCGAGGTGAGCAGCGCCTTGTCCACGTTGGGCGTGTTGTCGAGGCCGCGAATCTCGAGCCACTGGCCCAGGAAATCCTTGGTCAGCGAGATGCCCTGGGGGTCTTTCAGCATGCGCGCCACCTGGGCTTCCAGGTTCTGCTTCAGCGTGCCCGCCTTGGCTTCCGCATACAGCGCGTCGTCCGGCATCGAACTCCAGAGGAAATAGGAAAGGCGGCTGGCGAGCTGGTAATCGTTGAGCGCGAAGATCGCGCCCTTGCCATCGGCCTGGGCGTTGCGCTCCATGCGGAAGAGGAATTCCGGCGACATCAGCGCGGCGCGGATCGCCAGCGACATGGAACGATCAAAAGTCTGGTCCGACAGGCCTTCATGGGTGAAGGCGAGCTGGACGAACTTCATCATCCCGGCCAGCTCGGCTTCGGTGATCGTGCGGCGGAAGGCGCGCTCGCCAAACGTCTTGAGATTGATTTCCACCTTCGCCATGCGATTGGCATAGTCGCTCTCGAAAGAGCGGCCGGGATCGTTGAGGCGCGAGGTGCTGCCGGATATGTTGGCCTGGTTGCCCTCGATCACGACACCGGGGCGCGGCTTCAACGCCTCAAGGGAAGCGTTCTGCGCCACTGCCAGATATCGCTCGATCAGCACCGGCGACAGGGTCAGGGTGTCGGCATTGTTGTCGAAGCTCTCGCCGCGCTCATCGGCGGGGAAGTCGGCCGAGGCATTGTAGGTGTCGGGCAGATACAGCAGGTCGCGCAGCGTGTTGGCATATTCGCGGTTGTTCAGGCGGCGCACG
>CANFDA010000106.1 GCA_947445215.1 Alphaproteobacteria bacterium | reverse complement strand
TGCCCGCCACGGGCGCTTTTATCTCGCTCTGGTTCACCGCGGCGGCGCAGGCGGCGATGACGGCCTATCTCATCGCGGAGCTGGCTCGCGCCGAAGCACCGCGACTGACTCTCAAGGGCCTGATGGCGATCGGCGTGGCGCTGATTCTGCTCACAGGCATGGGCTGGTATGTCGGCCAGATCGAACCGGATTGTTTCACGCCGCTAGTGGTGCTGGGCGGCTATCTGCTTCTGCTTCACGCCCGCGCCTTGTCGCGCGGGCGGCGCATCGCCGTGATCTTGGTCACGGGGCTGGCGGTGGCCAGCCATCCTTCTCATATCGGGCTCCTCGGCGGCCTGCTGATCTGCGCCGCGTTCGCCTGGGCACTGCACCGGCGCTTGCCATGGCTGCCCCGGCCGTCGCTGTTGCCCTGCCTGGGCGCGCTGCTGCTGTCGCTGGCGATGCTGGTGACGGCGAACTATGCCTGGACGCGCGAGGTCTTTGTGTCGCGCGCCGGGCATGTCTTTTTATTGGCGCGTCTGATGCAGGACGGCATCGTGCAGCGGCTTCTGGCTGATGTCTGCGCGCCGCCAGGCCAGCCGCAGCCCTATTCGCTTTGTCGCAACCGGGCACGCCTGCCGCTCAACGCCAATGCCTGGCTATGGGGGGAGCACAGTTACTTCCGGGTGCTGGGAGGTTTCGAGCGCAGCGACGGCGAGTATGGCCGCATCGTCGGCGACAGTCTGGTGCGCTATCCCGGCATGCATGTGAAGGCGGCGGTCACCGCATCGGTGAAACAGTTCTTTCTCTTCAAGACTGGCGACGGCATCGTGTCCCAGGAAACCATCCTGATACGGCCATTCGAGGCTATCATCCCAGATCAGGTCCCGGTCTATCTCGCGGCCCGGCAGCAGACCCAGGAAATCCCCTTCCGCCTGCTCAACATCATCCATGTGCCGGTGGGCATGGTGGCGCTGCTCGGCTTATTCTTCTTGCTACAGCACGCCGTCCTTCTGCGCCGCTGGTGCGACGCGGCGCTGCCCACAACCGTGCTGCTCGCCCTGCTGGGCAATGCCGTGATCTGCGGCACCTTCTCCAACCCGCATGACCGCTACCAGTCCCGGCTGATCTGGCTGCCGGTGCTGGCGCTGTTGCTAGCCAGGGCCCGCGACCCGCGTGCCCTCCAGCCTGTGCCCGACCATCCCAGCTAGGCGCGCTTTTTTGTTTGGTCAAGCGGCTAAACGCTTACGCCCCGAAGCATTGCAACCCTTGCCTGAATCCGGCACTTAAAGGGGTATGACAGTCCTGATCGCCCCCTCCATCCTGTCCGCCGACTTTGCCAGCCTGGGCGAGGAGACTGCGGCCGTAGACGCCGCCGGGGCCGACTGGATTCATGTCGATGTTATGGATGGCCATTTCGTGCCCAACATCACCATCGGCCCCTCCGTGGTGAAGGCGCTGCGCCCCCATTCGAAGAAGGCGTTCGACGTGCATCTGATGATCTCGCCGGTGGATTCCTTCGTCGAGGCGTTCGCCCAGGCTGGCGCCGATCACATCACGGTGCATCCCGAGGCGGGTCCACACATCCACCGCACGCTGCAACTCATCCGCAGCTTTGGAAAAAAAGCGGGCGTGGTGCTCAATCCCGGCACGCCGGTTGAAGCGCTTGATAACCTGCTCGACCTCACGGACCTGGTCCTGATCATGAGCGTCAATCCCGGCTTTGGCGGCCAGAGCTTCATCGACAGCCAGCTGCGCAAAATCGAAGCGGCCCGCAAGCGCATCGACGCGAGCGGCCGCAAGATCGAACTGGAAGTGGATGGCGGCATCAACCCGGAGACTGCGAAGCGCACCATCGCTGCCGGCGCCACCGTGCTGGTGGCGGGCACCGCCGTGTTCAAGGGCGGGCCCTCGCGTTACGCAGCCAACATTACTGCCTTGAGGGGCTGATGCGGTGAAAGCAAAAGCGATGCTGCCGCTGCTGCCGGACCTGGCCAGCGCGGCGGCCACCCGCGCGCTGGCGCCCTTGCGCATCGCGATTCGCCGCAACTGGGTCTATCGCCGCCTGCTGCAAGGCCAGCTCGCCGATCACTTCACCGTTCAGCCCTATGACACGCTGCCGCGCCGGCTTGAAGATGCCGACGCCATGCTGCGCGGACGCTTCCGCTTCCATGGCGAAACGGTGGATGTGAAGGACGGGGAATCGATCTTCGACATGAATCCGCCCAGCGCGGCCTGGGCTGCGGCGCTGCATGGTTTCGAGTGGTTGCCCCCCTTGTCCACGGCGGGCGGGGACAATTCCCACAAGCTGGCCACGAACTTGATTGCGCAGTGGATCAAGCGCCATGCCCGCTATTCCGAGCCGGTCTGGTCGCCGCAGATCATTGCGACGCGCCTAGTGCACCTGTTCTGCAACGGAAAATTTGTGGTGTCCAATTCCGAGATCACCTGGCGCTCGAAGCTGTTCGTCGCGTTGCGCGAGCAAGCCAAGATCCTGGAGCGCACCTGGCGTGAAGCGCCGGAAGGCTTGCCGCGCCTGCAGGCCGCCGCCGCGCTGGCGCTGTCGGGCGCGTGTATCGAGGACATCAGCAAACGCTTGGAAGCGGGCCTTGCCGCGCTTGAAAGCGAAGTCGAAACCCAGATCCTGCCCGATGGCGGTCACAAGAGCCGTTCGCCCGAAGCACTGCTCGTCGCGTGGCGGCATGTGATGATGGTGCTGGAGACGCTGGCGGCGCTGAATCTGGAGCCGCCGCACGGGCTGCGCAACGCTGCCGACCGCGCCGCCACCATGATCCGCTTCTTCCGCCATGGCGATGGCGCGCTGGGGCTTTTCCAGGGCGGTCTGGAAAGCGATGCGCGCATGGTGACGGGGCTTCTGGTGCGGGACGAAGTGCGCGGTACGCCGTTTCACCATGCCCGTCATTCCTGTTACCAGCGGCTGACGGCGGCGCGGGCGATTGTGCTGATGGATGTGGGCCGGGTGCAGCCGGGCGGCTATTCGGCAGGCGGGCATGCGAGCTTTCTCGCCTTCGAGTTTAGTTCCGGCGACAGCCGCATCGTGGTTAATTGCGGGGCAGGGGGCATCACCCATCGCAGCTGGAACGCGGCGCTACGCGCCACCGCGGCACATTCGACGGTGACAATCGGTGACGTCTCTAGCGCCGGCGTCCTGCCACCGGGCCTGGTACGCGACATGCTGGGGCCACGGCTGACCGGCGGTCCCGCCGACTGCGTCTCGCGCCGGGTCGAGACGAGCCAGGGCTGGACGGTGGAAGCCGTGCATGACGGCTATCTGGAAGCCTTCGGCCTGCGCCATGAGCGTCAGGTGACGCTGTCCCCCCAAGGCCTGATGCTGACCGGCCGCGACCGGTTGATCGCCGCGGCGCATCCGCCCCAGGCCAGTTTCGCCGTCCGTTTCCATATCCATCCCGATGTCCGGGTCTCACGCCTGGAGGGTGGCGGCGTGCTGCTGAAACTGCCAAATGGCGAGGGCTGGCGCTTCCGCGCTGGCGGCGGCCTGCTGGAAGTCGAGGAGAGCGTCTATCTGGGTGGCGGCATCGTCCGCCGGGCGGAGCAGCTGGTCATCACCGGGGCCCTGCGCGAGGCGCAGACCGAGGTTGCATGGGTGTTTGAACAGATCGTCGCGTAAGGGTTTTTTGCGGCTGCGAGCCATGCCAGAATGGCCAAATCACCCTGGAGAGTCAGATGGTCGAGTTCACCCTGCCCAAGAACAGCAAGGTCAAAAAGGGCAAGGTCTGGTCGGAGACGAGCGGCAAGAAGCCGAAGCGCTCCAAGGACTTCAAGGTGTATCGCTACGACCCCTCGACCGGCGATAACCCGCAGGTGGACGTCTATACCGTCGATCTGGACGGCTGCGGCCCGATGGTTCTGGACGCGCTTATCAAGATCAAGAACGAGATCGATCCGACGCTGTCGTTCCGCCGCTCCTGCCGCGAAGGCATTTGCGGTTCCTGCGCCATGAATATAGGCGGCTCTAACACCCTGGCCTGCACCAAGGCGATCACCGACATTTCGGGCGCAGTGGCGGTCTATCCCCTGCCGCACATGCCGGTGGTGAAAGACCTCGTGCCGGACCTGAGCAACTTCTATGCCCAGCATTCCTCGGTGCAGCCCTATCTGCAGACCACCACCGCCGAGCCCGAAACCGAATGGAAGCAGTCGCCGGAAGAGCGCGCCAAGCTGGACGGCCTTTATGAGTGCATCCTGTGCGCCTGCTGCTCGACCTCGTGCCCCAGCTATTGGTGGAATTCCGAACGCTATCTGGGCCCGGCGGCGCTGCTGCAATCCTATCGCTGGCTGATCGACAGCCGCGACGAAGCGGTGGGCGAGCGGCTCGACAATCTCGAAGACCCGTTCCGTCTTTATCGCTGCCACACCATCATGAACTGCGCCAACACCTGTCCTAAGGGCCTCAATCCAGCCGAGGCGATCGGCGAGATTAAGCAGATGATGGTCAAGCGGAAGGCCTGATGTTTCCAGAACGGCTAACCAAGGGCTATCGCGCGTTCCTCGACGGGCGGTTCAAGGAAGAGCGCAGCCGCTTCGCGACGCTGGCCGATAGCGGCCAGTCGCCCAGCATCATGGTGTTCGGCTGCGTCGACAGCCGGGTGTCGCCGGAAGTGATCTTCGACGCCGCTCCGGGCGAAATTCTGGTGGCGCGCAATGTCGCCAATCTGGTGCCGCGCTATGACCCGTCAGGCGGCCAACATGGCGCCAGCGCGGCGCTGGAATTCGCGGTTCGAGCCCTGAAGGTCGCGCACATCATCGTGCTGGGGCACGCTTTCTGCAGCGGCATCAAGGCTTTTGCCGACGACAGCGCCCCGTTGACCGAGAGCGACTTCATCGGCAAGTGGATGAGCCAGATCGCGCCCGCCGCCGACGCCATCACTACGCCCAAGGAAGACTGGGAGGCCTATCTGCAACAGCTCGAATTCGCGTCGGTGGAACTCAGTCTGAAGAACCTGACAACCTTCCCCTTTGTCCAGGTGGCTGTGGAGAAGGGCGAGCTGGCCCTGCACGGGGCCTATTTCGGCGTCGCGACGGGCAAGCTGCTGGTGCGCAACGATGCCACCGGGGCTTTTGAAGCGGTTGGCTAGGCAGTCGCGCCGTTCTTCTGCAGGCGGCGCCAAACCAGCGAGCCAGCGATCTCGGCCAGCCAGCCATGGGGGTTGGCGCCGATGGCCTTCCCCACCATCTGAACCATCTTCTGGATATGTTTACGGCTGTAAATTAACGCGCCATTGGCGGAGGAAATACGGGAATATGTATTGCGATAATAAGGCTTTACGGCCTCTTCCTCAATCGTGACGTTAGCGCAGTAATAGGCATAGGCCAGCTCGTCATCATCGCTCTCGCGCACCCGGCTTACCGCAATCCAGAGCTTCTTCCAGAAGCGCAGATCTGGCTCCGGCTGGGCGTTCAGCATGTCGTAGAATAGCTTATAGTGGCGGTACTCGTCGGCGGCGATACGGCCCGCGATCTCCCGCAACAGCGGCTCCTCGCAGGCGTCGCGCATGGCGGAGTAATAGGAGCTGGTGCCGCTTTCCACCACGCAGCGGGCGATCATCTCGCCCCGGCGGGATCCACGAATGGAAGCCGCCTCGCCATCGCCGCCGAAAAGCGGCGGGCTGTACCCCTTGCGGAATCGGGCGAAGGCATCTTCGAGTTTGAAGGAGTGATCGGCCATCTCGGCATAGCGGCCCAGGGCCTTGCCATGCTGGCTTTCCTCGGCGCCCCATTGCTCGATGGCGGCGATGGTCTCAGGCACCGCGCCGTGGAAGACGCGCTTGAGGTAGACGACGTAATCCGGAGCGTTGTACTCGACCAGGGCCGCGGCCTTGACGGCAGCCAGCAGGGCCGGATCAACCCTCGAAGGGTCGAACCAGTCCCAATGGACCTCATCAAGGGTCCAGCCCTGTTTGTAGACGGTAGCAAAAATCATCGAAGCACATCCCGATGCAGCGAGGGTATATAGAAATCATGTTACAGGCCGGAAACCGGGCCTGCGAGCATATATTCCTACGCTCTAGAACACGGCCCGGACCAGTTTCAGGTCATCCACCAGTTGGGCGGCCTTCTGGCGGGCGGCATCGGTCGTGGCCGCCAGCTCGTCTTCCTGCGCGTCGAATATGCGCTGGTCGAGCACGGCCAGGTCTATCTCGGTCATCGGGATGGCTTCGTCGGCCAGCACGGTGATCTTGGAGGCGTTGATCTCGGCGAAACCGCCACGGATAAAATAGCGTTCATCCTGGCCATTGGACTGCACATCGATCATCCCGGCCCGTAGGGTTGTGACGGTGGCGGCATGGCCCGCCATAACACCTATGTAACCCTCTGTGCCCGGGATGGTGACCATGTCGGCCTGGACCGAGAGCAGCAGCTTCTCGGGCGAGACCAGGTCAAAGGCGATCTTCTCGGCCGCCATTACGCAGCCTTGGCGGTTTCGGCAGCCATCTTGGCGGCCTTGGCGACCGCTTCCTCGATGGCGCCGACCATATAGAAGGCCTGCTCCGGCAGGTGGTCATACTCGCCTTCCACAATCGCCTTGAACGAGCGGATCGTGTCTGGCAGCTCGACGAACTTGCCGGGCGAGTTGGTGAACTGCTCGGCCACGAAAAAGGGCTGCGACAGGAAGCGCTGGATCTTGCGGGCGCGCGATACCACAAGCTTGTCCTCTTCCG
>CANFDA010000105.1 GCA_947445215.1 Alphaproteobacteria bacterium | reverse complement strand
GACGGCTCGGGTCTTCATGCATGTAGCCGATAGAGTAGAGATGCACGAGCGAGGAAACGCCCGTCACCACCACCAGCATAACCGCAGTCATGGTATCGACCCGGATCGTCCAGTCGGTATGGAAATCGCCGGCATGAATCCACTGCCACAGCGGCACAATGGTCGTTTCCTGATGGCCCAGACCGACCTGGGCGAAGGTCACCACCGACAGGACTGCAGAAACCAGCAACAGGCCGGTGGTCACCAGCTCGGACGCACGGGCGCCGATCAGGCGGCCGAACAGGCCCGCGATGACGGCGCCAAAAAGCGGCAAGAAGACGATCGCGGCATACATGCGCGTCAGCCCTTCATCATGTTGACATCCTCAACCGCGATCGTGCCGCGGTTGCGGAAATAGACCACCAGGATGGCCAGGCCGATGGCAGCTTCCGCCGCCGCCACGGTAAGCACGAACAGCGCGAAGACCTGTCCCACCAGATCGCCCAGATAGGCCGAGAAGGCGACGAAGTTCAGGTTGACCGCCAGCAGGATCAGTTCGACCGACATCAGGATGACGATGATGTTCTTGCGGTTGAGGAAGATTCCCAGAACGCCCAGCGTGAAGAGGATCGCGGCGACGGTGAGATATTCGGTGAGACCGACGGCCATCATTTACGCCCCCTCGCCCGGCTTGATGTCGACCATGGTCACGGAATCCGCGGCTGTGCGGGCATTCTGCGCCGCGATGTTCTGGCGGCGCACGCCCGGGCGTGTACGCAACGTCAGCACAATGGCGCCAATCATGGCGACCAGCAGCACCATGCCCGCGATCTGGAAGTGGAAGACATAGTCGGTATAGAGAATATGCCCCAGCGCCGCCGTGTTGGTGACGTCATAGGGAATGGGCTGCGCCGCAGCCTCCAGCTGCACCGGGCGCAGCGTCCAGGCCTTGCTGCCCATCCACAGTTCGACCACAAGAACCAGGCCGATCAGTCCGCCCAGCGGCAGATACTGCAACGCACCTTTTTTCAATTCGGCGAAGTCAATGTCCAGCATCATCACTACGAAGAGGAAGAGCACGGCGACGGCGCCGACATAGACCACGACTAGCAGCATCGCCAGGAACTCGGCCCCGATCAGGATGAACAACCCAGCCGCATTGAAGAAGGCCAGGATCAGGAACAGCACCGAATGCACGGGATTGCGCGCGCCGATCACCATGACTGCGCTGAGCAGCAGGATCGCCGAGAAGGCGTAGAAGGCTATCGCTTGGAACATGTCTTCTCTCGTTCAGGCCCTAGCGATAGGGCGCGTCCAGTTCCAGGTTGCGGGCGATTTCACGTTCCCAGCGGTCGCCATTCGCGAGCAGCCGGGCCTTGTTGTAATAGAGTTCTTCGCGGGTCTCGGTGGAGAATTCGAAGTTCGGGCCTTCCACGATCGCATCCACCGGGCAGGCTTCCTGGCAGAAGCCGCAATAGATGCACTTCACCATGTCGATGTCGTAGCGGGTGGTGCGGCGCGAACCGTCATCGCGCGGCTCCGCTTCGATAGTAATGGCCTGGGCGGGGCAGATCGCCTCGCACAGCTTGCAGGCGATGCAGCGTTCTTCGCCGTTCGCATAGCGGCGCAGCGCATGTTCGCCGCGGAAGCGGGGCGACAGCGGGCCCTTCTCGAAGGGGTAATTCAGCGTCGCCTTGGGGGCGAAAAAATAACGCATCGAGAGCAGGAAGCTCTGGATGAACTCCCAGAAGAAGATCTGCCGTGCGGTGCGGTCGAGACTAGCCATCAGATCCTCACAGATGCGGCCGGACGAACAGGACCCAGCCCGCCGTCAGCACAACCCAGGCCAGCGACGTGGGCAAAAACACTTTCCAGCCCAGCCGCATCAGCTGGTCGTAGCGGTAGCGCGGCACCATGGCCTTCACCATCGCGAACATGAAGAAGACGATGACGATCTTGATCAGGAACCAAATGATTCCGGGAACCCAGTTCAGCCACCAGACATTTATGGGCGCAAGCCAGCCGCCGAAGAACAAGATGGAGGTCATCGCGCACATCAGCACGATGGAGAGATACTCGCCCAAGAAGAAGAGCAGGAACGGGGTGGAGGAATATTCCACGAAGAATCCCGCCACCAGTTCGCTTTCCGCTTCCACCAGGTCGAAGGGCGGGCGGTTGGTTTCCGCCAGCGCCGAAACGAAGAAAATCGGCAGCATGGGGAACAGGATGGAGAACCAGTTCCAGCTGAACAGCGCCAACGTGCCGGTGGTCGCCTGGGCACGGACGATGTCCGACAGGTTCAGAGAACCGGCGAACAGCAACACGGTAATGATCACGAAGCCGATAGAGACTTCGTACGAAACCATCTGGGCCGCAGCGCGCAGGGCCGACAGGAAGGGATATTTCGAGTTGGAGGCCCAGCCGGCGATGATGATGCCATAGACGCCCAGCGACGACATGGCGAAGAGATAGAGGATGCCGACATTGATATCGGCGATCACCATGCCGTCATCCATCGGCACCACCGCCCAGCCCGCAAAGGCCAGCAGCACGGTGAGGAATGGCGCGATCAGGAACAGCACCTTGTTGGCGCCCGCCGGGATGATCACTTCCTTGAACAGGAACTTGAACAGGTCCGCGAAGGTCTGGAGCAGGCCGAAGGGACCGACCACGTTGGGGCCGCGGCGCATCTGCACCGCCGCCCAGACCTTGCGATCGAACAGCAGCAGATAGGCGATCAGCACCAGCAGCACGACATCGAAGATTAGGATCAGCACGGCGTTGCTGATGAACCAGGCGGCGTTGTACGGAATGCCGAGATCGTAGAGGAACGGAACCAGCGCCATCGCCTACTCCGCCACCAGCTTGGTGGGGTTGGCGAATTCACGGCTGCAATTGGCCATGGTCTCGCTGGCGCGCGCAACCGGATTGGTCATGTAGAAGTCGCCGATGAACGCCGTCAGCGGCGTTGCCGTGTCCAGCGCGCCGGTCTGACCGATGCCGCCCCAGGTCGCGGCCGAAGTGTCGGCATGGATGGGCGCACCGCCGACATCGGCGAAATGCGCCGCATCCTTGATGATGGCGGCGACGAGCTGGGCGCGATTGTCATAGGGCAACTTGACGCCCAGCACGTCCGATAGCGCGCGCAGGATGGTCCAATCTTCCTTTGCTTCGCCTGGCGGGAAGGCAGCGCGGCGGCCGCGCTGCACCCTGCCCTCGAAGTTCACATAGAGGCCGTCCTTCTCGGTATAGGCGGCGCCCGGCAGGATCACGTCGGCATGATGGGCGCCGGCATCGCCATGGCTACCCTGATAGATCACGAAAACGCGGCCCAGGCGGTCGACCTCGAACTCGTCGGCGCCCAGCAGATAGATCAGCTCGATCTCGCCCTTCTGCGCGCCCTGCACGATGCCCGCCACATCGCGGCCCCCACTTCCATCAGCGGAGACGCCCGGCAGGAAGCCCAGATCTAGCGCGCCCACGCGGCTGGCCGCCGTGTGCAGGATGTTGAAGCCGTTCCAGCCGCCTTCGGCATGGGAACCTGGGGGACCGATCATGCCGGTATCGCCGGCGATGCGCGCGGCCAGCGCCAGCACGGCGGCGCCATCGCTGCGGGTGATCGCGGCCGAGCCAAGGATGATCATGGGCCGCTTCGCCGCGCTCAGCACCTTGGCGAAGGGATGGCTGCCATTGGCGATGGCGGCCAGCGTGTTGATGTCGGTACCGAGCTGCTCGGCGGGATAGGTGAGATCGACGGCCGGGCCCAGATTGGCGACCTTCACGCCGCTGGCCAGCCAGGCCTTGCGGATGCGGGCGTTCAGCACCGGCGCTTCGTGGCGCGGATTGGCGCCGACCAGCAGGATGGCGTCGGCGGCTTCGACACCGGCGATGCTGCTGTTGAAGAGATAGGTCTCGCGCGGGCCACCCTTGATCTTGGCGCCATCCTGGCGGCAATCGAGATTGGTGACGCGCAGTGCGGTCATCAGATCCTTCAGGGCCTTGATGTCCTCAGCGGCGGCAAGATCGCCGACCACGGCGGCCATCTTGTCCGGCGAGGTCGACTTCACCTTGGCGGCAATGGCGGCGAAGGCTTCCGCCCATGAGGCGGGCTTCAGCTTGCCGTTGACGCGGATATAGGGACGGTCGAGGCGCTGGCGCGAAAGCCCGTCACAGGCATGGCGCGCCTTGTCGCTGATCCACTCCTCATTCACCTCTTCATTGAGGCGGGGCAGCACACGCATCACCTGCGGACCGCGCGTATCCACGCGGATGTTGCAGCCCTGCGCGTCCATCACATCGACGCTTTCGGTCTTCTTCAATTCCCAGGGCCGGGCGTTGAAGGCGTAAGGCTTGCTGGTAAGCGCGCCCACGGGGCAGAGATCGACCACATTGCCCGACAATTCGCTGGCGAAAGCCTTCTCAAGATAGGTTGTGATCTCGACATCCTCGCCGCGGCCGGTGGCGCCCAGATCGGGCACGCCCGCCACTTCAGTGGCGAACCGGACGCAACGGGTACAGGCGATGCAACGGGTCATGATCGTCTTGACCAGCGGGCCCATATACTTGTCTTCGACGGCGCGCTTGTTCTCGTTGAAGCGGTGGAAGGCGGCGCGGCCATAACCCATCGCCTGATCCTGCAAGTCGCACTCACCGCCCTGGTCGCAGATCGGGCAATCCAGCGGATGGTTGATCAGCAGGAATTCCATCACGCCTTCGCGCGCCTTGCGGGCGTAAGGGCTGGTGGTGTTGATCTTGGCGGTGGTGCCGTCCTTGTTGGGGAAGATGTCCTTCACCTGCAGCGCGCACGACGCTTGCGGCTTGGGCGAACCGACCCATTCGACCAGGCACATGCGGCAATTGCCGGCCACCGAGAGGCGTTCGTGATAGCAGAAGCGCGGAATCTCCGCGCCCGCCTGCTCGCAGGCCTGCAACAGCGTGATGGTCTCTTCCGCCTCGATTTCCTTGCCGTCGACGATGAGCTTGCGGGTGGCCATGACTTACTCCGCCGCCACTTTGGAGAATTCGGCAATGCGCTTTTCGATCTCGGGGCGGAAATGCTTGATCAGGCCCTGGATTGGCCAGGCCGCCGCATCGCCCAGCGCGCAGATCGTGTGGCCTTCAATCTGCTTGGTGACTTCGTGCAGCAGGTCGATCTCCGCCACCTTGGCGTCGCCCTTCACCATGCGGGTCATGACGCGCCACATCCAGCCGGTGCCTTCGCGGCACGGCGTGCACTGGCCGCAGCTTTCATGCTTGTAGAAGTAAGAGAGGCGCTGGATCGCCTTGATGACGTCAGTGGACTTGTCCATCACGATGACGGCAGCAGTGCCAAGACCGGATTGCACCGCCTTGAGACTGTCGAAATCCATCAACTGTTCATCACAGATATGCTTGGGCAGCAGCGGCACCGACGCGCCGCCGGGGATGACGGCCAGCAGATTGGCCCAGCCGCCGCGCACGCCGCCGCAATGCTTCTCGATCAGCTCACGCAGCGGAATACCCATTTCCTCTTCGACATTGCAGGGCTTGTTCACATGCCCGGAGATGCAGAACAGCTTGGTGCCGGTGTTGTTGGGACGGCCAATACCGGCGAACCAGTCGGCGCCGCGGCGCAAGATGGTCGGGGCGACGGCGATGCTTTCGACATTGTTGACGGTGGTGGGGCAGCCATACAGGCCCATATTGGCCGGGAAAGGTGGCTTAAGGCGCGGCTGGCCCTTCTTGCCTTCCAGCGATTCGAGCAGCGCGGTTTCCTCGCCGCAGATATAGGCCCCTGCCCCATGATGGACATAGAGATCAAAATCCCAGCCATGGATGTTGTTCTTGCCGATAAGCTTGGCGGCATAGGCTTCATCGACAGCGCGCTGCAGCGCCTCGCGCTCGTGGATGAATTCGCCGCGCAGATAGACGTAACAGGCGTGCGCCCGCATGGCGAAGCTCGCCACCAGGCAACCCTCGACCAGCGTGTGCGGGTCGTTGCGCAGGATGTCGCGGTCCTTGCAGGTGCCGGGCTCGGACTCGTCGGCATTGACGACGAGATAGTGCGGACGCTCCTTAACTTCCTTGGGCATGAAGGACCATTTCAGGCCTGTGGGAAAACCCGCACCGCCGCGGCCGCGCAGGCCCGACTTCTTCATGATGTCCACTATGGTCTCGGGACCGAGATCGATGATGGCCTTGGTGTTGTCCCACTGGCCACGCTTGCGCGCACCTTCGAGGCCAGGGCTCTCGAAACCATACAGGTTGGTGAAGATGCGATCCTTGTCGGCGAGCATTATGTGGCGGCTCCCGGCGGCTTCTGTTTCGGAGACTCGCGGTCGGACGCGGCCTTGGTCGGTATCTTGGCGTCGGCATCTGTCGTGGGCGGCGACGGTGGGGGCACCGGCGCCTTGGGCACATATTTTCCGATGATGGAGCCATCATAAAGCGCGGCGTCCTTGAGCGACAGCGCGCCGCCTTCCGGCTCGGACGAAACACGGCGGCCATTCTGCGGGCCCACCTTCACAGTCTTTCCCGAACGCAGATCGGCAATCAGCTTCTCAGTCAGTGGGCCATCCAGGTCTTCATAGAAGTCGCTGTGGATCTGCAGCATCGGCGCATTAACGCAGGCGCCCAGGCATTCCACTTCCATCCAGCTGAACTTGCCATCGGCCGAAACCGTCTTCTGATGCGGATGGATATGCGTCTTGCAGGCCTCGACCACGGCATCGGACCCGCGCAGCCAGCAGG
>CANFDA010000104.1 GCA_947445215.1 Alphaproteobacteria bacterium | reverse complement strand
TGCCGAGATTCCCGGCTTCGCGCCGTCCACCGTGGCGGGCCATGCCGGCAAGCTGATGGCGGGCACCGTCGCGGGCAAAAAGCTGGCGCTGATGGCGGGGCGCATCCATGTCTATGAAGGCCATCCGGCCCCGTCCATCGCCACGCTGGTGCGCATCCTGCGCGCTGTGGGCGTGGAACGGCTGATCCTCACCAACGCCTCGGGCGGGCTGTCGCTCGACATGCCGGCGGGCACGATCATGATCGTGGACGACCACATCAATTTTGGCGGCGTCAATCCGCTGATCGGCCCCAACGATGAAAGTGTGGGCCCGCGCTTCCCCGACATGACCGATGCCTATGATCCGCAACTGCGGGCGCTGCTGGCGCAGGCCGCGGACGAGGCAGGCGTGCGGGTCAAGCGTGGCATCTATCTTTTCTGCACTGGACCCAATTTCGAAACGCCTGCCGAAGTGCAGTTATTCGGGCAGTGGGGCGCCAACGCGGTCGGCATGTCGACGGTGCCGGAATGTCTGGCGGCCCGGCATTGCGGTATGCAGGTCGCGGCGGTGTCGCTGGTGACGAATCTGGCCGCCGGCTTGTCCGCGAATCCCCTGACGCATGAAGAAACGTTGCTGGAGGCGCAAAAGGCCTATGGCGCGATGGAAAAGTTGCTGCTGCGCTTTTTGGCCCTAGCGTAAGTTTGCGAAAAACCATTTGACGCCGGTGTGACAGGCAGTCTGAAATTTCTTAGCGCCTGCAACTGTCCAGAATTACACACGGCCGCTGTCATAAAAGTGAAGAGCGCGAAAATTATACTGACCGTACTTCGGCGGCGATGACACAATTGCTGCATGGATCAACTCATGTTTCGCCTGTCACACGAGACGTGTGAGGGATTAATTTTGGTCAATTTTTTTCTGTGTAAAATGTGCGCGGCATTTTTAGGAGTTTATAGATGCGTATTCGGTTGAACAGGATCCTTCTCGCCAGCGCGAGCCCAGCCCTGATGCTCTTGGCCAGCCTGGTGCCTGCTAGCGCGCAGTCCACTGCCACAGCGGAATTCGAAACCGTGGTTTCGACCGCCATGACCTCTTCGGTTAGCGGCATCATGCGACCGATCGAAGTGCCGAAGCAGCGCTCGATCATCGATTCCAGCTATCTGGTAACGCAGACCGCCGGCCAGACAGTGATGGACTCGCTCAACAAGGTCCCCGGCTTCAACTTCACCAACAACGATCCCTATGGCTCGTCCGGCGGAAACATCCGCCTCCACGGCTTTGACGGCAACCACATCTCCCTGACCTGGGACGGCATGCCGCTCAACGACACTGGCAACTATGCCATCTATTCCAACCAGCTTCCCGACACCGAGAATATCGGCACCATCAGCGTGAACCAAGGCGCCACCGACGTGGACAGCCCCAGCGCTGCCGCCTCGGGCGGCACCATCGCCATCCGCACCTCTCGCCCCACTGACAGCTTCTCGTTGATGCTGCAGCCCAGCTTCGGCTCGTTCAACTATCAGCGCTATTTCGCCCGCGTCGATTCCGGCGCCTTCGGCCCCTGGGACACGCTCGCCTTCGCGTCCTTCAACATGGCCTCGAACGACAAGTTCAAGGGCCCCGGCAAGATTAAGAAGCGTCAGTATAATGTCGGCTTCTATCAGGACATGGGCACCCTGGGCTTCATCACCCTGGGCGCGCACTGGAACTCGAACCGCAACAACAACTACGCGCAGGTGTCCTTCTACCCACAGCCTTATCCCAATGGCACCGTCGTCCCCGCCGGTTTCCCGGCGGCGCCGAATGTCGGTCTGGATGAGAACGGCAAATATGTCGGCATAACGCGCTTTGGCAGCAGCATTGGCCTGGGTCTGGAAACGGACTATGACGTGGTCTGTGCGCGCGCCACGCCCACTGCGGGCACAGTGCAGACCGATACGACCTGCGCCAACTATTTCCGCCGCCAGAACAATCCATCCGACACCGGCAATGTCCGTCTCTCCTCGCTGTGGCGCCTTTATGACGGGCTCACGCTGACAGTCGACCCGTCGATCCAATACACGCTGGCGAATGGCGGCAGCCAGTATACCCAGCTGTTCGAAAATGATCCTCGCCTGATTGGCAGCGCAGTTGCCACCGGCCGTGACCTCAATGGCGACGGCGACGTTCTGGACCGCATCGGTGTCTTTGGCCCGTCCAACACCAACACCATCCGCTACGGCCTCAACACTTCGCTGCTGTGGCTGATCTCCGACGAGCACGCCATCCAGTTCGCCTATACGCTGGATCGCGGCCAGCACCGCCAGACCGGCCAGGCAACCATTCTGCTGCCGGACGGATCGCCGAGCGACCTGTTCGGCGGCTGGCGCGATACTGCCGCCCGCGTGGTCGGCGCTGATGGCGCCACCTATCGCACCCGCGATCGCAAGAGCCGCGCCATCCTAAACCAGGGCGCCTTCAACTATGAAGGCGACTTCTTCGCGGGCGCGCTGCATGTCAGCGCCGGCGCCCGCATGCCCTTATTGACCCGCAACCTTGACCAGCGCTGCTATCTCCAGGTCGTGGCCCCGACTGCCGCCAACAGTTATGCGCCCGGCACGGGCTTCCCGGCCTGCACCACGGCAGCGCCGTTAACCAGCAACGCCGCCAACAACACGTTAACGCTGGCCGGCTTCGGCAACACCCTGTTCGTGCGGCCCACTGCCACGACGGTCGAATATAGCCGCCTGCTGCCGAGCGCCGGCATCAGCTACAAGCCCTTCGGCGACGAATTCCAGGTCTTTGGCGCTTTCGCCACAAGCCTGTCCGCGCCGCGTACCGACAACCTCTACAATGGCGGCAACAACGGCCGCTGCGTCGTGAATAATGTGGTCGTGCCCACCAATCCGGACTGCGTCTTCTCCAGCTTCGCCACTTCGGTGAAGATGGAGACGTCGACCAACTACAACATCGGCGCACGCTACAATGACGATCTGGCCTCGCTGTCGGTTTCGGCCTTCAACAACCAGTTCAAGAACCGCATTGTTTCGTCCTACGACCGTGAGCAGGGCATCAGCGTCGACCGCAACATCGGCTCGGTGAATGTGAACGGTGTCGACGTGGAAGGCAGCGTCTTCCCGTTCGACGGCTTAAGCGCCTACACCTCGGTGTCATACTTCCACAGTCGCGTTTCCGATACCGCCGATGCACGCATCTGCCTGAACGCGACCTGCACCCAGCTCGTCAACCTGGTGGGCAAGGAAGTGGTGGAAAGCCCCAACTGGACGCTGTCGCAGCGCTTCCAGTATAAGATCGCGGGATTCAACATCGGCCTCGGTGGCAAGTATACCGGCCGCCGCTTCGCTACCGACACCAATGACCTCCGCATTCCCAGCTATGTCGTGGTCGATGCCGACATCACCTACGACCTGAGTGAACTGGGCTGGACTGGCTCCTTCATCAAGTTCAACGCTGCCAACCTGTTCGACGAGAATTACTTCGGCTCGATCTCTAGCCAGCGCTGCTTCATTCCGAATGCGACGACAGCCAGCTCGGGCTGCGGCTCCTATCCTTTTGTTAATGTCGGCAGCCCGCAATCCTTCTCGGTCACGCTTCGCAGCGTGTTCTAAGGGTTGACGCAAACCTGTTTACGGAAAAGGCTGGCCGCGAGGCCGGCCTTTTTCTTGGCTGCCAAGGAGACCATCATGCCCCGCATCGCCGCCATCGCCCCCATCTCATTCCTGGTTGCCGGGCTGCTGACGCTGGCCGCTTCTGGCCCCGCTCTGGCCTGGGGCGCGGACGGCCATCGCATGATCGGCGAACTGGCGATGCGCAGTCTGCCTTCCAGCCTGCCGGCCTTCCTGCGCACGCCCGCCGCCACGGCCCAGGTGGGCTTTCTGTCGCCCGAGGCCGACCGCATCCGTGGCGCTGGTATGGTCAATGATCGCGACCGCGACCCCGCCCATTTCATCGATACCGATGACGAGATGAAATCCCTGGGCGGCCCGGCGCTGAACGCCTTGCCGCCGACGCGCGAGGAATACGACACCGCCCTGCGCGCCGTGAACCAGAGCCAGTACAAGGCGGGCTATCTGCCCTATGAAATGATCGCGGGCTACGAGCTGGTGCGCAAAAACATGGCGCTGTGGCGGCTGGCGGTGATGGCCGCGCGCATGGCGCCCACTGCCGCCGAACGCGCCCGCTGGGCGGCCGACCGCCGTCGCCGCGAGACGCGCCTGATCGATACCATCGGCGTCTGGTCGCATTTTGTTGGCGACGGAAGCCAGCCGCTGCATTCCAGCATCCATTATAATGGTTGGGGCAACTTCCCCAATCCGCAGGGCTTCACAACCGAGCGCATCCACACGCCGTTCGAGAGTGCCTATGTCCGCGCCAACGTCTCGGCGGCCATGGTGCGCGCCGCCATGCCCGCGCCGGTGGATTGCGCTTGCGCTATCAACGCCCGCGTCAGCAACTATCTTGTCGCCAGCGCCGAACAGGTGGTGCCGCTCTACCGGCTGGAGAAGGGCGGCGCCTTCAATGCCGCGACGGGCGAGGGCATCCGCTTTTCCACCGGGATGGTGGCGCGCGGCGCCGCCGAACTGCGCGACCTGGTCGCCATGGCCTGGAAGGACAGCGACAACGCCCTGGTCGGCTATCCCGGCGTGAAGATCACCGATCTGGAAAATGGAGGCGCGGCCGCCTTCAAGACCTTCAACGAATAGGACTTTCCCGGCCGGGCTTGTTCCGGCGGGAAGCCTCCGCTAGCAATGCTCCCATCAGGGAGACGGACAATGTCGCATGACCGAATGGCGGTGCTGGGCGCGATGGTGATACAAGGTGTGGTGCCGGTGTTCTACCATTCCGATACCGAGGTCTGCCTGAACGTGATCCAGGCCTGCGCCAATGGCGGGGCCAAGTGCGTCGAATTCACCAACCGGGGCGATTTCGCCCCCCAGGTCTTTCTGGAAGTCTCCCGCCACTTTGCGTCGTTCGACAAAAGCGTGATCCTAGGCGTGGGTTCGATCATCGATGCCCCCACAGCCGGCATCTACATCGCCTATGGCGCCAAGTTCGTGGTCGGGCCGGGCCTCAATGTCGATGTCGCCAAGATCTGCAACCGGCGCAAGATTTCATATCACCCGGGCTGCGGTTCGGCGACGGAGATTTCCCAGGCCGAGGAATGGGGCTGCGAGATCGTCAAGGTATTCCCAGGCGACAGCGTCGGCGGGCCGGATTTCGTCAAGAACGTGCTGGGGCCAATGCCCTGGAGCAAGATCATGCCCACCGGCGGCGTCGATACGTCGGAAGAGTCGCTGAAGAAATGGTTCGGCGCTGGCATCGTCGCCTGCGGCATCGGCTCGAATCTGATCACGAAAGAACTGCTGGCGACCAAGGACTATGGCGGCATCGAGAATAAGGTGCGTGACACCGTGGCGCTGATCCAGCGCATTCGCGGCGCGTGATGGCGGGGCTGCTCGACATTCGCCCAGTCGGTGACGCGCGATGGGATTGTGTCGCGCTGGGCGAGGTCATGCTGCGCTTCGATCCCGGCGCGGGGCGCGTCCGCACCGCGCGCAGCTTCCAGGTCTGGGAAGGCGGCGGTGAATACAATGTCGCCCGCGCCCTGAAGAAATGCTTTGTCCAGCGCAGCACGGTGGTGACGGCGCTACCCCGGAACGATCTGGGCTGTCTGGTGGAGGATTTCATCGGCCAGGGCGGCGTCGATGCCAGCCATATCGTCTGGCGCGATTTCGACGGCCTGGGCCGCAACACCCGCGTTGGCCTGAATTTCACCGAGCGCGGCTTCGGCCTGCGTCCACCGCTGGGCTGTGTTGATCGCGCCAATAGCGCCGCGTCGCAGATGCGGCCCGGCGAAGTGAACTGGGACAAGCTGTTCGGCGAGGAAGGCGTGCGCTGGTTCCACACCGGTGGCATCTTCGCGGCGCTTTCGTCCAGCACCGCCGAGATGGTGATCGAAGCGGTGGAAGCGGCGTGCCGCCATGGCGTCATCGTCTCGTATGATGTCAATTACCGTGCCTCGCTGTGGAATGCGCTGGGTGACAAGGCGGCGGTGCAGAAGATCACCCGCGCCATCGCGCAGAAGGTGGATGTGATGATCGGCCATGCCGCCGACTTCGCGCCCTGTTTCGGCGTCGAAGGCATCGATCTGGGCGATGCGCCAAATTCTGCGGAAGCCTTCCAGAAAGCGATGCCCGCCATCCGCAAGGCTTTCCCGAATTTCAAGGTGGTGGCGACGCCGCTGCGCGAAGCCGACAGCGCCACCCGCAACGACTGGTCCGCGATCCTCCATGCCGACGGTGCTTTCCATCAGCCGCCGCTGTGCGAAAATCTGGAAATCCATGACCGGGTCGGCGGCGGCGACGGCTTCGCGTCCGGCTTGATATACGGTTTCCTGGCGGGCAAGGGCGCGCAGGCGGCGGTGGAATATGGCGCGGCCCATGGCGCGCTCGCCATGAGCACGCCCGGCGATACCTCGATGGCCAACCTGGCCGAGGTCGAAGCCGTGATGAATGGCGCTGGCGCAAGGGCAATTCGTTGAAGAGGGCGATCCGTTGAAGCGGTTATCGGCCCTTCTTCTGCTGATATTCGCCTGCGGCGCGCAGGCCGAGGAACAGAAAGCTCGCGAATTCCGCGAATGTCCCGAATGTCCGATCATGGTGGGCATGCCAGCGGGCAAGTTCGCAATGGGAAGCCCGGCCACGGAAGCCTACCGCTTTGAAAGCGAAGGACCGCAGCGCGCCGT
>CANFDA010000103.1 GCA_947445215.1 Alphaproteobacteria bacterium | reverse complement strand
GTCCGGCATCGCCATGGTGATCGGCTCGATCACCGCTTCGCGCACCTGCACGATTTCGGCGCCGGGGAAGCGATCCAGCACGGCGCGCACCATCGGCTCCTGGCTGACGCTTTCCATGCGCGCCGCCTTGGCGGCCTTCTTCTGCTCCGACAGGGTCGGCGCGCCGCCTTCGCGGGCGATGGAGATGTTCCAGCGCATACCGGTCCAGGCATTCAGTTTCTGCTGCAGGTCGCCCGCCAGGGTGCGCGGCGCCGCCGCGTTGGGGCGGAATTCCAGCAGGCCCGGTTCCAGCCGCACCAGATGCATATTGTTTTCGATCTGCACTCGCAGGATCGGCGCGTTGTTGGTCATCGCCAGCGCGGCGATATCTTCCAGCCCGCGCAGGGTCGGAACGCCTTGCGCCATATGCGGCTGCGGCGCGCGCTGGGCGGAGCCCGAGGCAACGGGACCGCGCGGCGCGGAAGACGGCGCGGGCGTGACCCCGCCGCGCGGCGCGGGCACCGCCCCGCCATCCAGGATATCGCGCACCAGCTTGTCGGTGGGCGGCAGGTCGGCGGCGTAGGAGACGCGGATCAGCGCCATCTCCAGCGCCGAGATCGGCCTTGTGGCGTCGCGCACTTCCATCAGGCCCTTGAGCAGCATCTGCCAGGCGCGGGTGAGCGTCGGCACCGACAATTTCGTGGCCATCTCGGCGGCGCGCTTGGCTTCGGCGCTGCCACCATCGAAGAAGCCCTGGGCGGCGGGCGCGACCTTGATGCGGGTGAGAAAATGCGTCGTCTCCAGCAGGTCCTGCATCACTGCCAGCGGATCGGCCCCGGCATCGTACAGCGACGTCACATCGGCCAACGCCTCGGGCAGCTTGCCGCCCATCAATTTTTCGAACAGGTCGAGAATGCGGCCACGGTCGGCCAGGCCCAGCATGGCGCGCACCATCTCGGCGGTGATGCTGCCACCTTCCAGCGAACCATGCGCGATGGCCTGATCGAGCAGCGACAGGCCATCGCGGGCCGAGCCTTCGGCGGCGCGGGCGATCAGTGCCAGCGCGCCGTCCTCGATCTTGACGCTTTCCTTCTGCGCCAGCGTGCCGAGATAGACGGCCAGTTCGGCGCTTTCGATCCGGCGCAAATCGAAACGCTGGCAGCGCGACAGCACCGTGACCGGCACTTTGCGAATCTCGGTGGTGGCGAAGATGAACTTCACATGCGGCGGCGGCTCTTCCAGCGTCTTGAGTAGACCGTTGAAAGCCTGCTTCGACAGCATGTGCACTTCGTCGATGATGTAGACCTTGTAGCGCGCCGCGACCGGGGCATAGCGCACGCCTTCGATGATCTCGCGGATATCGTCGATGCCGGTGCGGGAGGCGGCGTCCATCTCCTGCACATCGACATTGCGCGACTCGGCGATGGAGGTGCAGGGCTCGCAGACGCTGCAGGGCTGGATGGTGGGTTCCTTGCCTTTGCCGTCGGCGCCGATGCAGTTCAGGGCGCGGGCGATGATGCGGGCGGTGGTGGTCTTGCCGACGCCGCGCACGCCGGTGAGCATGAAGGCATGGGCGATGCGCCCCGTGGCGAACGCGTTCGACAGGGTGCGGACCAGCGCTTCCTGCCCGATCAGGCCGGTGAAATCGGCGGGGCGGTACTTGCGGGCCAGCACCCGGTAGGGCTGGGCAGGTTCGGTGGTCTTGGCCATGGCCGGACTATAGCAATGAGGCGCCGCAGGAGTCCGGGGATTTGGCGGGAATTTGTGGACGGAGCGTCGGCGCGAGCCGGAGCGACCAAAAATAAGGTGGAAGCCGGCAACCCGCAACAAATTCGGTGTGGCTGCTCCGTTCCCGGCCTGACCAGGTTAGCGACAGTTACGTCCACCGACTTCCGAGCGGGGATATAGGCAATGGGGCCAAAAAATGCGAGTCCGGAGCCATGGACCCCATCACTTTTGCCGGAAATCCACTGGACCGGGCCAGCGCCGAACGGCCGGGCGAGGACTGGCTGGCCGTGCGGCGCACCAAGGGCCAGTTCCTGCCCCTGTGGCAGTTCAAGCCGCTGTTGCTGGAGGACCGCGCCCGCTTCCTGCCCTGGCGGGCGGAGTGGGAAGGCCGCCCTGTCATTTTCCTGGGCCTGGACGGGGAGCAGCCCCTGTTCGCGGTCGATCTGGGCGCAGATGAGACGCCGCCTGAACTGAATGGCGAATTCAAGGATATGCGCGCGGCGGCGCATGTCTTGCCGGGGCGCGACGCCGCCATCGCCGGTCAGGCCAAAGCGCTGCTGGACTGGCACGCGCGGCACGGTTTCTGCCCCGCCTGCGGCCACGCCACCGAGATGCGTGACGGCGGCTATCGCCGCGTCTGCCCGGCTTGCGCCGCCGAGCATTTTCCCCGCACCGATCCGGTGGTGATCATGCTGCCCACCTTTGGCGATTCCTGCCTGGTGGGCCGCAATGCGCGCTTTTTGAATGGCCTGTTTTCCACCTTTGCCGGTTTCGTCGAACCGGGCGAGACCATGGAAGAAGCGGTGGCGCGCGAAGTGCGGGAAGAGACCGGGCTGATCGTGAAGACGGTGCGCTATCACCGCAGCCAGCCCTGGCCCTTCCCGTCTTCGCTGATGTTGGGCTGCTATGCCGAAGTGTCGTCGCAGGACTTTACGCTGGACGGCACCGAGATCGTCGAGGCGCGCTGGGTGACGAAAGCGCAGGTGCGTCAGTGGCTGCAGGACGAAGTGATGGACGGCATGCGCGTGACGGCGCCCATCGCCATCGCGCATCATCTCCTGAAGGACTGGGCGGAAAAGTAGTTTCCGCCTATCCGTGAGAAAAAGACGGAAATCTGCGGAAAAACAATTCCCGCCTATTCCTGCCTACCGCGTGAGGCAGGACTTCACAGATATTGACCAGGTCCCATCGGCTATCGCGGTTGGTGGCGAGTGAGCAGGCCAAATTTGCTCAATATAGTTGATCTATTTGCAGGTGGAGGCGGTATTGCGCGGAATGATGAAAGACAGAGTGGAATGGCGGGGTGGTGGGGGCCTTTACGGCAAGTACGCGATTACCATTCGGGCTATTGTCCGGATTGCACCCGTACTCGCTGCCGCTCTCGCCCTACACAGATGGTAGACGCTGCCCAGTCCCGGGCCGCTTGCTTTGGCTCGCGGCGTTCGTCTCTTTCGCGGGTCCACCGAACTCGCTCACGCGCTGCGCGCGCCGCCTCTCACGGCCCTTATTCGCGGGCCATGACATTTGGTACAACTGTCATGGCCCGGCTTGACCGGGCCATCCAGGGCCGGAAGCACCGGCGCGGGTTGCCCTGGATGGCCCACGTAAAGTGGGCCATGACAATGAGAGTGTGAACCGGATCGGCCAGCGCGCCGTATCAGCGACATAAGATTGCGGCGCTGCAACCAAAACCCCCTATTTGCGTGTATTGATTTGGCATCCGCTTGAGGCACAGTCCCGCGCCCATGACCCAGAAAAACGCCCTGCGGATCGACCCGGTCCCCGTCGAGACGCAACCGGATCGCGATCCCGCCGCGTGCCTGCGCCGCGCCAGCGAGCTTTTGGCGCTGGGCGGCCTGGCCGAAGCCGCGCATTACACCCGCATGGCGGCGGAGATCATCGAGAAGAAGCGCGCGCACTGACGGAGCAAAATAAGCCCGCAAATATTCTCGCGCCTATTTCTTGCTCTTGGCCGTCCCGGTTTTCATCTGCTTCACCGACATCCGCATCATCTCGCCGGAGACTTCGGCCATCCGATGAACATCGACCACCATCTGCATGGTGATGCAGACCTTACCTTCGCCGCAGGGTTCGACGGATGTGACCTTGATGGTGCTGTCTGAAAACTGCTCATGCCGATTCCCTCCGCTGACGAGAGCGCATTATAGCGCCTTCGTGCGGTTCCGCACAAAGGCGCTATGCAGGTTCAGGCTCCGACCTGGCCGAAGCGTCCGCTGTTGAAGTCGATGACCGCCTGGCGGATTTCCGCCTCGCTGGTCATGACGAAGGGGCCATAGCCGAACACCGGCTCGTTCAGCGGTTCGCCGGTCAGCACCAGCAACTGACTGTCGCCATCGGCGCGCAGCGTCACATCCGAGCCTTCGCGCGCGAAACGGATGATCTCCGCCTCGCCCGCCCCGGTATCGCCAACCGTGACATGGCCGGTCAGCACCGCAATCAATGCGGTATGGCCTTCCGGCAGATCGAGCGTGACCTCGGCATCGCGGTTCAGCTTCACATCCCACAGATTGATGGGACTGAAGGTGCGCGCCGGGCCGTGTACGCCCGCGAAATCACCGGCGATGATGCGCGCCTTGCCCGCACCGTTGGCGAGTTCGACCACCGGAATGTCGTCGCTGGTGATGCCCTGATAGCCAGCCTTCGACATCTTGTCTTTCTGCGGCAGGTTCACCCACAGCTGCACCATGCGGAAGGGACCGCCAGTCTTGGTGAAGGCCGGGGAATGGAACTCCTCATGGATGATGCCGCCCGCCGCCGTCATCCACTGCACGTCGCCTGGCCGAATCGTGCCGCCGCCGCCGGTGGAGTCGCGGTGCGAGACTTCGCCTTCATAGGCGATGGTCACAGTCTCGAAGCCGCGATGGGGATGCTGGCCGACGCCGCGCGGCGTCGTTGCGGGCGGGAAGTTGTAGGGACCGGCATAGTCGAAGAGCAGGAAGGGGCTGTTTTCCTGGGCCTCGCGGTCATAGGAAAAGAGCGAGCGGACGGGGAAACCGTCGCCCACCCAATGGCCGCCCTGGGCCTGCAAAACCTTCTCGATCTTTTTCATGGTACCCCCCGGCGGCGCTGCGCCGTCATTGCTACGAGCGGTATCTGGTCATCCCGGCAGGGCCCCACAAGACAGCGCCCATACGTCCGGCGCGGGTCCGCTGCGCTTACGGCATGTCTTCGCGGAAGGGCGAAGCTGGATAGACGCCCATCACAGCCATTTTTGCGGTCTGAAAGCGCAATTCTTCCAGAGCCTGATGCACATTCGGCGCGTCGGGATGGCCCTGGATGTCGGCATAGAACTGGGTGGCATTGAAGGACCCACCCAGCTGGTAGCTTTCCAGCTTGGTGATGTTGATACCCGCGGTGGCGAAGCAGCCGATCGCCTTGTAGAGCGAGGCGGGCGCGTTTTTCACCTGGAAGATGAGCGTGGTGACGACCTTGCCTTCGTTCTTCGGCATGGCCTCCGACTTCGACATGATGAGGAAGCGGGTGGCGTTGTGGTGTTCGTCTTCCACATCCGCCGCCAACACCTTCAGGCCGTAAATCTCGCCCGCCAAAGTCGAAGCGATGGCGGCGGCCTTCGGGTCGTTCAGTTCGGCGATATGCTTGGCCGAGCCCGCCGTGTCGTACCAGTGATGCTCTTTCAGCTTGCGGTCGCGGATGACGTTGCGGCACTGGGCCAGCGCCGGAAGCTGCGAATAGACATCGGTGACGCCGTCCAGCATCGCCATCTTCAGGCCCAGAAGCTGATGCCGGATGGGCAGGAAATGCTCACCCACGATATGCAGGCCGGAATCCGGCAGCAGGTGATGAATGTCGGCGATGCGACCGATCAGCGAATTCTCCACCGGAATGACGCAGAGATCGCAATCGCCGCTGCGCACCGCCTCGATGGCGCCTTCGAAGCTGGGCTGCGGGATCGCCGCCGCATGCGGCACCGCTTCGCGCGCCGCCAGATTGGCATAGGCGCCGGGCTCGCCCTGGAAGGCGATGCGCTTTGCGGATGCGATGGCGTTCGTCACAGGATCAACTTTCGCGCGTATTCCAAGTCTTCAGGCGTATCCACCGAAAGCGGCACGCTGTCCACCTTCGCCACGGCAATGGACATCCCCGCTTCCAGAGCGCGCAACTGCTCCAGCTTCTCGCGCCGCTCCAGGGCCGAGGGTGGCAGCTGGACGAAGCGGGTCAGCGCCGTCCGCGTGAAGGCATAGATGCCGACATGGTAGAAATGCTCCCCAGCGCCGGTGGGCACGGCGGCCCGGCTGAAATACAGCGCCCGCCCCCGGTCGCCGTACGGCGCCCAGGCCACCACCGCCTTGACCACCGCCGGGTTGTCCCGGTCGGCCGCGTCGGTGATGGGGGCGGCCAGGGTGGCGATGTCATGCCCGGCCAAGGCGTTGGCGGCGGCCCGGATCTGGGCTGGGTCCAGGGCCGGCAGGTCGCCCTGCAGGTTGATCACCGTGTCATAACGCCCTTCACCCTTTTCATTGGGCGGGTCCACCCCCTCCAGGGCGGCGAAAATCCGGTCCGAGCCCGAGGGCAGGTCCGGGTGGGTGAGGAAGGCATGGCCCCCCGCCCGCTCCACCGCGTCCGCGATTTCCTGCTCGGCGGCGGCCACAATCACCGGCCCGACCCCGGCTTTCATAGCCTGGGCCCAGACCCGGACGATCATCGGCACCCCCCCGATATCCGCCAAAGGTTTCCCTGGCAGACGGGTCGAGGCCATGCGGGCTGGGATGATCACGACAGGTTTCATGGGAACTGGGCCTAAGGTCAGGCGGGCTCTATATTTTATGCGACGCTAAGCCGCAATGACGGCAGGGGCCGGGCGGGTAATGTCCGCCCGTATTTCTGCCGGCCCCGAGCAGCCGGTTCAAGGGAGCTTGCCCGCATGGATTCCTTCGAATGGAACAAGATCTTCGGCGCCGTTCTGGGCACACTGGTCTTTGTCTTTGTGGTCAGGATCGCCGCCGAGACCCTTTATGAGGCCGAAGCACCGGCAAAGCCCGGCTATGTCG
>CANFDA010000102.1 GCA_947445215.1 Alphaproteobacteria bacterium | reverse complement strand
GTCGGCGGCACGCCCTTGGCGCGGCCATCCTCGAGTCCCAGCGGATTCACCGAGACCAGTTGCTCGGTCATTTCGGGATAGGTTAGGGCGAAGCGCGTCGCCAGCATGCCGCCCATCGAATGGCCCATCACGGTCACCCGCGAAAGCCCCAGCGATTGCAGCAGGGCGCGAGTGTTGGCCGCCAGCTGTTCGAAGGAATATTGGTAATGCTCCGGCTTGGTGGATTTGCAGAAGCCGACCTGGTCGGGCGCGATGACGCGATAGCCTGCGCCCGTCAGCGCCGCGATAGTGCCTTCCCAGGTGGCGGCGCAGAAATTCTTGCCATGTAGCAGCACCACGGTACGGACTTCTTGATTGGTCGCTCCGGCTCGCGCCGACGCTCCTGGCGTCGCAGGGCGCACATCCATGTAGGCCATTTCCATCGCGGTCTTCTGCGAGGTGAAGCGGAAGGTCTGCACCGGATGGGGGTAGGCGAAGCCTTCCAGCCGCGCGCCATAGGCGGGACCATCCTGCGCCAGCGCAGGTGTCGCTAGAAAAAGCAGCAGCGTCAGTGTCTTGCGCATCAGGCCGCTTCCTGTCTGGATTGTACCAGCGCCAGCGCCTCGCGTAGAACGGATATACCAGCGCCATCGCGCACGGCGTTCTCGCTGAGGTGCCGGCGGAATTGGCGCGCGCCGGGCCGCCCATTGAACAGGCCCAGCATCGGCTTGACCAATGTATGAAGACGCATGCCATTCTCCAGAGCGCGTTCGACATGGCCGCAATAGACCGCCACGGCATCGTCCAGCGCGATCGTTTCGCCGCCGAAGATATGCGCATCGACCTGCGTCAGCAGGGCCGGGTTCTGATAGGCGGCACGGCCCAGCATCACGCCATCGACATGGGTCAGATGCGCCTGAGCCTGCTCCAGCGTTTCGATCCCGCCATTGATGACGATAGTCAGGTGCGGATTCTCGCGCTTGATGCGATAGACCAGATCGTAATCCAGCGTTGGGACATCGCGGTTTTCCTTCGGGCTCAGGCCCTCCAGCCAGGCCTTGCGGGCATGGATGGTGAAATGCGTCACGCCCGCCGCCACGCAATCCGTGACTAGCGCCCGCAGCGACACTTCCGGGTCCTGGTCGTCCACGCCGATGCGGCACTTCACCGTCACGGGGACGTCCACCGCATTCTTCATCTCCGCCATGCAATCGGCCACCAGTGCGGGCTCGCGCATCAGGCAAGCGCCGAAGCGGCCCGACTGCACCCGGTCGGAGGGGCAGCCGACATTTAGATTCACTTCGTCATAGCCGAAATCCTGCGCGATCTTCGCGGTCTGGGCCAGCTTGGCCGGATCGCTGCCGCCCAGTTGCAGCGCCAGCGGATGCTCTGCCGCGTCGAAGCCCAGCAGCCGCTGGAGGTCACCATGCAGGATCGCGTCGGCGGTGACCATCTCGGTATAGAGCAGCGCGTGGCGTGTCAGAGCGCGGTGCAGCATCCGGCAGGGACTGTCGGTCCAATCCATCATCGGCGCGACGGAAAAACGATGCGGCGTCACGGCTGGATCGCCCAGAAGGCGCGGGTCTCGCCATTGCGCGCGGTGACGCCGAAGCCGCTCACATTGCGCTCGGCGGCGGCGCGCGCGGCGGGCGTGACCGATGCGATGGTGACGTCGAAGACTATGGCTTGATCCGGCGGCACCAAGCCGTTGCCCCCACCCTTGCTGCCAAAGGCCAGCATGGGCGGCAACGTCATCTCCCAGCGGTCGCCTTCGCGCATCGCGGCCAGGCCTTCGCCCAGGCCCTTCAGTGTCTGCGCCGGGTCAAGAGGCGCGGGCAGGCCCGGCGTGGTGCCGTCCACCACCTTGCCGTTGATGAGTTTTGCCGTGTAATAGATTTGCAGCGCGTCGCCGGGCGCGAAGCGGCGGCCGACACCATTTTTCAGTATGCGCACCTGCAAGCCGCTGGGCCGCACCGTCACCCCGGGCGCGCGGGCATTTGTGGCGAGATGCGTTTGGCTCGCGGCGGGCGTCAGCGCGGACTCCGCCCAGGCGGGCGACGCGGCGAGCAAGGCGGTGGCAAGGATCAGCGGGCGCATGGTCTCCCGCTTCTAGCCGAAAAGGCGTTGCGGCGCTATTTCTGTGCGGAAGTTAAAGCGAAAACAGCGCCTTGCGGGTCCATGGCTTGCAAAATCCAGCCGCCGCCCGGCACCTGCATCGGCGGAACCAGAACTTGGCCGCCGGCCGCGGCGATCTTCTTTTCCGCCGCCTCGACCGACGGCACCACGATGTAATAGTTTCAATAGGCCACAGGCACCTGCTGCGGCCGGTTGATCATGCCGCCGATATCGCCATCGCCTGCCGAGAAGAGCTGATAGGTACCCATCGGCCCCATATCCACCGGTGTCGTCTTAGCCCAGCCGAACAGCTTCTCATAAAAGGACCACACCGCCTGCCAATCGGTCGCGTACAGCTCGTGCCAGCCGATATTGCCTGGCGCGTTGCGGGGCAGGCGCGGCGGCGCATCCTTGATGAGCGGCGTGGCGATCAGGAAGGATGCCCCCTGCGGGTCGGCCGCCACCGCGAAGGTGATGACGCCTTCGATGGTCACCGGGTCTTTCTAGATCTTGCCGCCTGCTTCGCGGATGGCTTCCATCATGGTGGGCACGTCATTGACATGAATGTAGCCCACCCAGGCGGGCCGTGCGCCCATGGCTGCGGCGTCTTCCGGCACCGCCATCAGCCCCGCTACGCCCGCGCCGCCCACGGTCAGCGCGGTGTAGCCGGGCGAACCGGACTCCTGCGGCACCCAGCCCACCACATCGGCATAGAATTTCGTCGCCGCAGCCGTGTCGGTGGTCATGGCGTCGTACCAGAAGAAATTGCTGGGCATGGAAGCTCCTCGCGATTGTCAGATACTTCTAACGCTCGGTCCCCATCTTGAGCATGACGTTTTTCTGACCGTTGACAGTTCCCGTGTCGAGCCACTCGCGCGAAGCCGCGAACAGCAGCAGATGATCCCGCTCCCACATGGCGTTGTGCGAGGAACAGGCCATCTCGACGAAGACTTTCTCGCCGCCATAATCCTCAAACAGGTTGCGCACATTCTGCGGATTGACCTGGCCATCGGTGGCGCCCACCACCATCAGGGTGGGAATCCTCATGTTGCGGGCCATATCGTAGGTCCAGCCGGCGCTGGGCGCGGTGACGGGCGCGCGGCGTCCGGCCGGCGTCCATTTCGCGCCGACAAGATCGGAAGCGAGCATCTCGCTCCACACCGACTGCTTCGCGGCGGGATCATACTGGCCCTTGCACGGTGCCTGCTTGTCCCAGTTGGCGGTGAACTCCGCTTCGCTCTGGGTGTTGAAGGCGGCGATGTTGGGCGTAGGCGGCGTCGCGCCCGGCGCGGGCAACTGGCCCGTGGCGCGATTATAGGCGGGCGCCAGTACCACCAGCTTGTTGACGCGATGCGGATTGAGCGCGGCCCAGCCGCCGGTGCGCGGGCCGCCCTGCGACCAGCCCACCAGCGAAACCTTGGCGCCGCCGCGCAGGCGGGTGATGTAGTTCACCGCCGCGGTGATGTCGTTCCAGTCCGAGACCAGCGAAGTGGAGCCGCCTTCATGGCTGCGCTTGCAGTCGGCGGGCGCCTGGTGCTGCGTGCGCTGTGCGTCGGACAGATTGCATTTGTCGGCCATGGAGGCCGGACGCTGCGAGCGGCCGTAACCTTCCATGTCCACAGAGAAGACGTCGTAGCCGGCCTCGGCCAGGTAGGCCATCCAGCTATAGGTGGAATGGGGTACGTCGAAGCTCACTTCGGCGGGGGTGCCCGCGCCATGGACGAACAGCACCAGCTTGTTCGGGTCAGGCTTGGCGCCGGCGCGAATGCGTTCGCGCAGATAGAGCCGCATGGTCCGCCCCTGCGCCGACGGCGCGGCCGAAATGACATTGGTGGCGTGATCGACACTGAGGATGCGGGGGTTGGTCTGCGCCAGGGCGGGCGAAGCCGCCAGCGCTAGCCCGGCCAGGATCATCCAGCTCTTCTTCATGTCGTTTTCCCCTTAATTGTCTGTGTTGTTGCCGCTATCCTAAGCGCAGGAGGTGCTGCGCGCACAGCCCCGTGACAGGTCATTTCGCAGGTGCAATAATCCACCCATGAACGCTCCCTCCGCCGCTCCCGCCGGGCTCAAAAGCACTCCCGATATCCGCCTGCTGGGCCGCCGCGCTGGCGACGAGAGCGAAGAGATTCATCGCGGCATTCACATGTCGATCAACGGCGTCTCGGCCGGCCTGCGCAACTCGGGCTAAACTTCCGGCAAAGAAAAAAGGCCCGCCGTCCGAAAGGATGGCGGGCCTTATCTTTTGTAAGCTGTCTTACTTGTGCTTCTGCAGCCGGGTGTTCACCAGCAGGAAGAACACCGGCACGAAGAAGATGGCGAGGATGGTGGCCGAGATCATGCCGCCCGCCACGCCGGTACCGATGGCGTTCTGGCTGCCGGCGCCCGCGCCGTTGGCCAGGGCCAGCGGCGTGACGCCTGCCACGAAGGCGATAGAGGTCATTAGGATGGGCCGCAGGCGCAGGCGCGCCGCCTCCATCGCCGCGTCCCAGGCGGTCGCCCCGCGCTTCTCGGCATCCACCGCGAACTCCACGATCAGGATGGCATTCTTAGCCGACAGGCCGATGGTGGTGAGAAGGCCGACCTGGAAGTAGATGTCGTTGAACAAGCCGCGCCCATAGGTGGCGATCAGCGCGCCGATCACGCCCAGCGGGATCACCAGCATCACCGACATCGGGATCGCCCAGCTTTCATACAGGGCGGCGAGGCAGAGATAGATCACCAGGATGGACAGTGCGTAGAGCAGCGGCGCCTGCGCACCGGCCTGGCTTTCCTCGAAGGAGAGGCCGGTCAGCTCATAGCCCACGCCAGGCGGCAGCTTCTGGAACAGCTTGTCCACTTCCTGCAGCGCGGTGCCTGAGCTGATGCCCGGCGCGCCCGAGCCCTGGATCTGGATCGAGGGCAGGCCGTTGTAGCGGTTGAGCGAGGCCGGTCCGATCCGCCAGCGCGCGGTGGCGAAGGACGAGAAGGGCACCATCGCGCCGCTCGCCGCCCGCACATGCCAGCGGTCCAAATCCTGGGGCGACATGCGATAGGGCGCGTCGCCCTGCATGTAGACGCGCTTGACGCGGCCGCGATCGACGAAATCGTTGATGTAGGACGAACCCCAGGCGGCGCTTAGCGTCTGGTTGATGTCGGAAAGCTGCACGCCCAGCGACCCGGCCTTGGCCTGGTCGATGTCGATGTGCAACTGGGGCGTGTCGTCCAGGCTGTTGGGGCGCACGCCCATCAGCATCGGGTTCTGCGCCGCCATGCCCAGAAGCTGGTTGCGTGCCGCGATCATCCCGTCATGGCCGACATTGCCGCGATCCTGCATCTGGATGTCGAAGCCGGTGGCGTTGCCCAGTTCCTGCACCGACGGCGGCACCAGTGCGTAGATCTGCGCGTCGCGGATGCTGAAGAAGTTCATGTTGGCGCGGTTGGCGATGGCAGGGGCGCGGTTTTCGGAGCCGCTGCGCAGACTCCAGTCGCGCAGGCGGGTAAACGCCATACCGGTATTCTGGCCCGAACCGGCGAAGGAGAAGCCGGCCACCGCGAAGACGAACTCGACGTTATCCTTTTCCTTGTCGAGATAATGCTTGGCCACGGTCTGCGCCACCTCCAGCGTCTTGGGCTGAGTGCTGCCGGCAGGCAGGGTGATCAGGTTGAAGATGAAGCCCTGGTCCTCGTCGGGCAGGAAGCCTGTGGGCTGGCGCACGAACAGAAGCGCCATCACCGCCACGATCACGGCATAGCCCGTCATAGTCAGCCACGGGCGGCGCATGACGCGCGTCAGCCAGTTGCGATACCAGTCGCGGAAGCGGTCGAAGCCATTGTTGAACCAGCCGAACCACTTCTTGGCATGGGCCTTGTCTTCTTCCTCGACCGGCCGCAGCAGCGTGGCGCAGAGCGCCGGTGACAGGATCAGCGCCACGAGGATCGACAGCACCATGGCCGAGACGATGGTGACCGAAAACTGACGATAGATCGCGCCGGTGGAGCCGCCGAAGAAGGCCATGGGCAAGAATACCGCCGTCAGCACCAGGCCGATGCCGATCAGGGCGCCGGTGATCTCGCTCATGCTCTTGAGGGTGGCCTCTCGCGGCGGCAGGCCTTCCTCGTGCATGATGCGCTCGACGTTTTCGACCACCACGATGGCGTCGTCGACCAGCAGGCCGATCACCAGCACCAGCGCGAACAGAGTCAGCGTGTTGATGGAGTAGCCGAACAGGGCCAGGATTCCGAACGTGCCCAGCAGCACCACCGGCACCGCAACCGCGGGGATCAGCGTGGCGCGCCAGTTCTGCAGGAAGATGAACATCACCAGCACCACCAGGATGATGGCTTCGATAAGGGTCTTGATGACGTCCTGGATCGACAGGCGGATGAAGTCGGTGTTGTCCACCGGGTAGCTCATCTTCATGCCCGGCGGCAGCGAGGCGCGCAGGGTTTCCGCGCGCTCCTTGACGGCGGCAACGGTGGTCAGCGCGTTCGCGCCCGGCGCCAGCATCACCGCAAGACCAGCGGCGGGCATGCCGTTGAACAGGCTGACAAAGCCATAGCTTTCCGCGCCCAGCTCGATCCGGGCGACATCGCCCAGACGCACGATGGCGCCGGTGACGCCGGTCTTGAGAATGATGTCGCGGAACTGCTGCGGCGTCTGCAAGCGCGAT
>CANFDA010000101.1 GCA_947445215.1 Alphaproteobacteria bacterium | reverse complement strand
CCCATCAAACTCGCACGCGCTCTGCTGCTTATCGCCTGCACGGCGATACCCGCCACGGCGCAAGCGCCACGCGCCAACTTCGCAAGCAAAACGATGGTCGCCGCCGCCAATCCGCTGGCCGCCGCGGCGGGACTGGAAATCCTCAAGGCGCACGGTTCGGCGGTGGATGCCGCCATCGCCACCCAGCTGGTGCTGAACCTGGTCGAGCCGGAATCGTCGGGCATCGGCGGCGGCGCCTTCCTGCTGGTGTTCGATCCCAGGGAAAAGAAAACCACCAGCTTCGATGGCCGCGAAGTCGCGCCCGCATCCGCCACACCGGATATGTTCTTGGATGCCGGCGGCAATCCGCGCGGCCGCGGCGATGTCATCCCCGGCGGTCTGTCCGTGGGGATTCCCGGCGTGGTCGGGATGCTGGAGCTGGCGCATCAGAAATACGGCAAGCTGCCTTGGGCCCAGTTGTTCCAGCCCGCCATCCGTCTTGCCGAGAACGGCTTCCCCGTCGGGCCCAAGCTGGCGCGCAGCATCGCGGGCGCGCCGCGCAACATGCCAGACATCGCGCGCACCTTTTTTCATCTCGATGGTTCGCCCTACAAACAGGGCGAGATTTTCAAGAATCCCGAACTGGCAAAAAGCCTGCGCGGCATCGCGGCGGGCGGCGCCAAGGCTTTCTATAGCGGCCCCATCGCTACGCAGATCGTCAATGCTGTCCAGAAAGCGCCGCGCAATCCGGGCGGCCTGACGCTGGCCGATCTGTCCGGCTTTCAGGCGCGCGAACTAGAGCCGGTGTGCGGCGATTATCGCATCTGGGTGGTCTGCTCGATGGGCCCGCCGTCGTCCGGCGGCGTCGCCATCGTGCAGATCCTGGGCATGCTAGAGCGCTTTCCGGCCAGCGAGCTCAAGCCCAACAGTCTGAGCGAGACACATCTCTTCACCCAGGCCAGCCGTCTCGCTTACGCCGACCGCGCCAAGTTCATGGGTGACGCATCGGTGGTGGCGGTTCCGATGAAGGGCTTACTGGACAAGGGTTATATCGCCAGCCGCGCCGCGCTGATCGATCCGGGCAAGGACATGGGCACGGCGCAAGCGGGCCAGCCGCCGGAGAAGCACACCAATTATGCGCCGCAGATTTCTGGGGCCAATTACGGTACCAGCCACATGACTATCGTGGATGAGACCGGTCAGGTGATCGCCATGACCACCTCGGTGGAAAGCGGCTTCGGCGCCAAGATCATGGCGGGCGGCTTCATCCTCAACAACACGATAACCGATTTCTCCTTCCAGCCGTCGCGCGAGGGCGCGCCCGTCGCCAACGCGCCCGCGCCGGGCAAGCGGCCGCTCTCGGCCATGTCGCCCACAATCGTCTTCGACAAAAGCGGAAACTTCGTGCTGGGCATCGGCTCACCCGGCGGGCCGTCGATCATTTCCTATGTCGTCCAGTCGCTAGTGGCGGTCCTGGACGGCGGCCTCAGCCCGCAGGAGGCGATCAGCCTGCCCCGCCACCTCAACCCCAATACCAGCACCACCCTGGAACGCTCACCCTGGGCCGACCAGGTCACTGCTGGCCTCACCGCTATGGGCCATACCGTGCGCACAGCGGGCGGCGAAGGCAGCGGCCTGCACGCCATCCGGAAGGTCCCAGGCGGCTATCTGGGCGGGGCCGACCCCCGCCGGGACGGCGTTGTAGTGGGCGAGTAATTTTCTTTCAAAGCAGCTGGTTGACAGCCCTGCCGCCTAGCCTCTAGAAACCGCGCTCTTTCGTCCGTTCCAAGTAGATTTTAGGCGGAAAACCGCCTTTTCGGAGCCTGCCGTCATGAAGCGCACCTATCAGCCGAGCAAACTCGTGCGCAAGCGCCGTCACGGCTATCGTTCGCGCATGGCGACCGCTGGTGGCCGCAAGGTCGTCGCCCGCCGCCGCGCCCATGGCCGCAAGCGCCTCTCTGCCTGACTTTTTTAGTGGTCGCGGTTCCGGACGGAAAACCGCTTCACACTTTTCCTGGAACCGCTCTATCCGCTCCGGGCTATGAGGCTTGGAGCCAATGGAACGCTTGAGAAAACGCGCCGAATTCCTGCGAGCCGCCAAGGGCGTGCGCCGCGTCGAAGGCGCTATCACCCTGGAAATATGCAAGGCCCCCGAGATTCCGGAAGGTCTCTGGCGTGTCGGCTTCACCGCCAGCCGCAAGGTGGGCAACGCCGTGGCCCGCAACCGCGCCAAGCGCCGCCTGCGGGCTGCTGCGTCGCAGCTTCTGCCCCTTTTGGCGCGGGAGGGGCATGACTATGTTCTGGTCGCGCGGGCGAGCACCGGAACGCGAGCGTTCGATGGCTTGCTGGCGGATGTGACGGCGGCCCTCAATGCCGCGCATCGCGGGCTGGACCGGAAAAAAAAAGGAGAAGGCACGTGAGCGCGGAAAGGCACGCCAATCTGGCTGGACGCGCCGCAATGGCAGGCTTGCGCTTCTATCGCCGGTTTCTGTCGCCGCTGAAGCCGCCTTCCTGCCGCTTCACGCCCACCTGTTCCGCCTATGCGCTGGAGGCGGTCGCCGAGCATGGCGTGCTGCAAGGCTTTTCACTGACGCTGCGCCGTCTGTCGCGCTGTCATCCCATCACCTGGCTGGGCGGTTCGTCCGGCTTCGATCCTGTTCCCCATACTCACAGCAAGACCTGCACCCATGAATGAAGGCAACAATAAGAACTTCCTGATCGCGCTGGCGCTGTCGCTGCTGGTCTTCGCGGTGTGGCAGTATTTCGTCGCCACGCCTCAGATGGAGGCCGAGCGCGCCCGCCAGGCTGAACTCACCAAACAGGAACGCTCCGCCGCGCCGCCTGCGGCCCCCGGCATGGCTGCGGCGCAGGTCGCTGCCGCGCTAAGCCGCGAAGCGGCCCTGAAGGCCGGGGGGTCGCGAGTCGCCATCGATGCGCCCATGGTGCACGGCTCGATCCAGCTTAACGGCGCGCGGATGGATGATCTGCGCCTGAAAAATTACCACGAGACCATCGACCCCAAGAGCGACGAGATCGTGCTGCTGGCACCGCGCAACACCGCTTATCCCTATTACGCCGAGTTCGGCTGGGTGGCGCAGGGCGTGCGCACCCCCAACGCCCAGAGCATGTGGAAGCAGACCAGCGGCAGCGTGCTCGCCCCCGGCAAGCCGGTGACGCTGATCTGGGACAATGGCCAGGGGCTGGTCTTCAGCCGCGTGGTAGCCATCGACGACCGCTACATGTTCACCGTCGCCGACAGCGTGAAGAACAATTCCGGCCGCGAAATTACGCTCTATCCTTACGGCGCAGTGGAGCGGCAGAACGCGCCGCTGCACGAAGGCAACTTCATGTTGCACACCGGCTTTGTCGGCGTCGCCAATGGCAGCCAGATCGACGCGCCCTATAGCGACTTTGCCGAGCCAGGCACCCGGCCGGTGAATTTCAACACCACTGGCGGCTGGGCGGGCATCACCGACAAATACTGGATTGCGGCTGTGATCCCGCCCCAGAGCGAGGCGTTCGACGGCCAGTATCTGGGCTCGCGAACCCCTGCGGGTGTGCAGGCCTATCAGGCCAATTATCGCCTCTCCGCGCGCCGCATCGCCGCCGGTGGCGCCGTCACCGTCACCCATCGCCTGTTCGCGGGCGCCAAGGTGGTGAGCGTGCTGCAGGATTACGAAGAGCGCCAGCAGATCGCCATGTTCACCAATGCGGTGGACTGGGGCTGGTTCTGGTTCCTCACCCGGCCCTTCTTCTCGGTGCTGGATTGGCTCAACAAGCTGCTGGGCAATTTCGGCCTCGCCATCCTGGCGCTGACAGTGGTGGTGAAGGTGCTATTCTTCCCACTCGCCAACGCCTCGTTCCGTGCCATGAGCAAGATGAAGAAGCTGCAGCCGCAGATGGAGCAGCTGAAGAAGGAACACAGCGAGGATCCGCAGAAATTCCAGACGGCGATGATGGAGCTTTACAAGCGCGAGAAGGCCAACCCGATCGCGGGCTGCGTCCCGATCCTGCTGACCATCCCGGTCTTCTTCGCGCTCTACAAGGTGCTGTTCGTCACCATCGAAATGCGCCACGCGCCCTTCTATGGCTGGATTCGCGACCTGTCGGCGCCGGATCCCACTTCCTACATCAATCTGTTCGGCCTGCTGCCGTTCAACCCGCACACTGCCCTGCCGGGCGTACTGCTGTTCCTGTCGCTGGGCGTCTGGCCGATCCTGTACGGCGTCACCATGTGGGTGCAGCAGAAGCTCAATCCGGCGCCCACCGATCCGGTGCAGCAGAAGATGTTCGCCTTCATGCCGCTGATCTTCACCTTCCTGTTCGGAAGCTTCCCGGCGGGCCTGGTGATCTATTACACCTGGAACAACATCCTCACGATCATCCAGCAATGGTACATAATGCGGCGCGAGGGTGTGGAGATTCACCTGTTCGAAGGTTGGGGCAAGAAAAAGCCCGCCGCGAATGACGCCTGAGTATAGCGAAGCCGCACGCAAGCTCTTCGCGGGTCCGTGCGATTTCGTCTGGGGCGTGCAGAAGACCGGCGATGCCCTGCCGCCGGCCAAGCTGCCGGAAGTGGCCTTTGTCGGCCGCTCCAATGTCGGCAAGTCCAGCCTGGTGAACGCGCTGACGGGGCGCAAGACGCTGGCCCGCGTGTCGCAGACGCCGGGCGCGACGCGGCAGATAAATTTCTTCGATCTCGGCGCCACGCTGATGCTGGCTGACCTGCCCGGCTTCGGTTTCGCCAAGGTGTCCAAGAGCGAGGCCGCCGCCTGGCAGAAGATGATTTATCACTATCTCCTCGGCCGGGCGCCCCTGCGGCGGGTGCTGCTGCTGGTGGATGCACGGCGCGGCCCCATGGACAGCGACCGTCAGGTGCTGGAGCTGCTCAACCAGGCGGCCGTTTCCACTCTGATGGTGCTGACCAAGTTCGACGAGGTGGCTGCGAGAGACCGCGCCGGGGCGCTGGAAGCGGCCCAGGCTGAGGCGGCCCGCCATACCGTAACGCTGCAGGAGGTTCTCACCACCTCCGCCCAGACCGGCGAGGGCATCCCAGCCCTGCGGGATCATCTCTTCGCTCTCATCACGCAATAGGCTTTAATCCATTGGATTCAGGGGGCCGGGGTTCTATAACGCCCTCGCCTGTTTCTTCGAGGATGGCATGGCCGGGTCCGACGACACTGCTGAAGATCGCAACCTGCGGGTGATGGCGCGCTGGCGCCAGACCGGCCGGGTTCTGATCGAGGCGTTGCCCTACATCCTGAACTACGACCAGAAGACCATTGTGGTGAAGTATGGCGGCAACGCCATGACCGGCGATGGCGGCACAGACGATTTCAGCCAGGACATCGTTTTGATGAAGCAGACCGGCATCGACCCTGTTGTGGTCCATGGCGGCGGGCCGCAGATCGGCGCCATGCTGAAGAAAATGAACATCAACTCTACCTTTGTCGATGGCTTGCGCGTCACCGACGCGGCTGCGGTGGAAATCGTCGAGATGGTGCTGTCCGGCTCGATCAACAAGCAGATCGTCAGCGCCATCAATGCCGCGGGCGGCCGCGCCGTCGGCCTGTCGGGCAAGGATGGTAATCTCGTGGTGGCGCGCAAAGTCGCCCTGACCAAGACCAACCCAGAGACCGGCCAGAAGGAAGCGGTCGATCTCGGTTTTGTCGGCGAGCCGGAAAAGATCAATCCTGAAGTGCTGCATACCATGATGAAATCGGAGATCATCCCGGTGATCGCACCCATCGGCATCGGCACCAAAGGTGAGACCTTCAACATCAATGCCGACACGGTGGCCGGCGCCGTGGCGGGACGGCTGAACGCCGAACGCCTGGTGCTGCTGACCGATGTCGAAGGCGTGCTGGACAAGGACAAGAAGCTGGTGCCAAAGCTGACAGTGCGCGAGGCCCGCGCCCTGATCGACGACGGCACCATTTCCGGGGGCATGATCCCCAAGATCCAGACCGCGATCGACGCGGTGGAAGCGGGCGTCAAGGCCGCGGTGATCCTGGACGGGCGCATCCCGCACGTTCTGCTGCTCGAACTCTTCACCGAGCACGGCGCGGGCACGCTCATCACCGCCGAATGAGGCTCGCCGGCTTGAGCCTTAGCGTGGCGCTGCTCTGCGCCGCCAGCCCCGCAGAGGCGGCGCTCACCCTCTGCAACCGCACTAGCTATGTGCTGTATGCGGCGACGGCTGCGATCAAGACACCGCAATCGGAGACGCAAGGCTGGACCCGCGTCGCGCCCGGCGACTGCCAGGTGGCGCGCAAGGAAGCGCTTACCGCCGAGATCTATCTGGTGCATGCGCGTTCGTCACTTTCGCATTCTGGCCCGGCACGGGCCTGGGGCGGCGGCTTTCCCATGTGCGTGAAGGACACCGACTTCAACCTCACCCAATCTGGCGCCATGGCGGTGTGCAGCAGCGAGGGCAGCTTCACGCTGCCGTTTGCCGCCTTGGACATGGGCGGGCGGGCCAACTGGACGATGACTCTGGACGAACAGCCGGTACTGGCGTCGTTGACGGCGGCGCAATTGGCGGGCGCCAAGAGGTTGCTGCGCGACAATGGCTTCGATCCCGGTCCCATCGATAGCAGCACCAGCAAACTCACCGGCGTGGCGCTGACGGCGGCGCGCAAGGAATTCGCGGCGGAGAAGCTGGCAAATGTCGCGCTGTTCGCGCGGCTGGAAAGCGAAGCGCGACGGACCAACTCGCCTTCGGGTTATACCGTCTGCAACGATGCCGACGATCCCCTGGATGTGGCGCTGGCCGAAGTGGCGAAGGGCAAGCCTGTCTCCCGCGGCTGGTGGACCGTGCCGCGCGGCGCCTGCGCCCGGGCAAGCACCGCGCCGCTGGCGAAAGGTACCGCCTATTACCTCTTCGCCCGCCGCAAGGACGGCACCACAGTGGCGAGTGGCAAGGAAATTTTCTGTATCGCGCCCACCGCCTTCGAGATCGCGGCGCGCGGCGGCTGCGCCGCCCGCAGGCAGCAGGAAGCGGGTTTCGTGCGGACACAGACAGGCGGCCTG
>CANFDA010000100.1 GCA_947445215.1 Alphaproteobacteria bacterium | reverse complement strand
GAAATTTGGGATGAGAACAGGATTTGCGCGACCGGTGTTGCGGCTTGGCATGATCGCGGCGCTAGCCATGGCGCTGACGGGCTGCCAGACAATGGCCGACCTCGACCCGACCGGGCTGCTGTCCGATGATTCCGCCGTTGCCGACACCCAGTCCACCACGCCGGACCTGGCGGGCATCCCGTCCGCGCCGGTCTCCTCCGATACCGAGCGCAGCGTCGCCAGCTCGCTCAACGCCGCCGGTGTGCAGGCCCAGTATAGCGCCGATGCGCTGCGGGCCGGTACCGAAGCCGCCGCGCCGCCGCCCACCGCCGCCGCACCCATGACCCCGCAGATGGCGGCCGCCCTGAACGCCCCGCCGTCGGCCAGCGCCGCGCCGCCCAGTGCTGCGCCTGTGGCCTCCGCCGACCTGCCGCCCACAGCGGGTTTCCCCGCGCCGATCCCGGTTGCGGGCAATGCCGCGCCCACCACGGCGCCGTCCACCTTTGTCGCCGCGCCCGCGCCGCCCATCGCCGTTTCGGGCAATTCCACTGCTGCAGTGGCCGCCGCGCCGGTCCAGACCGCCTCCGCCGCCTCGGTTACCAGCCGCGCCACCCTGCCGCCGGGGGCCGAACCCGCCGTTCCCGCCGTGCTGCCTGCAGGCGCCATCCGCGGCACCATCATGTCGACGCCGGTGATGTCCGACGCTGACCTGGGCTTCAAGCCGTCCGCCGCCACGCCGCTGGACGCCAGCGTGAGCAATTTCGTCTCCGCCCCCATCCTGGCGCGCTATCGCCAGACCGCCTCCAGCGCGTCCTCACCTGCCGTCGCGGCGGTGCCGGGCAATGCCTCGGGCTCTGTCCTGGCAAACCGCGATGCCTCGGCCACCTCGGCGATTGCCGCCATCGCGGCCCGCAATGGCGGGGTTCCGCCCACCGCCGTGGTCTATTTCCCCGGTGACGGCACGGTCCTGAGCGCCGCCGCCCGCACCCAGATCCGCGCGGCCGCCACCGCCTTCAAGGCCAATGGCGGCAACGGCACCATCCGGGTGGTGGGCCATGCCTCCAGCCGCACGGCCAACATGCCGGTGGAACGCCACCTGGAAGTGATCTTCACCAAGTCGCAGCAGCGGGCCAACGCCGTGGCGCGCGAGCTGATGAACCAGGGCGTGCCCGCCGCCAATGTGCGGATCGATGCGGTGGGCGACAGCCAGCCGGTCTATTACGAATCCATGCCCCGGGGCGAAGAGGGCAACCGACGCGCCGAGATTTATGTGCAGTCCTGATCTGCTCATAACTGTCGCATTTTAACTGAAAAAACGTTGCGTGCCGGGGGCAAATCCCCGATTCTGGCGCGCGCCCAGGATTTAACGCCATGCAGACCGATTTCTACCGCATCAAGCGGTTGCCGCCCTACATCTTCGAGGAAGTGAATCGCCTCAAGGCGCACGCGCGCGCCCGGGGCGAGGACATCATCGATTTCGGCATGGGCAACCCGGACATGCCGACGCCCGATTTCATCGTCGAAAAGCTGTGCGAGACCGCGCGCGATCCGCGTGCCCACCGCTATTCTGCCTCGCGCGGCATCAAGGGCCTGCGCAAAGCTCATGTCGCCTATTACAAGCGCCGCTTCGGCGTCGATCTCGATCCCGACAAGGAAGTGATCGCGGCGCTGGGCTCCAAGGAAGGCTTCGCCAACCTCGCCATGGCGATCACCGCTCCGGGCGATGTCGTGCTGGTGCCCAATCCGGCTTATCCGATCCACGCTTTCGGCTTCATGATCGCGGGCGCCGCCATCCGCCATGTCCCGGCCACCTCGCCGGAGGAATATCTCTCCAAGATCGGCGTCGCTACGCGCCATTCGGTGCCGTCGCCGCTGGCGATGGTGGTGAATTATCCTTCCAACCCGACGGCGCAGGTGGTGGGCCTGGATTTCTACAAGGAGGTCATCAAGTTCGCGAAGAAGCACGAAATCTGGGTGCTGTCCGACCTGGCCTATGCCGATATCTATTTCGACGACAACAATCCGCCGCCCTCGATCCTGCAGGTCGATGGCGCCAAAGACATCGCCATCGAATTCCAGTCGCTGTCCAAGACCTATTCCATGCCCGGCTGGCGCATGGGCTTCGCGGCGGGCAATGAGAAGCTGATCGGCGCGCTGGCCCGCATCAAATCGTATCTGGACTATGGCGCTTTCACGCCGATCCAGGTCGCCGCCGCCGCCGCGCTGAACGGGCCGCAGAGCATCGCCGACGAAATCCGCGCCGTGTACAAGGCGCGCCGCGATGTGCTGGTCAAAAGCATGGCGCAGGCGGGCTGGGACATTCCCGCGCCGGAAGCCTCGATGTTCGCCTGGGCTCCGGTGCCGGAAAAGTACAAGGCGCTGGGCTCGATGGAGTTCGCCAAGGACATGCTGATCCATGCCCAGGTGGCGGTCTCGCCCGGCATCGGCTTTGGCGAATATGGCGAAGGCTATGTCCGTGTCGCGCTGGTGGAGAATGAGCAGCGCATCCGCCAGGCGGCGCGTAACGTGAAAAAATTCCTCAGCATGGGCAGCAACAACGCCCCGGCGGACCCATCTTCCGACATGAACCTGGCGTCCGCGAAATGACGCCCTTCAAGATCGCCATTGCCGGTCTCGGCACGGTCGGGGGCGGCGTCGCCAAGGCGATTGCCGCGCGCGGTGACGATCTTTCCGCCCGCGCCGGACGCAAGCTGGAAATCTGCGCCGTCTCGGCCCGCGATGCGAAAAAGGCGCGCGGCTTCGAAGTGAAGAATTTCGTGGCCGACCCGCTGGCGCTGGCTTCCGGCGATGCCGATGTGGTGGTCGAACTGATCGGCGGCGAAGAAGGCATCGCCCGCGAACTGGTCGAAACTGCGCTGAAGAATGGCAAGCATGTCGTGACCGCCAACAAGGCGCTGCTGGCCAAGCATGGCCGCGCCCTGGCAGAACTGGCCGAGAAGAAAGACGTCGCGCTGAAGTTCGAAGCGGCGGTGGCCGGCGGCATTCCCATCGTCAAGACGTTGCGCGAAAGCCTGGTCGCCTACGAAGTGCAGGCGGTGAAGTGCATCCTCAACGGCACCTGCAATTACATTCTCACCGAAATGGAAGCCACAGGCGCGGGTTTCGCCGATGTGCTGAAAGATGCGCAGAAGCTGGGCTATGCCGAGGCTGATCCCACCCTGGACGTGGGCGGCGGTGACACGGCGCACAAGCTGGCGTTGCTGGCGGGGCTGGTGTTCGGCACCGCGCCAGACCTGGCGAGCATGACGGTAGAAGGCATCGAGCACATCACCGCCGCCGATATCCATTTCGCCTCCGAGTTCGGCTATCGCATCAAATTGTTGGGCGTCGCCCGCCGCACGCCGCTTGGCGTCGAGCAGAAGGTGTCGCCGTCCATGGTGAGGGCACGCTCGCCGCTGGCCAATGTCGATGGCGCGCAGAATGGCGTCATGGTCGATGCCGGTGCGGCGGGGCCGTTCTTCTTCTCCGGACGTGGCGCGGGCGAAGCGCCCACCGCGTCTGCCGTGATCTCCGACATCGTTGAAGCGGCGGCCGGCGCGTTTCGGCCCGCCTTTGGCCGCCCGGTGGCGCAGCTTGCCACGCTGAAGCCTGCGCCTGCGGGCGCGGGCATTTGCCCCTGGTATCTGCGCTTCGAAGTTCTGGATGTTCCGGGCGTGCTGGCGGGCATCGCGCGCTGCCTGTCCGATGCGGGCGTCTCGATCGAAAGCATGATCCAGCGTGGCCGCGCCCCGGGGGAGGGCGTCGCCATCGTGATGATCACCCATGACGCGGCGCAAAGCGCGGTGGAGAAGGCGCTGAACGCCATCGCCGCCACGGACAAGGTGCGCGCCAGGCCCTGCATGATCCCGATGGAGGCCGCCTGAGCGCCGTGCCCGAAGCGGCGCTCCCCGCCGCATTCGGCGTCGCGCGGTCGTTCAGCGGGCGGCGCTGGCAGTTCAAGCCCGTCGATGACGAGGCGGCGCAAGCGCTGACCCGCGCGCAGCAGATTTCACCCACCTTGGCGCGGCTGCTGGCGGCGCGCGGCATCGGCGAGGCCGATGTCTGGAATTATCTCAATCCCTCGCTGAAGCACCTGCTGCCGGATCCCAGGGTGCTGAAGGACATGGACAAGGCGGTGGCCCGCGTCGCTCTTGCGATAGGAGGGGGCGCGTTGTCGGCGGGCGAGAAGATCGCCGTCTTCGGCGACTATGATGTGGACGGCTCGGCCTCCTCGGCGCTGCTGGCGGATTTCCTGGGCGTTTTCGGGGACGCGCCGCGCATCTACATTCCCGACCGCATGACCGAGGGCTATGGCCCGTCGCCTGCCGCCATGAAGACTCTGGCAGGCGAGGGCAACAAGCTGGTCATCACGGTGGATTGCGGCGCCGCTGCCACCGCCGCGCTGGAAGAAGCCAAGGCGCAGGGCATGGATGTGGTGGTGCTGGATCATCACCGCGTCGATCACGCGCCGCCCGCATGTGCGCATGTGAATCCCAACCAGCCGGGCGACGAATCCGGGCTGGGTCATCTCTGTGCCGCCGGTGTCTGCTTCCTGTTCCTTGTTGCGCTGAACAGGTACCTGCGCGACAGCGGCTTCTATGAGACGCGCGGCATACCCGAGCCCGACCTGCGGCTGGCGCTGGATCTCGTCGGACTGGCGACGGTCTGTGACGTGGTTCCACTCACCGGGCTGAACCGCGCCTTTGTCCGGCAGGGGCTAGCGCGGCTGGGCTCGAAAGACGGTGCGCGCCCCGGCCTCAAGGCGCTGGCCGAGATCGCCAAGGCCACTGCGCCCTACACGCCTTATACGTTCGGCTTTCTGCTGGGACCGCGCATCAATGCCGGGGGCAGGGTGGGGCGCTCCAGCCTGGGGGCAGACCTGCTGACCGCCCGCGACCCGGAGGCGGCATCGGACTTCGCCTTGCAGCTCGACCTGCACAACCGCGAGCGCCAGGGCATCGAGCGTGGCATCGTGGAGGAGGTGCTGGCAGCAGCAGCCACCCAGGCCAACGCGCCCTTTATCCTGGTGACGGGCGATGGCTGGCACCCCGGCGTGGTGGGCATCGTGGCGGGCCGGCTGAAGGAACGCTTCGGCAAGCCCAGTTTTGTGGCCGGGTTCGAAGGCGGCATGGGCCGCGGTAGCGCTCGGTCCATCCCCGGCATCGATGTCGGCGGGGCGATCCGGGCGGCGGTGTTGGCGGGCGTCATCGAATCCGGTGGCGGTCACGCCATGGCGGCAGGTTTTTCGCTCGATACCAGCCAGCTCAAAGGCTTGCAGGCATTCCTTGAGACGGCGTTTGAAGGAAAATCCGACGCCCTGGCGACAGGGGCAACCCTGGAACTGGACGCGGCGGCCTCGCCCGCCGGGGCCGGGCAGCCGCTGCTGGAGGAGATCGCCCTGGCCGGTCCCTATGGCGCGGGGAACGCGGAACCGCTGCTGGCCTTCCCCGACCTGCGGGTGAGTTTCGCCGACGTGGTTGGCAAGGACCACATCCGATTGCGCCTGAATGGCGGCGGCGCGGCGTTGCAGGCAATCGCCTTCCGGGCGGTGGGAACCAAGCTGGGCGACGGGCTGCTGGCAAGCCGTGGGCAGGCGATTCACGCCGCTGGGCGGCTGAAACGGGACGACTGGAAAGGGCAGGTCCGCATCCAGCTGGAAATCGAGGATGCCGCGCCAGCAGGGGCGTGAAAAATACCTGTCAAACCCTTGATCGGGCGCCGGCATGGCTTTATAGCCCGACCCGTCCGGTGGGGCCCTTCGTCTATCGGTTAGGACTCAAGATTTTCATTCTTGCAAGAGGGGTTCGACTCCCCTAGGGCTCACCAGTTTTTCTTAGAGAGCGAAGCGAACTTAGAAAAACTGAGTGCCACGGAGGGCCGCGTAGCAGCCCGAGTGTGGGCACCATGAAATGTCAAGCCGGCCCGCGCGCCAGCGCCTCAACCCGCTGCCTTGGCCTTTTTGGGCCCGAACCACTTTTTCGCTTTTGCATTGCGATGGGGGCAGCCGGGCCAGCAATAGGGCCGCCGCACGCCTTCCTTGAGCTGAGTCACCAAGCGTTCGACCTGCTCTTTTGGCGTGTCGACCTTTTTGACGATGGTAACCCAGCAGATCCAATTATTCCGTGCGAGTGGCGTGATGTCCTGCCACGCGGCCAGTGCCTTGGCATCAGCCTGCAGCGCCGTGCTCATGTCAGCGGGCAATGCATAGACGACACCATCCGTATGGTGAGCTTTGTCATGTCAGACAGTCTGGCAGCAAATCTGCTTGCGTTCACCTGCTGCCAGACGGGTTGAGACGTCGGCCGCCAGGACACCCTGGCAATGTCCGCGCCAATGGTGACGGCGTGCAGGGACGCAATCTCGTTCTTTATGTGGAGCTTGCGCTTCTTCAGCCGGGTAACGGTGAGGTCGTCTGCATTGCCGCTGAGCGCCAGCGCCCCGATGGCGGCGTCCAAGTCGTTATGTTCGGTGTTCAGCCGGTAGATGCGGGCGTCGGCCGACAGCGGGGCGACGGGGATCGTGACAGAGGAAAACAGAGGTCGAGTGCGCATGGCGTCATCTTTTCCAAAGGGTTTCTGCTTCCCTGGACGACACCCCACCTACCCGCCACCGCCTTGTGCCCCCGGTCTTCCGGTTCACGGCCAAAACGATGGTTAATAAATTTTACTAATCATATCAGATGTTTAATGTTAACGAATTACCTCAACCGTGCGGTGAGTGAGGCTGTCGCAGGTGAGCAATTGTAAAATTGCGTCGCGGCACGCAGACGAGGCCACTTCTCGCCGCAATGCCTGTGATAAGGAACGGCAAAGCTCCCTGTCGAGGAGCGCAGAGGAGTGTTCTTCCCCGAGCGCGAAGCGCTTACGGGGAAGATGCCCCCAGCAGCGCTTGCGATGCGAAGAGCAGAAGGGGAGAAAAAGTGTCCACGAATACCAGCACCGATTCCGGTCTCAATCTGCAGCGCCTGCTGCTGCTGCTGCTTTTCGCGGGCAGCGGTTGTTCGGCGCTGATCTACGAAATCGTCTGGTACCAGTTGCTGCAATTGGCCATCGGCTCCACCGCCGTGTCGTTGGGCATTCTGCTTGCCACCTTCATGGGTGGCCTTTGCATCGGCTCCTATCTGCTGCCGCGCTATCTGCCGCGCACCCGCATGCATCCGGTGATGGTCTATGCCGTGATCGAGGCGGGCATCGCCCTGTTCGGCCTTTTGCAGCTGGTGCTGATCCCGCTGATCGACGATCTCTATGTCGCCGGGGCCCAGTCGGGCGCGCCCGGCATGGTGATGCGCGCCGTCGTTTGCGCCATTGCGCTGTTGCCGCCCACCATCCTGATGGGCGCGTCGCTTCCCGCCATCGTCCGCTGGGCCCGCGGCGGCAGCAACAACGCCTCCTGGTGGGGCATGCTCTATGGCGCCAACACGCTGGGCGCGGTGGTGGGCAGCCTGCTGGCCGGTTTCTACCTGCTGCGCGTATACGACATCTATGTGGCCACCTTCGTCGCCGCCGGGATCAACCTGGCCGTGGCGGCGCTGAGCTTCG